>SLIG01000054.1 GCA_007135755.1 Cyanobium sp.
AGGGCCTCGCCGGGGCCGCTGCCGCGGGGGAACCCGCTCAGCGGCCCCTGCCGCTCCCAGTCGGCCTCCTCCGGGGCGCCAGCCTCCGCAGCAGCTTCCGTGGAGGCTGGCGCGGAGGCATCACTGGTGTCGCGCCCCTCCTCCCGCTCGGCGGGGGCCAGGCTGCTGCCGCCATGGGCCCAGCTGGAGTAGCTGCTGCGGCCCCAGCTGGTGTCGAGCCGGTGGCGGGGCAGGGGGCCGCTCTGCAGCTCTCCCTCCGGCGTGGGCGGCTGCCAGCGCTCGCCCGCCCCGGGCAGGAGGGCCGGATCGAGCCGCTGCAGCGGCAGCTCCGGCTCACCGCGTAGCTCCCCGGCCGCCAGCAGCCAGGGCGCCAGGGGATTGGCCCCCCGGCGGACCTGCTCCGGCCAGCCCAGCACCAGCAGGTGGCGGGCACGGGTGGCGGCCACATAGGCCAGGCGCTCGGCCTCCTGCTCGGCGGCGGCCTGATCGGCAAGGGCGGCGCGGCGACCCCGGCCCCAGTGGGGGGAGCGGTGCAGGTCGAGATGGGGGGCACCGGCGCCGGGCGGCAGCCAGCGCCGCCCCAGTTCCCTGGCGTTGCCGGTGGGGGCTGGCGGGGCCCGCCACAGGTACGGGCAGATCACCACCGGGTACTCCAGACCCTTGCTGCGGTGCACGGTGACCACGGCGATCGCGGCATCGGCCGCCGTGCTGTTCAGCTGGTGCTCCTCGGGCACCCGCCGGTCGGGATCCCGGCGGATGCGGCGCAGCCAGTCGGCGGCGGCGGCTGCCCCCAGGCCCCGCTGGTGCATGCGCTCCTGGAGCAGCTCGGCCGTCTGCTGCAGGTCGGCCAGCAGCCGCCCCCCCAGCGACAACCGCGCCAGCCCCTCGATGCTGAGCAGGTCTCCCAGGCAGGCCAGCAGGCCATCGCGCTCCAGGCGCTGGGCCAGCTCCGCCAGCTGGTCGGCCAGCTGCTCCCAGGCCGCCTCGGGGGCTGTGGCCAGCCGCTCGGCGCTCCAGCCCAGCAGCGGCGAGGCGGCCAGCAGCCGCTGGCGGCCGGGGTGGCCGGGATCGGCGAGGGCGTCGAGCAGTCGCTGCAGGGCGGTGGCCGCCTCGCTGGCGAACACATCGCCGCGGCTCACCAGCCGGCTGGGCAGCCCCCGCTGCTCGAGGGCGTGGCGCAGCAGCTCGGCCTGGCGGTGGGTGCCCACCAGCAGGCAGAGATCGCCCGGGTCGAGCGACCGCTGCTGGTGGCTGCCGTCGGGACGCGGGGTCTGCAGCCGCAGCCCCCGCCGCAACAGCTGCAGGCAGAGGCCGGCCACCTGCCCGGGCTGGTGGTCGTCATCGCCGAGGGGCAGCAGCCGCAGCGGCGACTCACCGCGCTCCAGCAGCAGCTCCCCCTTCTCCGCCCGCGCCAGCACCGGCGGCACCTCCAGGCCGGAGCCCACCAGGCCCGCCGCCATCAACCGATTGAGGGCCTCCACCAGGGCGGCGGCGGAGCGGCGGTTCTCGCGCAGGCCGTGGAGGCTGTCGGCCTGCCCCCGGGCCAGGCGGTAGGTGGCCAGTTCCCCGCCGCGGAAGCGGTAGATGGCCTGCTTGGGGTCGCCCACCATCACCAGCAGGTGGCGGGGCGGTGCGCCGGTGGCGGCCACGAAGGCCCGCTGCAGGATCCGCCACTGGATCGGATCGGTGTCCTGAAACTCATCGATCAGGGCCACCCGGTAGCGCTCGCCCACCGCCGCCAGCAGGGCCTGGTGGCGATCGCCGCCGGCACCGGGGTCGAGGGCCGCCAGCAGGTCGCCGAAGCCCATCCGGCCGGCGCTGGCGCGGCGCCGCGCCAGCTCCCGGCGGCCGTGGCGCAGGGCATGGCTCAGCACCAGTTCCACCGGGCCGTCCACCAGGGCGGCGGTGGCCTCCAGCAGCGCCCGCTCCGGCAGGTTCTGCTCCTGCCCCGCCGTGGTCTCGCCGTCAGCGCCGGCGGCCACCTTGGTGTAAGGGCCGGGGTGGAAGTAGGCGCGCAACAGTGCCTGCTCCAGCACCGCCCCATAGCCGGGGATGGCCCCGTCCTGGCTGACGGCGTGGATCCAGCCGTCCAGCTCTGCCACCCGGTTGCTGCGGGGGCTGGGGGCGTAGGGCTTGGTGTCAGTCGCCCCGCGGGAGCGCAGATCGGCGGCCGCGGCGCAGAAGGCCCGCTCCAGGACCTCGCCCCGCTCGGCCCAGAGGGCGGTGAACGCCTGCCAGCGCTCCTGCCAGAGGCCAGGCAGCCACGCCGCCAGGGGGTCGCCCTCCTGGACCCCGGCCGGCAGGGGATCGAGCTCCAGGGCCGGATCAGCGTCGAGCCGCTCCAGCAGCCGCTGCAGCCGCTCCGGCGACACTCCGTGCTGCTGCAGGCCGGCCAGCAGATCCGGCGGCAGGGCGAGCAGCTGCTGCTGCCAGTAGTCGTGGATCACCTGGGCGGCCCGTTCACCGTCGTCGCTCTCCAGGTCCAGCACAGGCCCCAGCCCGGCCTCCAGGGCCTGGCGCTGCAGGGTGCGGCGGCAGAACCCATGGATGGTGGTGATGTCGGCGCGATCGAGGGCCTCCAGGGCCAGCAGCAGCAGCCCCCGCAGCCGCTCCAGGACAGCCGGGTCCTCCCCCTGGGCGGCGCGCCAGGCGGCCAGCACGGCATCCGCGGCCGGGGCGCCGGGCTCCAGGCTGGCCAGGGCCGCCTGCAGTCGCAGGCCGATGCGGTCGCGCAGTTCGGCGGCGGCGGCCTCGGTGAAGGTCACCACCAGCAGCCGCTCCAGGGGCAGGGGATCCTGCGGCCGGCTCACCAGCCGCAGCACCAGATGGGCCAGGGCGAAGGTCTTGCCCGTGCCGGCGCTGGCCTCCAGCAGCTGCACCCCCGGCTCGAGGGGGAAGCCGTTGGGCTCGAAATCCAGCACCGCCCGGCTCATCGCCGCAGGCCCCCGCCCCGCTCCGGGTTGCGCTGCTCAAGCAGCGGTTGCAGCAGGTCCAGGGCGGCCCGGCAGAAGCGCTCCCCCACCAGCTCGCCGGCGCTGAGGCCGGCACCGAAACAGAGGGCCATCACCTCCTGCTCGCGCTCGCCCGCCCCGGCGAAGCCCCCCTCCCAGGCGTTGCGGGCCGCCTTCAGGCCGCTGCCGGCGCGGGCCAGCTCCGCCTCCGCCCAGGCCCAGCCGCTGCGCGGCGGCACCGGCCAGCAGCTGGCGCGGTGCTGCTCACGCAGCTCCTGCAGCTGCTCCAGCCGGCTGCGGGCATCGCTGGCCGGCAGGGGGGCGAGGCTGCCGTGCACCCGGAAGCGCTGCTGGTCGCGGCCCACCAGCAGGGCCCCGCCGGGTTGCTGCTGCGCCGCGCAGGCCAGCAGCAGGGCCAGCCAGAGCTGCAGCCACTGGGCCGGCAGGGCCCTGGCCGTGTGCACGAGCACCAGCTGTTCCCCCCGCCAGCTGAGGGATGCCGCCAGTCCGGCCGCCGCGGCCTCGCACTGGCGCTCCTCCCCCAGCCCGTCCAGCAGCTCCTGCAGCGACTGCCAGCGCTGGCTGAGCTGCCGGGCTTCGATCACGCCGGCGGCTCCTGCCGGCAGGGTGCCGCGGCCTTGCTGTTCGGCCGGCCAGTCGGGGCCAGCGCTGCCCAGGGGCGGCTGCAGCAGGGCCGTGCGCAGCAGCCGGGCCCGCTCCCGTTCCGTGAGCTCGAGGGGCTCGAGGTCCAGCACCTGCTGGTCCCATTCCTTCGGCCGCAGGCCCAGGCTCTCCAGCCACACCTGCTGGGGGGCCTGCAGCCAGGCCAGCAGGTCGCCATGCCCGCTGTCGGCGCCCCCCTCCGGCGGCGCGGCCGGGGCAGCCGTCGCCGCCAGGGCGGTGGGGGGAACCGGCCGGCGCTGCTCCAGCAACCGGCGGGCCTGCAGCAGGCGCCGGTCGCTGCAGATCGGTGGCCGCTCTGCCTCCGGCAGGAAGTTGCGCCGCTCCAGCGGATTGGCGGCGGGCTCCCGCAGCAGGAGGCCCATGGCCGCCGGGCCCAGGGCCTGCTCCAGCAGCGCCAGCCACTGGCGCACGGGGGTGCTGGGCATCAGCGGCTCGCCGTTGCGGCTGTCACGGCTGCTCCAGGTGACCAGCAGGTGCTGGCGGGCCGAGAGCAGGCTCTCCAGCAGCACGTAGCGGTCCTGATCGGCGGGGCTGGGATCCCCCAGCCGGCGCTGCTGCTCCAGCAGGTGGAACCCCGGCCGCTCGCGCTGGCGGGGGAAGCTGCCGCCATCGAGCCCCATCAGCACGATCACCCGGTGGGGGATGGCCCGCATCGGTTCCAGGCCGCTGATCGTCAGGGCGCCGGAGCGGTGCCCGAAGCGGCCGCTGTCGGCGGCCAGCCGTTCCCCCAGCACCTCCGCCAGCACGGCCGCCGGCAGCGTCAGGGTGCTGCCGCCGGCCACGTCCAGCCAGTCGGCCAGGGCGCTGTGGATGGGGGGCAGCTCCCAGGCCCGCTCGCCGCCGTCGGCGAACAGGTCGGCCAGCAGCTGCCGCAGCAGCGGCCCCCAGGCGGCCGGCGTGCGCGGCTGGGCCAGCTGCCCCAGGGCCCGCCGCAGCCCCTGCAGCAGCGCCAGCCAGCGGGTCTGCTGCTCCAGGCTGGTGCCCATGGCCAGGGGGGCGGTGGCCGCCGGCGCCAGGCCGGGCTGCTCCGGCAGCACCAGCCCCAGCAGCAGCCGGTCGATCGCCCAGCCGAGGCTGTGGCCGGGTTCGCCGGCGCGGGCGCTGGCGTCGAGGCCCCAGCGGAAGCCCGCCCGCTGCAGCAGGGCCGTGATCGCTCCCGCCTCGTCGGGGTCGATGCCGTGGCGGACCAGCAGCGGGCCGCAGGCCAGCAGCCCCTCGAGGGCGGAGGCCGTGAGCCGTTCGCCGGCCAGCTCCAGCAGGGCCAGCAGGGCCTGGGCGATCCCGGGATCGCTCTGCTGGCTGCGGTCGGTGAGGCGCCAGGGCAGGGCCACGCCGGTGGCGTTGCCGTCGGCGAACACGGCCGCCACCAGGGGGGCGAAGGCCTCCACATCGGGCGTCATAACCAGCACGTCGCGGGGGGCGAGGCTGGGGTCGTCGGCCAGCAGCTGCAGCACCCGGTCGCGCACGATCTGCACCTGGCGCAGCCGTCCCGGACAGGCCAGGAACTCCAGGGAGTGATCGCCGGGCCGCAGCATCAGGGCTGGGCGCTGGGCTGGATCCACCAGCTGCTCCTGCAGCTGCTCCAGCAGACTGGGGATGCGGCCGCCGGCTTCGGCGGCGGTGGCTGCCCCCAGGAACAGGTCCCGTTCCTGCCACTGGCCCAGCTGGGCCGCGCCCGTGCCCTCCAGCAGCTGCTGGAACTCGGCCCCCAGCCGGCCGAAGCGCGCCTCCAGTCCCGGCACCGCCAGCAACCAGTCCTCCCCAAGGGGCGCCGTGCTGGCCTGGTCACGGCGGCGCCAGAGCTCCCGGCAGGGGGTGAGCAGATAGAGCTCCACCTCCACCACCCCGGAGAGGGCCTGGAGCAACTCCACCTGCAGCGGCGCCATGCTGCTGAGGCCGAACAGGCGCAGGCGATCAGGCAGCTCCCAGGCCAGGGGGGACGCCCCGCCGGCGGCCGCTTGCCGCAGCCGGCTGATGGCCGCCTGGACCCGCAGCCCGAAGGGTTGGCGCTGCAGGCGTTCAGCCAGTTGGCGCAGCAGCAGGGGCTGCCAGCGCTGGGCCGGGGGCAGGGGCTGGCCGCCGTCATCGAGGGCCAGGCCATCCAGCCAGCCCGCCAGCATCACCGGCCGGTAGAGGGCGTAGTCGTCAAAGGCGTCGGCGATCGCCCGGCCCAGCTGCCACAGGGCCCGGTCGAGTCCCGCCCCGGCCTGCCGGCCGGGGCGCTGCTCCAGCCAGTGGCGCAGGGGCGCGGCCTCCGGACGGGGCAGCAGGGCCGGCAGCAGCTCCAGCAGCGGCCACACCAGCTCACTGGCGCGCCAGGGATCCCGCCCGGCGGTGGCCGCGGGCGCGGCCGCGTCGGCGTCGGTGTCGGCGAGCAGGCGATCCACCAGTTCGCGCAGGTGCTGGCCAGGGAACGGGAAGCGCACCTGGGCGGCCACCCCATCGGCGAAAGGGCTGTCGGGATCCCCCAGCCCCAGGGCCAGCTGTTCCCCCAGCCAGCGGCTGGTGGGCCAGGTGTTCACCACCACCTCCACCCGCTCGAACAGACCCGGTGGCCGCAGCCGCAGCTGGGCGGCCAGCAGGTCGGCCAGCCATTCGATCCGATTGCTGCGGAAAACGGTGAGCAAGACCGGTTGGGGTCAGCCCAGGATGGGCTGCAGCTGCGCCACCGGGGGCTGGCGCTGGAGTGCCGCCAGCTGGTCGCGCATGGCCGGGGGGAGGGCCGGTGGCAGCTGGGGCAGCTGGCGTGGCCCCTGACCGCTCACCTGGACCACCTGACCGGTTTCCGGGCAGTAGGCGCTGAGTCTGCCGCCGTAGCAGGCGCCCGTGTCCACGAGCACGATGGCTCCCTGCCGGTAGTGGCGCAGGTGCTTGCCGGGGGTGTGCCCCACCACCACCTGGCCGTAGCGGCCGTCGTAGGCGTGCCAGAACCGGTGGCGCACCTGCAGGTCGGGCTGCCAGCTGTGGGGGTCGAAGCCGGCATGGGTGGCCAGCCAGCTGCGCCCCTGGAGCACCTGCGGCAGGGCCGCCAGCCGCCGGCGCCACAGGCGGCAGAGGGGGGCTCCCAGTTGGCGGTAGGTGTCGCAGCCGGCCAGCCGATTGAGGCCGCTGCCATCCTCCCGCTCCAGATCAGCCACCAGCTCGGCCTCGTGGTTCCCCTGCAGCCACACGGCCCGCCCACTGCGCACCAGGCCCCAGGCCAGCTCCATGGCCCGTTGGATCTGGGGGCCACGGTTGATCACATCGCCGCAGAGCACCACCCGGTCGTCGGCGGGGAGCAGCTGCAGCAGCCGCTGCAGGGAATCGGCGCAGCCATGGACGTCACCGACGATCCAGTGACGGGCTGGCCGGGATCGGGGCAGCATCAATCTGTGGCGTTGAACACAGTCTGCGTCCCGACGGCGTTCTTGTCACCAGTCCCGCTTCGCCCCCAGCTCCGCCCCGCCATTGGTACGGTCGGCCCTGCGTCTGTGGGGCTGGGGATGGATCTGCGCTCGATGCCGGTGAGCCAGCGGGTGAAGGCCCTGGTGCAGGCCCTCAACGGCGCCAAGCGCACCAACGAGGCCCTGGCGCGCTGCAGCGATGGCGAGCAGATGCTGGATGTGCTGCTGGACGCCTCCGCCAAGCTCGGCCTGGGCCTCAGCCGCGAGCAACTGGCCAACACGCCGCCGATCCGCGACTGGGTGTGGTGGAAGAACAAGGAGGCCCTGCTCACAATCGGCGACAACAAGCCCCGCTACCAGCAGGACGGGGGTCAAGGGAAGGAGAGCGGCCAGGGGAAGGAGACGGATCAGAGCGCGGCTCAGGGCGCGGCCGACAAGCCCCGCCGCCGGTTCCTGGGGCTGTTCTAGACGGGGGCTGTTCTAGCCAGGGCTGTTGGCGGGGGCAGCGCTGGCCAGGGCGTCGGGAATGGCGCCGCTGGGGGCCTCGAAGCTGCCCTTGAGCACGAACTCCAGCCGCAGCTTCAGAAAGGTGATGAAGGTCTCGTCGGTGGACACCACGGCCGCCGCCGGCCGTGGCACGGCCTGGCTGCTGGCGGCCAGTTCGGCGCTCTCCAGAAAGACCGGCCGCCGCACCAGCCAGAAGTCGATCTCCTTGCCCTGCTCGCCGTAGTGGCGCACCCGTTCCCGCAGCACCTCCTCCAGGGGCTCCTCCTCGGTGAGGAAGCGCTCGCTGGCGGCGACGAAGTGATACGTGCTCATGGCTGGCGGCTGCCGAACAGGGGGTCGCGGCGAGGATTCTGGACCAGCGCCTTCATCTCCCGCACCGCCTGCTCCAGGCCCACGGCCAGAGCCCGGGCCACGATCGTGTGGCCGATGTTGAGCTCCTCCATGCCCTCGATCGCCGCCACCGGCTCCACGTTCTGATACGTGAGGCCGTGGCCGGCGTTCACCCGCAGGCCCAGGCTGCGGGCGATGAAGCAGCCCTCCTCCAGGCGCGCCAGCGCCGTGGGTTGCTCCTCCCAGCCCGCCTCGGCGTAGCCGCCGGTGTGCAGTTCCACCCAGCGGGCACCGGTGGCGGCAGAGGCCTCCAGCTGGGGCGTGTCCGCATCCACGAACAGGCTCACGGCGATGCCGGCGCCCTGCAGACGGCCCACCAGGCCCTGCAGGGCGTCCAGCTGGCCGGCCACATCGAGTCCTCCCTCGGTGGTCACCTCCTGACGCTTCTCCGGTACCAGGGTCACCATGTCGGGGCCGACGCGCAGGGCGGTCGCCTCCATCTCGGCGGTGGCGGCCATCTCCAGATTGAGCCGGCTGCGCACCGTCTGGCGCAACAGCTCCACATCGCGGTCCTGGATGTGGCGGCGGTCTTCGCGCAGGTGCACGGTGATGCCGTCGGCACCGCCCAGCTCGGCCAGCAGGGCATAGGACACCGGATCGGGCTCCACCGTGCGCCGCGCCTGGCGCACAGTGGCGATGTGGTCGATGTTGACGCCGAGACTGGCCATCACATCCGCAGCCAAACCCGGATCTTATGCAGCGCGATGGGGGCGGCCGGCCCTGCGCCGGAACGGCAACTGCCCTCTGCGGGCCGATAACCGGGCTGGCCCTCCCTAGCTTGCCGGCTCCGTGGTTCACGGGATGTGCCGGCCCCTTCGCTCTCCATGCCCCGCAGCGCAGAGATGGCACCGTTCGCGGACGAGCCGGAGATCAGCCGCATCAGCCCCTGGCTGGCGCCGCTGGCGATGGTGCTCACCCAGGACCTGACTCTGCCGCTGTGGTTCCGCGGCATCCGTGTGGAAGGGGTGGAGCGGCTGCCACGTCAGGGTCCCCTGCTGCTGGCGCCCACCCACAAGTCGCGCTGGGACGCCCTGCTGCTGCCCCATGCCGCCGGCCGCCGCGCCACCGGCCGCGACTGCCGGTTCATGGTCACCAGCGATGAGATGGCGGGGGTGCAGGGCTGGTTTCTGCAGCGCCTGGGCTGCTTTGCCGTCAACCAGCAACGCCCCTCGCTCACCAGCCTGCGCCATGCCGTCGAGCTGCTGGAGGCGGGCGAGCAGCTGGTGCTGTTCCCCGAGGGGCGCATCCGCCGCCACGGCGATGAGCCGATCCGCCTGCAGCAGGGCCTGGCCCGCCTGGCGGCCCTGGCCCTCAGCCGCGGGGTGTCCGTCCCGGTAGTGCCGGTGGGTCTGGCCTACGGCCACCCCTGGCCCCGGCCCTGTGACCGGGCGGCGGTCTGCTTCGGCGAGCCGATGCGGATCGAGGAAGAGGGGCGGGATGCCTCCCGTGCCTTCACCCGCCATCTGGCGCTGGCGCTCGCGCAGCAGGAGCAGCGGGCCACTCAGTTGAGCGCCTCCCGTGCCAGGACGCTGCAGGCCGGGGAAGCGGGAGAACAGTCCCCTTAGAGTTCGCGCGCCCACCCCAATCTCCGCGCCGTGCGCCGCTTGTTCCACAGCCCGCTTCCGGCTCGGCTCCTGCGCCGCGGCTGGACGCTGCCCCTGATCGCCCTGACCACTGTGGCTCCGGCGATCCCCCTGGCCGCAACGCCCCTGCGAGCCCAGGAGGTGGGTCGCCCGGAAGGCAGCGTCACCAATCCCATCAGCCTCGACACCGTGCGCGGCCTGCTGGCCCGCGGTGATGCCGCTGCCGCCCGCGGTGACCTCACCGAAGCGCGCCGGCTCTACGACCAGGCCCGCGATCTCTCGCGCCGCCTGCTCGGCTTCTACCGCGACATCAGCGGTGCCTTCCGCGGCCTCGATGCCCGCATCCCCAGGGAAATGGACCAGAGGGGCCGCGAAACCCTGCAGGTGCTCGCCCAGACCAACCTGCGCCTGGCGGCCCTGTTCCGCCGGCAGAACCAGCCCGAGGTGGCCGTGCCTCTGCTGGTGGAGGTGGTGAAGGTGATGACGCCGGTGAGCGAGGAGGGCCGCCAGGCCTACCAGGCCCTGGTGGAGATCGGCTTTGCCAACACCCCCTACACCGCCGGCCAGGCGGCCGCTGGCGGGAACTAGCCAGTGCGGGGGGAGCGGTGCCTAGATTCCGGCCGTTCCTCCCACTGTCCGATGGTCCAACCCGACCAGGTCAAGGCGGCCATCCATCACGCCATGCCCGATGCCGACGTGGAGGTGGAAGACCTCACCGGCGGCGGTGACCACCTTCAGGTGAAGGTGGTGTCCAGTGCCTTCGCCGGCCTCACCCGCATCAAGCAGCACCAACTGGTGTATGGCGCCCTGCGCCAGGAATTGGCCAGTGAGGCGATCCATGCCCTGGCCCTGCAAACCTCAACCCCCAGCTGATTCATGGATGCCAGCGTCAAGCAACGGATCGAGGCTCTGATCGCCAGCAGCCCGGTGTTCGTGTTCATGAAGGGCACCAAGTTGATGCCCCAGTGCGGCTTCTCCAACAACGTGGTGCAGATCCTGCACGCCGTGGGTGTGCCGTTCGAAACCTTTGATGTGCTCTCCGACATGGAGATCCGTCAGGGCATCAAGGAGTATTCCGAGTGGCCCACCATCCCCCAGGTGTATCTGAACGGGGAATTCATGGGCGGATCCGACATCCTCATCGAGATGTACAACTCCGGTGAACTGCGCGAGCAGCTGGCTGTTGCCCTGGCCAGCTGACCCTCAGGCGTTGCGCCCCGATTCGTAAAGGGTGCGCGGGTCGCCATCGGCACCGATGAAGCTGGAGGGGTCCAGGATCCAGCGGTCCACCAACTCCTCCAGCCGGCGCTGGGCCAGGGGGTCGAGTACGGCCGTGCGCCGCAGGGCGTGCAGGTAGCCGTCGGCGTAGAGCCGCAGGTCCGCCGGGGCGTGGTAGCGGTTGGCCAGTTCCTGACAGGCGTCACACAGCGACTGGAAGTGGCGGATGGCGTCGGGGTGCTGCAGCGCAGTCATCGTGGGGGGCAAGCGTGTGGCCATTCTGGCAAGGGGGACCCGGTGGTCAGTTGCAAAGGCAGCGACTGATACCCGTACCCCCTGGTCAACTCCGATAGGTTGTGGTCGCTGGGGATACCAAATTCCTGGCGCCCAGCGGCCATGACAACCAGCGACTCCACGCCCCTCCATTCGTCCTCACCCCCGTCGCGGCCGCTGTCGTCCGCTTCAGACCCCGCTCTGTCGGCCGCTGGCGCCAAGCGGGTGCTGGTCGTCGACCCCCATGCCACCCTGCGCACGGTGCTGGCCCAGCGGCTGCGGCAGGATGGCCATCTGGCGGCGGCGGTGGCCTCGGCCCGTGAGGCTCTGCAGCTCTGCCGCGACCAGGCCCCCGATCTGCTGGTGAGTGCGGAACTGCTCGATGAGAGCAGTGCCCTGCGCCTGGCCAACCAGCTGCACTGTCCGGTGATGGTGCTCACCGCCCGCTCGGGTTCCGAGCCCATGGTCACCCTGCTGGATGCCGGCGCCGACGACGTGTTGCGCAAGCCCTTCGGTCTCGAGGAACTGGCCGCCCGCTGCCGCACCCTGCTGCGCCGCAGCGGCAGCGGCCTGCAGGAGCGGGTCTGTGTCGGGCCCCTGGAGGTGCACCTGCTGCTGCGTCAGGTGACCCTGCGGGATCAGCCCGTGGAGCTGAGCCCCCGGGAATTCGCCCTGCTCTGTGCCCTGCTCATGCCCCCCGGGGTGGTGCGCACCCGCCAGGAACTGCTGCGCATGGCCTGGCCCCCCTTCAGTGGCGGCCCCCGCTCGGTGGATACCCAGGTGCTCACGCTGCGCCGCAAGCTCGAGCAGGCGGGGCTGGGGGAGGGTGGCGGCATCGAGACCATGCGCCAGCAGGGCTACCGCTTCAGCCTGGAAACCCTCTCCGACGGAGAGATGGGTGCGCCTGACCGCCGCCCGTCCCTCGGCAGCCTCAGGGCCTGAGCAGCAGAGCGCCCGCCCAGCCCAGCTCAGCCACCAGCATCAGGCCGCTGAGCCAGGCCAGCAGCCGGTAGGTCCAGGGCGGACTGATGCGGCCGATGCGGCTGGTGTCCAGGCCGCTGTGGCTGGTCAGGGCCTGCAGAAACTCCTCGAAGCGGGCCACCCGCTGGGGCAGCAGGAAGCTGCCATCGCCGCTGCGCAGATAGAACACCCGGCCGCCCTGGCTGGTGGTGACCGGCGTGATGGCGGTGATCGACGACCAGGACAGCTGCCAGCCGCGCCGCAGCCACCAGCCGCACCAGGCCGGGTGGCCCACGCGGATGCCCCTGGCATCCACCTCCACCTGCTCACTGGTGATGGCCAGCACCAGCACCAGACCCAGGACCACGGCCAGCCACAGGGCTGCGCTCAGGGGCTGGGGGGCCTGCCAGGGCAGGGGCAGCACCAGGGCCAGGTAGAGGCTGATCAGCGTGAAGCGGATCAGCGGCGCCATCGGATGACGGCTGCTGGTGGTGTCGGCACTGGCGCCGGGGCTCGCGGGTGGCATCGCGGAGCTCAGCGGTCCTCGGGGGACCCCGGCAGCGGCTCGATCAGCTCGGAGGGGCGGTAGCGCCCGCCGAACACCTCCGCCTCGCGGCCTTTCCAGAACTCCCCCAGACGCATCAGGTCGGCGTGGGCCTCCTGCAGCTTCGCGATGTAGTCGCGGGGATCCATCGACTCCTTGGCCTCCTTGAGCTTGGAGAGGCGCAGCATCTGCAGCATCCAGGGCTTGCTGAGGTCGCCCCGCTGCTCGAGGTAACGCGCCAGTTGCTCGGCGCTCGGTTGGGGGGAGCCGCTGGCTGCTCCGCTGGAATCGGTGCTCATGGGCTCAGCCTATCGACGCTGTCAGTCGGGCAGCTGCCAGGGGTTGAGGCCCAGGTCGGCGCCGATGCGGTGGGCGCAGGCGAAGCCGCTGAAGGCCACGGCATTGAGACCCTGGCCGGGAAAGCAGGAGTCGCCCACGCAGTAGAGGTCCTTCACCCCGGTGCGGTTGAAGGGCATGGGCAGCAGACCCGGCAGGCGCAGGGCCGGGATCGGTCCGTAGCTGCCGCCGGCGCGGCCGAGAAAGCGGCGGTGGGAGCGGGGGGTGCCGATCTCCCGGTGGCGGATCGCGCCCGTCAGCCCAGGCAGGATCGCCTCCAGCCTGGCGATCAGGCGCTCGGCGTCGGCGGCCTTCTTGGCGGCGTAGGCGCTGGGGCTGAGCCCCTGCCAGTGCTCCATGGCACTGGGCGTGAAGGTGTGCAGGATGTGGCGGCCCTCCGGGGCCAGGGAGGGATCCAGCAGGGTGGGCATCGACACGAACACCACCCCCTGCTCGGCCTCCATCTCCTCCCAGCGCTCCAGCAGCAGGTGGTGGCAGTGGAATCCTTCCGGCACCACACCGGCGTCGATCCCCAGGTGCAGGGAGAGGAAGGAGGGCGAGGGTCGGTAGCGGCGCCGCCAGGTGGTTTCGCTCCGGGGCGTGTGGGCTTCGTCCACCAGTGGCCGGGCCATCAGGGGCCGGGCCACGGCGCCATCGCTGCCGGGGGTGCCGGCGAAGGTGTCCCAGCGGGTGGCGTTGCTCACCACCCGGCGGGCAGGGATCGTCTCGCCGCTGGCGAGCTTCACGCCCACCGCCCGGGTGCTGCCGCCCTCGCCCTCCAGCAGCACCTCCACCACCCGGGCGCCGTAACGGATGGCGCCGCCGTGGGCCTCCAGGCCGGCCACCAGCTTGCCGGCGATCACGCCCACCCCACCCTTGGGGTAGTTGATGCCGCCGGCGTGGCGGTCGGAGAACACCATGCCGGCGTTGATCATCGGCGTGAGATCGGCCGGCATCACGCTCCAGCAGAAGCACTCCATGTCGATGAAGCGCAGCAGCTGCTCATCGGTGATGTGCCGGCGGGCCACGTCGCCCACGTTCACCGGCAGCCAGCGGGCCAGCCCCAGGCAGGCCAGGGGAGCCCTGAAGAACACCTTGGCCAGGTAGGCCGGGTCCTCGAGCGACAGCAGCGGCATCGCATCAAGGCAGCGGAACACCTGCCAGCAGGTGTCGTAGAAGGCGCGGATGCCTCGCGCCTCGTGGGGGAACAGGGCGGTGAGGTCGGCGATGAAGCGCTCGTAGTCGCGGTTCACCGCCACGCTCAGTCCCCCGGGCAGGTGGTAGGCGAGCTGGGCCGGGTCGGGCACCGTGGCGCAGTGCTGGCCCACGTCGGCCAGGGCGCGGGTGAGCAGGTTGGTGTGCCCCTTCTCGCCGAAGCCGAAGATCATCGAGGCGCCCACGTCAAAGGTGTAGCCCTCACGCTTGAAGCTGCCGCCGCTGCCCCCCGGGATCAGGTAGCGCTCCAGCACCAGCACCGAGGCGCCCTTGGCGGCCAGCTGGCTGGCGGTCACCAGGCCGCCGATGCCGCTGCCGATCACCACCACATCCCAGCGCTGCGCATCCGAGCCCTGGGCCACCACCGGCTCCCCGGCGGCAGTGGTGGGCACGCTCAGGCTGGTGGCCGAAGGGACTGGTGGCACCGTGGTGGAGGAGAGGCTCTGGGGCGACCCTAGGGATCCGAACCCCTCAGTAGCACCCCTCAGCAGCCAGAGATCGCTGGCTCGCGAGCGGCAGCCCCTGGGTGCTGCAGGTTGAATGAGGGTGCCCAGCAGGAGGCCATGAAGGGCTTCCTACGGGGGTGGTTGTAACCCGCTGATCCCATGTCCGCTGCCGTCGAAGACACCACCTGGTTCAAGGTTCTGCTGGCGGTGCGCTGGCCCACGGCCGTGGTCGCCTCGTCCGCCGTGCTCGGCGGCGTGCTGCTGCAGGTGCTCAGCCGCCCGATTCCGATCCGGCTGGCCATGCCCCTGGATCAGCCCCTGGCGGTGAAGGCCCAGGTGGAGGAGCTGGCCAAGCCGATCAAGGTGGATCAGCTCGATCAATCCATCGGCATTGATCTCGACGAGTTCGTCACCGTGCGCGGCAGCGTGGCGATCGAGACCCCCAATCCGGTGCCGATCAGCGGTGAGCCGCGGGTGGTGGTGTCCAGCCCCGTGGAGGTGAAGGCCGCCGCGCCGCTGCCGGTGCAGGGGGCGGTGGATGTGACGGCGGCGGTGAGGGCCGATGCGCCCCTGCCGGTGCAGGGCAGCGTGGACGTGAACGCCGAGCGGCCCCTGCCGGTGCAGGGGACGGTGGATGTGGCCACGCCCAAGCCGATCCACGTGGACTCCCACGTGAGGATCGACAGCCAGGACAGCCCCGTGCAGATCCGCCTCAAGGGCGGGTTTTTCGGTCTGTTCTGAGCGGGCTCAGAGACTCCGCAGAGCCGTCCACCAGCCAGCGGCAGCTGAGGGCGTCGAGCTGCAGGCGTCCGTGCCGCTGCAGCGGCGGTGCTCCTCCTGCCAACAGATCATGGGTCTCCCCTGAGAGGCCGGCGTGGCGGGGGAGGGCCGCATCCACCGTCTGGGGGCACTCCTCGACGTTGGCCAGCACCAGCACCGTGCCCTCCGGGCGCTTGCGGGCGTAGCCCAGCACGTGCTCGTTGTCGGTCCAGAGGGGCTGGAACAGGCCGAAGCCGTGAAACAGGGAGGTGCGGCGGCGGGCCTCGATCAGCCGCTGCAGGCCCTGGAAGATCCGGCCCGGAACGCTGCGCGTGTCGTGGCGTTGGCGCGCCCGCTGCCAGTCCATCTGCGGTCGGTTGAGCCAGCGGTTGTCGCTGGCCCGTTGGGGGTCGCTGCGGTAGGTGCCGTCATTGGTGAGACCCAGTTCATCGCCCATGTGGATCACGGGGATGCCGCCGGCGCCCAGGATCAGGGCATGGAGCAGCAGGATGCGGCGGATGGCGCGCTCGACCGCAGCCCCATCGCCATGCTCGAGGGCCGTCTCCAGGCCGGCCAGGGAGGCGGTGGTGCCGGTGATGCGGGCATCACCGGTGGCGGGATTCCGCTGAAACAGGGCTCCGCGGGCGAACGAGCCAGGAAACCGTCCGGTGTAGAAGTCGTTGAGGAACTGCCGGTGCAGATCAGGGGTCTCACCCACCGCGGCGAGATCCTCATTGGTCATCGCCCAGCCGATGTCGTCGTGGTTGCGCAGGTAGTTCACCGGTGCGCAGCCGATCAGCAGCCGGGGTGCCTTGTGCAGCGCCTCGGTGATCAGCGTTGCCTTGCGGGTGGCCAGGCAGCTCCAGAGCAGCGCCATCCGCTGGTTGTCGTAGGCCAGTTCGCACTGTTTCTCCACCGTGCTCTTCACCCCCAGGTAGCGGATCAGGGCATCGGGAGGAACGATGGCCTCGGCCTTGAGGATCACCCCGGGGGCCACCACGCGCAGGATCGCGCGGAAGGCCTGGATCAACAGGAACACTTCCGGCTGGTTCTGACAGTTGGTGCCCAGCCGCTTCCACAGGAATGGTGCGGCATCCAGCCGCAGCACACCGGCGCCGAGGTTGGCATAAAAGAACATCAGATCCACGATCTCATGCACCACCTCGGGATTGCTGTAGTTGAGATCCCACTGGTAGTCATGAAAGGTGGTCCACAGCCATCGCCCTTGCCCCGCCATCTCCGGCACCCAGGTGAAATTTCCGGGGGCGTCGTCGGGAAAGATCTCCGGCAGGGTGCGCTCGTAGGCATCCGGAAGGGAGCGATCCCTGAAGGTGTGGAAGTAGTCGAGGTAGCGCTCCTCCCCCGCCAGCGCCCGCTGGGCCCAGGGGTGTTCGCGAGCCACGTGGTTGAGCACCAGATCGAGGCAGAGGGTGATGCCCTGTTCGCGCAGATCCGCCGCCAGCCGGCGCAGATCGTCGATCGTGCCCAGATCGGGCCGCACCCTGCGGCAATCCGCCATGGCATAGCCGCCGTCGTCGGGGCCCGGCCGCGGCTGCATCAGCGGCATCAGATGCAGATAGGTGACGCCCAGCTCCTGCAGGTAATCGATGCGGCCGCGCACACCCTCGAGATCACCGGCGAAGTGATCCGTGTAGCAGCTGTAGCCCACCATGTTGGTGCGCTGAAACCAGCGGGGGGTGAACTGCCGTTCCAGATCGAGCACCTTGAGCGGATCAGGCCGCTCGGCATAGGCCTGCACCATCCGGCCGAACAGCCGGCCGAACTGCTCGAGGGTATCGGCGCGGTCGCCGTACAGCGTGTCCAGGGCGTAGTGGAGGTCGTCGAAGTAGCGCTCGAAGCGCAGCCAGAACACATCCACATCCCGTGGATTCATCCAACCTTCGAGCCGGTAGCTCTCCACCCGGCGCACGTTCTCGAAGGCGGCTCGCACCTCCGGGGCCATCACGAACACGTTGTGCATGGGCTCAGTCCCCGTCCTGGCCCGGGTCGAACGGAGCCTGGGCGGTGGGAATCACCTCACAGAACAGCAGAGCGCCCAACAGCGACTGGCAGCGTTCCTGCACGCGCTCGCGCAACTGGTCGAACTCCGCGGCGTTCATCGGGCGTTCGGCATTGACGTACACCACCACCAGATACGTGCGGCCTGTCTTCATCACGGTGAGGTCGAGCAGCCGGACGGACAGCGAACTCAGCAGCTCTTCGACGCCGGCGCGCACCCGGGCGACCAGTTCGGGGCCACAGGCCGCACCGGCCGCCTCGTTGATGGCCGCCAGGAAGGTCTGCAACGGATCGCGGATCACCGCCGCACTCAGCACCAGCACCAGCAGGGGATCGGTGATCGGCACGATCACTGCCAGTGGGGTGGTTTCCAGCAGCGGCGCACTGAGCAGCGCCAGGCCCGCGGCAAGGGTGAGCTTGAGGTCGAGCACCGCCGCCTGATACTCGCTGCGCAGCACCTCGCTGCGGCGCTTGGTGAGGATCCAGTCGCGCCGGTGGCGCCAGGCCAGGCCGAGGCACAGGGCCGACATCCACAGCACGTACCAGGCCACCGGTGTCAGCACCAGGGGTTCCACCGGGGTTCCGCGGCTGAAGGAGAAGATCGCCAGGCCGGACTGGATCACGGCCACGCCGATCACCCCGATCAGCACCAGGGAGCGGAACAGCACGTAGAGGGTTTCCTGGCCCGCGTAGCCGTAGGGGTAGGCGCGGGTGGGCGGCCGCACCGCATTGGCACTGATCTGCATGGCGACCAGCCCGGTGCCGCACATCACCGCCGAATAGAGCCCATCGAGCAGCAGGGCCTCCGCCCGTGACATCTGAAAGACGGCGATGCCGGCGACGGCGCCGAGCACATTGCCGATCACCCCCACGCTGAGAGAAGCCCGTTCGATCCGGCGTGCCGTCGCGGTCATCGGCGGTGGAGCTCCAGATCCGCCAGGGCCCGGTCGCGGTAGGCGCCATAGCGCTCACGCTTGCCGCGGATGCGCTCGCTCAGCTCGGGCAGCAGGCCGAAGTTGGGCGGCATCGGCTGGAAACCGCCCCGCTTGCCCGTGCCGCCGCAGGGGGCCTCGGCGATGAAGTGGGTGAGGGCCCCGATCATGGTGGTGGGCGGCAGGCTGATCGGCTCCTGGCCCAGCGCCAGCCGGGCGGCGTTGGTGCCGGCCAGCCAGCCACCGGCCACCGCCGCCGCGTAGCCCTCGGTGCCGGTGATCTGCCCGGCGGCCAGCAGCGTGGGCCGGCGGCGGAACTGCAGGGTGGGATCGAGCAGCTGGGGTGATTCCAGGAAGGTGTTGCGGTGCATCACCCCGAAGCGCACGAATTCGGCGTTCTCCAGCCCCGGGATCAGCCGCAGCACCCGCTTCTGCTCGCCCCACCTGAGGTTGGTCTGGAAGCCCACCAGGTTCCAGAGGCGGCCGTCCCTGTCTTCCTGGCGCAGCTGCACCACCGCGTAGGCGCGTTTGGCGCGGCGCAGATCACGGTCGTTCACGTCGCCCCAGCGGGGATCCCAGAGGCCGATCGGCTTGAGGGGGCCGTAGCGCATGGTGTCTTCGCCGCGGCGGGCCAGCTCCTCGATCGGCAGGCAGCCCTCGAAGAAGGTGGCGCTCTCCTGTTCGAAATCCTTGAGTTCGGCCTGCTCCGCCGCCAGCAGCGCCTCGCGGAAGGCGAGGAACTGCTCCTTGGTCATCGGGCAGTTGATGTAGTCGGCGTCGCCCTTGTCGTAGCGCGACGCCCGGAAGGCCACCGAGAGGTCGATGCTCTCCCCGTCCACGATCGGGCTGGCGGCATCGAAGAAGTGGCAGTCGGCGCGGCCGGTGAAGGCGCGCAGCTGCTCGGCCAGGGGCTCGCTGGTGAGCGGGCCGGTGGCCAGCACGGCGATCTCCCCCGCCGCTGGCAGCTCGGTGTGCTCGCGCCGCTCCACCGTCACCAGCGGATGCTGCTCCAGGGCCGCGGTCAGAGCGGCGCTGTAGCGGGCCCGGTCCACGGCCAGGGCGCCGCCGGCGGGCACGGCATGGGCATCGGCCGTGCCGATCACCAGCGAGCCCAGGCGCCGCAGCTCCTCCTGGAGCAGGCCGGCGGCCCGGTCGCTGCTCAGGGCCCCGAAACTGTTGCTGCACACCAGCTCGGCAAACTCGCCGCTGTGATGCGCAGGCGAGCGCCGCAGGGGGCGCATCTCCACCAGCCGCACGGCCAGCCCAGCACGGGCGATCTGCCAGGCCGCCTCGGTGCCGGCGAGGCCGGCACCGATCACCAGCACGGGCAAGGCAACCTCAGGCGCGGGCCCGCTTGATCATCAGTTGCACCTGACCCACGGCGGCGCGACCGATGTGGAACACCGCCCAGCTGGCGGCCAGGAGGATCGGAGCGGCAACCAGCACCAGCCGGAGGTCCATGGGGAGGGCAGGGAAACGGTGGCGCGATCCTACGGACCGCCCCGGGTTTTGCGGCGGCGCCCGCAGCGTTTGGCAATCAGCGGGTCATCAGGCCGCGCTGTCGGTTCCCGGGTTGCCGAATCCCGGATCGCTGCTGCGGCCGGCATGGGCCATGGCCAGCTGGCGGTAGCGGCGGGCGTGCTGCCGCTGCTCGGCGATGGCCTCGGCGCTGAGCTCCCGCTTCACCTGGGCCGGGGCCCCCATCACCAGGGCCCCTGGGGGCACGTCGCGGGTCACCACCGCCCCGGCAGCCACCAGGGCACCCGCCCCCACGGTCACCCCGTTGAGCACCACGGCGCCGATGCCGATCAGGCAGCCGTCCTCCAGCGTGGCCCCGTGCACCACGGCGCGATGGCCGATGGTGACATCGGCGCCGATCAGCACCGGCTGGCCGGGATCGCCGTGCAGCACCGCCCCGTCCTGCACGTTGCTGCCCGCTCCGACCACGATCGGGCACACGTCCCCGCGGGCCACGGCGGTGGGCCAGAGGCTGGCACCGGCCGCCAGGCGCACATCGCCGATCAGCACGGCCGAATCCGCCACCCAGGCGTCGCCGTCCACCTGCGGTTCAGGCCAGGGGGTGGCGGGCTTCCCGGGGGATGCTGCGGGACCCATGGCGGAGGCAGGCTGGCGGCACACCATTGTCGACGGGATGGTGGCCAGGTGCCCCTCCTTGTCCGCCCCGGGACCCGGTTGGAGACGGTGGCCGTCGGGTGATACGGTCTCCCCGTGCCCGATGGGCGCGGGTCGCTAGCTCAGCGGTAGAGCACTCGGCTTTTAACCGATTGGTCCTGAGTTCGAATCTCAGGCGACCCATTCTCGTCAGAGACTGGACTCTCGGTC
>SLIG01000093.1 GCA_007135755.1 Cyanobium sp.
CCAGCCCAACCCATCCAAATGGACGCCCTGGCCGAGTATTTCAAGGTGTTTTCCGAGCCCAACCGCCTGGCGGTGCTCGATGCCCTGCGCCAGGGCCCCCTCAACGTCACCGCCGTTGTGGAGCGCACCGGCCTCAGCCAGGCCCTGGTGTCGAAGCACCTCAAGCTGCTCACCATCGCCGGGGTGGTGAAGCGGCGTCCGGAAGGCAGCCTTGTGTTCTACGAGGTGGCCGACAAGGGGGTGTTCAAGCTGTTGGCCCAGGCTGAGAAGCAGTTGCTGGCCTCCCGCCGCCAGCAGCTCGATGCCCTGGCGGCCATCCTTTAGGTGTGATCGACTCCCTGCCCGCCAACCTGGAGGAGCTGCGGGCCGCCCTGGCCGCTGGCCGCCAGCGCTTCCAGGGGCTGCGCCTCAGCGACCTCGACGGTGTGGATCTGGACCTCTCGGGCTGTGAGCTCCAGGACAGCTGCTTCAAGGAGGCCCGCTTCGGGCGCGCCAGCCTGCACCAGGCCCGGGTGGAGGGCTGTTGCTTCCAGCAGGCCCTGCTCTGGGGGGCCGATCTCTCGGGTCTGCTGGCGCGCGAATCCCAGTGGCACGAGGCCGATCTCTCGGGCTCGCGGCTGCAGGGGGCCGACTTCTCCGCCGCCCTGCTGCACCGCGCCTGCCTGCGCGGCGTGCTGGCGGCGGGCAGCCGCTGGTGCGATGCCCGGCTGGTGGAAGCCGACTTCCGCTCCGGCCTCGATCAGCTCACCGACCTGGGTGGGGCCGACTTCCAGCGGGCCGACCTGAGCTTCGCCCAGCTGCGCGGCGCCCAGCTTCACGGCGCCGACCTGCGCGGGTGTTGCCTCTACGGCGCCGATCTCAGCGGCGTGGATCTCCAGGCTGCCGACCTGCGCGGCTGTGACCTGCGCGATACCCGGCTCAGCGGAGCCAACCTCACCGACGCCCGCATCGAGGGGGTCCTGTGGCCGTAGGCCTCAGGCGGTGATCAGTCCGGGGTGGTGATGGGCCGCCAGCACCAGGGACGGAAGCTGATCGAAGGGCTGAACGACGGCCTGAACGGACACACGCACAGGCAAGCCCTGTCAAGCCAGCCCGACACAGGCCAGGCGACGACAGAGTCAATACGATGCTGGCCCAAACCCTTCAGGACCCGGTGAACGCACCGTTCCTCGGCATCTACGGCCCGGTTGCCGTTCCCCTGATCCTGCTCTCGATCGCCGTTCTCACGGTCGGGTTCGACCGCTGGCGCTACTGGGTGCTGTGGTGGCGCCGGAGGGAATCCCGCAAGCTCCTCTGCACCCATCTGGCCGAAGGGGGAACAGCCGCACTGGAGCGCCAGTTCGACGACTGGGACCGGGAGATGCGCTACGGCGAACCCCTGCTCCACGCGGCCAGCGTGATCGGCCCACTCCTCGGACTGGTGGGCACCGTGATCGGCCTGATGCGGGTTCTGGCGAGCCTGGGTCCCCAGCTTCTGGTTCCCGCTGGAGCCAGCCTGCGCAGTTATGGACTGGTGCTCACCAGCACCGCCCTGGGGCTGACGGTGAGCGTGATCGCCACCACCTGCCTGTTCGCCAATCAGGCGTTGCGGCAATGGCAGCTCGATCGGCTGCACCGCTGGCGCCAACGGCGTCTGGAGGCGGGTCTGCCGTGAACGCCGCCCTGCTCAGCCTGGTGGCCTCCACCCTGGTGGTCTGTGGTGGGGTGTCCGTTCTGCCGGAGTTCTGGGCCCGGCAGCCCCTCCAACCGAGCACCACCGCCACCAGCCTCACCGCTCCCGGCCCTGAAGACCTGGTTCTGATTCAGGTTGGGGAGGATCGCTGGTTCATGAACGGAGATCCGATCAACCGGCAGGGGCTGGGAGAGCTGCTCGACGCCTTGGCCCCGGCACGCACAGCCCGCTATCTCCCCTCCCGGTCCCTCAGCAGCGGACAGGTCGCCCGCTCGCTGCGGTGGCTCGAAGGGCACGGCCTGCGGGTGGAGTTGCCGCCTTCGACGCCATGAACAGGTTGCCTTCGCCGCGGGATGGCCTGGTGATCGGGGCGATGTCGACCCTGCTGGCGGGCGTGGCGCTGGCTCTTCTGATCGGGCCCCAGCGGGTCGCGCAGCGCGAGGCAAGCGAGCTCATCCTGGCCCTTCGGCTGGAGCCGGGAGGGCGGATCTCGCTGTGGAACCAGCCCATTGCGGCTGAGGGGCTGCCCGCTCTTCTCCAGGAGGCGTCGTCCAGGAACCAGGAGCTGCGCCTCCGCCTGATGCCAGCCCCCCAGGTGAGCTGGGCCGACGTTCAGGACCTGGTCAGCCAGCTGAAACCAGCGGGCCTTCCGATCGAACTGCACCTGCCTTCCCCCTGACAATCCCCATGGCCCGCTTCGCTCCGGTCCTTGATCTCCGCCCCTACCTCGACCAGGCCCGCACCCGGATTCTGGTTCTGCGCAACCGCTGGCGTCGCTCTCCTCTGGAGCCGCTCACCCTGCCCCTCGTGGCGGCAGTGCTGGTCAACGCAGTCGGCCTGAGCCTGCTGCAGATGCGCCAGAACCGGCTCGTCAACGCCCAGGAGGCGCCCGCCGCGGAGGACACCCAGCAACTGCTGGAACTCAGCGATGGTCTTGAGGCAACACCGGATCTCAACAGCGTTGAGGTGCCGTTCGGCGACAGCCTGCCTCCCCCTCCCCTCGATCTGCTGGCGGATGCCCCGGGCGATGCCTTCCCGTTGTCCACTGCCTCCAGCACCGACGGTTTCGAAGCGGTGGAAACGGACACGGGCTCCGCCGAGACGGGGTCCGACCCGTCACCGGACAGCGACGACGACGCAGCAGAACCCAATAAGGCGGCCAGTCCGAACCCCGAAGCCCCGGCGGTCGAGCCAGAGGCCACCGAGACCACCTTCGCAGGCCTGCTGCTGCTTGTCCCGCCAGCCAACCCCTACGACGTCAGCTGGGAAACGGCGACCGCACAGGGCACCCCGCCCGACGAGCTGCGCAAGCTCCCCGCCTCCCTGGCGCTCCGGTCCCTGCCCGTGGACGCAGCCCGCCTTGCCGGTCTGCCGGTGGTCCATGGCCAGTCGGTGCTGGTGGACGATCGTCTCTACCTGCTGTGGGTGAAGGACGACACCCTCTGGATGATGAGGGCTGAGCTCGGCGCACCGCCTTCCTGAACCCGCTCCCTCCCCTGCGCGGCTGTGACCTGCGCGACACCCGCCTCGCCGGTGCCAACCTCCAGGGCGCCAGGCTGGATGGCGCCAGCCTTCCCCCTACAGCGTCCTGATGAGCGAACACTTTGATCTGATCGTGCTGGGCGCCGGCTCCGGTGGGCTGGCGGCCGCCAAGCGGGCCGCGTCCTACGGCGCCCGCGTGGCGATCGTGGAGGGCGATCGGGTGGGCGGCACCTGTGTGATCCGCGGCTGCGTTCCCAAGAAGCTGCTGGTGTACGGATCGGCCTACGCCCACACCCTGGCCGATGCCCCCAGCTACGGCTGGATGGTGCCGCCGGTGCAGCCCGATCCGGCCACCCTGCTGGCCAACGTGCGCGCTGAAGTCGACCGGCTCAACCGGCTGCACATCGGTCTGCTGGAGAAAGCCGGGGTGGATCTGGTGCCGGGCTGGGGCCGCTTCGCCGACGCCCACACGGTGGTGGTGAGCCAGGCCGATGGCGGCGAGCGCGAGCTGTGCGCCGAACGCATCCTGATCGCCGTGGGTGGGCGCCCCCACCGCCCGGACATTCCGGGCGCCGACCTGGGCTGGGTGAGCGATGACCTGTTCCTGCTCGAGAGCCTGCCCGACGCCGTGGTGGTGGTGGGAGGCGGCTTCATCGCCTGTGAATTCGCCTGCATCCTCCATGGCCTGGGGGTGACGGTGACCCAGCTGGTGCGCAGTGACCACCTGCTGCGGGGTTTTGACCGGGAAGCCAGCCTGGCGGTGCAGGAGGCGATGCAGGAGGCGGGCATCGAGATCCGCTTTGCCCACTCCCCGGCGGCGATCACCGGCCAGTGCGCCCCCGGTGAATACACCCTCACCACCCAGAGCGGCGAACAACTCCCCTGTGGTGGGGTGCTGCTGGCCACCGGCCGCCGGCCGTTCCTCAAGGGGCTCAACCTGGAGGCTGCCGGGGTGGCGGTGGAGGGCTCCCGCATCCCGGTGGATGCCAACCAGGTCACCAACGTGCCTGGCATCTACGCGGTGGGGGATGTGACCGATCGGGTGAACCTCACCCCGGTGGCGGTGGATGAGGGCCGCGCCTTCGCCGACACGGTGTATGGCCGCAAGCCCCGGCAGGTGGACCATGAGCTGGTGGCCAGCGCCGTGTTCAGTCAGCCCGAGCTGTCCGGGGTGGGCCTCACCGAGGAGCAGGCGATCGAGCGCTTCGGCGCCGATGGCATCCGGGTGCACAGGGCCCGCTTCCGCGCCATGAACCAGGCCCTGCCGGCCCGGGGGCCGCGGGTGCTGCTCAAGCTGGTGGTGGAGTCGGCCAGCGACCGGGTGCTGGGCTGTCACATGGTGGGCGAGCATGCCGCCGAGATCATTCAGATGGCGGCCATCGCCGTGGGCATGGGGGCCACCAAGGCCGACTTCGATCGCACCATGGCGCTGCATCCGTCCGTGGCCGAGGAGTTCGTGACGATGCCGAACTGAACGACGCCCCTCAGAAGCCCCACTGGGCCCGGATGGTCTCGTTGCTCACATCCCAGGCGTGTTCACCGCTCACCACGCTGTGGGCCTCCCGGGCCGGCACCACTCCCCGCTGCTGGAATTCTGCGGTCAGTTCCTCCAGGTAGGCGCGGGCTTCAGCCAGCAGCAGCTCGAGGTGTTGGCGGCCGCCGGTCACCCGCAGCATGTCCGGGGTGGTGCGGCACAGCTCCAGGTCCTCGAGATGCTGGTGCAGCCAGGTCCATTCGTAGCGCAGCATCGCCGGCGCGCAGGCCCTGAGTTGCTGGCGGTAGTGGCTGCGGTGTTTCTCCAGCTCGGCGCCGGCGGCGGGGGTGATCACCGGCGCTGGATCGGCACTGGAGCTGAAGCCGGATCCGGCGCTGTGGCTGGCGGCGTGGCTCTGGCCGAGTTTCTGCATGATGTCGCGCAGGTGACTCATGGCGGCAGTGGGCGGCGGCAAGGGCTGGGGTTCATTCTTGCCCTGGGCCGGACGCAGTCGCCGCCAGAGTGGGGAGGTGTTGAGGCTCAGCAGCTGGTTCTGATGGCGGTCCACGGTTCGATGGACCCGGCGCTGAATGGCGGGGGGGACGGCGCACCGGACGGCGCGGTGGATGTGGCGGCCCTGCGCCGCGAGTACAGCCAGGCCGGCCTGCAGCGGCGTGATCTCGCCAGCGAGCCGGTGGCCCAGTTCCGCCTCTGGTTCGAGCAGGCCCGGGCCGCCCAGCTGCTGGAGCCCAACGCCATGGTGCTGGGCACCTGCGATGGGGCGCGTCCCAGCAGCCGCACCGTGCTGCTGAAGGCCTACGACGAACGCGGTTTTGTGTTCTTCACCAACTACGGCAGCCGCAAGGCCCGCGAGATCGCCGCCCAGCCCGAGGTGAGCCTGCTGTTTCCCTGGTATGGCCTGGAGCGGCAGGTGGCGATCCTGGGGAGGGCCGAGCGCATCAGCGCGGCCGAATCGCTGGCCTACTTCAGTTCCCGGCCCTTCGGCAGCCGGGTGGGGGCCTGGGTGTCGCAGCAAAGCAGGGTGATCAGCTCCCGCAGCATCCTGGAGATGAAGTGGGAGGAGATGAAGCGCCGCTTTGCCAGCGGTGAGGTGCCCCTCCCCGGAGCCTGGGGCGGATACCGGGTGGTGCCCGTTGAGGTGGAGTTCTGGCAGGGCCGCCCGAACCGCCTCCATGACCGCTTCCGCTACTGCCGTCCGCAGGGGGACGGCGGCGGGCAGGGCTCTGGCTGGACGATCGAGCGGCTGGCTCCCTAGGGGCTGCCCTAGAACCGGAAGGTGGTCTGGATCACGCCGCCCCAGGCGTCGTTGAAGCTGTTGGTGCGGGGTTCGTCGGCGTAGAAGAGGGCCGGGGTGATGGTGATGTTGTCGGTTACGCGGAAGCGGTAGAACAGCTCATAGAGCATGGAGTTGTTCTCGCCACCGGTGAAGGGCGGCTGTCCGGCGG
>SLIG01000136.1 GCA_007135755.1 Cyanobium sp.
CGGGCGTGGCCGCTGCGGCCGGCGTCACCGGAGTTGGCGCGGGGCTGCCCCCCGCGGGGGTGGCGTCGGCGGACCGAGCGCTGGTGGCTGGGCGGGGACTGGTGGCCATGGCGAGGAGGGAAGGGCTGGGGGAGGACGGGAGAGTCACGGAGGCGGACACCCTGGGAGAGCAGGGCGGGGGGCGCGCTCTAGCCGTCGGGCTCCCAGAAATCGATGATTCCGCCGATCGTCAGATCGGTAAACACGTCGGGATTGGGGCAGGCGAAGCGGGCGGCGGAGCCGCTGGCGGTGAACACCCAGTTGCCGGGGGCGGCGCCGACCGGGTCCACAGCCACGCTCATCTTGCCCTTGGGGGTGCGCAGCACCCGCAGGTTGCAATGGTCGAGGCCGCCCACCCGCTGGGTGCACACCAGGGACGTGACCACCTGCATGATCTCCATCAGGCTCCCCCTCCGTTGAGGCGCTCGGCGTCAGCCTTGGCCGCGTCGGGATCCCAGTGGTCGATGATCCCCACGATCGTCAGATCGCTCGGATACGACTTGCTGCCCGCCGCTTCGCGGGCCGCGGAGCTGCCCACGCAGATCACCCAGTCGCCGGGGATGGCCCCCACGGCATCCACCGCCACCTTCTGGGTGCTGCCGTCAAGCACCACCTGCAGGTGCTTGTGCTGGAAATCGGGGATGCGGTTTGTGGAAACCAGTGGTTTCACCACCTTGCAGATCAGCATCTCAGTGCCCTCCTCCTGTGGCGAACGTGATCGTGGAGCCGATCGTCTCGGCCGGGATGTGGCGGTCCTGGTCGCGCACGGTGAGCAGCACGTGCAGGAGACCCTGGCCAACCAACTCGCTGTAGCGGCTCTCGATCGCCGTCTGCACCCGCTGGCAGTGGCGCACAGCCCGCTCCCGGGCTCCGGGCACCTGGCCGTTGTAATCGAAGCGCACCACCACCGGCACCGGCAGGCCCCTGGACACGTTGAGGCCCTTGAAGATCTTCACACCCACATCCAGATCCGAGGCTCCCTCTTCCACGGTGTCCATGTAGGCGAAGTAAGTGAGGTTGCGCAGATGGATCTCCTTGAAGCCGATCCCCACGCCGATGAAGCGCTCAGCGTGGCCCTCGTCGCTGTAGTGCCGATCGTGGAACTGACGCACATAGTCGATCTGGGAGATGTTGTTCTCCAGCAAGCGGCTCACCAGCGTCACCATGCCGGGATCGGGGCTGGCGGCGGCGCTCTCCTGCACCATGGCGCTGATGCGTTCGCGGGCGTCAGCGGCGGCCAGACCCTGGGTGGCGGCGTAGACGTCGGCCGCATCCAGCCAGCGATCCAGATGGGTGCTGCCGTCCATGCCGGGCATATGCACGCGGATGGCGTCGGTGTCGGTGTCGATGCCCATCAGCAGCAGATCCACCGAGGCGCCGCAGCAGAAGCTGTTCTCCACCGCCTCCTGGAAGTCGCGCAGGCGGGCCAGGCCGCAGGAGGCCGCCAGGCCGTCGTCGCTGCCGTGGGCGGCGCAGCCCTCGTGGCTGGGATCGAGGGAACTGAAGTGGTACAGCACCACCTTGAGGTAGCGGGTGGGATCGTGGGCGGGATTGGGGCTGCCCTCCCGGTAGCGGCTGTGTTCGGTCTTGACCCAGCGGTTCACCGTGGTCTCCACGTCGAACAGGGCACCGGCGTGGGGACGGCGGCGCACCGAGCTGAACGGCAGCCGCAGGGCGTAGGCGATGGCATGGGCCAGGCGGCCATCGGCACAGGGGGTGATGTCCAGCAGGTGAAAGCCGCAGGAGAGCAGAAAGGCGTTGAAGCTTTCGGCGGGTTCACTGCCGGGCTGGCCGCCGAGCGGATCACTGGAGAAGAACTCGGCGCTGGTGCGTTCGTAGGCCTCGAACACGCACCAGGCGAACAGGGTGCGCATGTCCAGCTGACTGACCCAGGCGGCCTCCAGCACCTCTGGCGGCAGCTCATGGCCCAGTTCCGCCAGCGCCAGCTCCTGCGCGCGTTCCTCAAAGTGCTGTTCGTGCTGCAGGGCGGCGATCTGCTTGAGCACCGGCACGATGCGATCGAAGCGGTGCTTCACCTGCTCGTCGTACCGGCGCAGGGCGGCATTGGCTGCCGCGTTGCTGAGCGGGTGCTGCGCCGTCGTCGCCGGACTGGCGGGTCCAGCGGGGCGGCTGAGCGGGGGCCGGCTGACGGCCGGCCTGGAGCCGCGGCTGCGCCGCAGGGGTTGGTTGCGCGCCGGTGTGAGCGGATTGACGCTGCGGGCCTGCTGGTAGGCAGCCCTCGCCCGGGTGCCCCGCAGCACGCCCGCCCCCGGCTCCAGGGAGGCCGGGGTGGGGGCGGGGTTGAGGTCGGCCCCGGTCCCCGGCCGGCGGCGGGGCGCGGTGGGGGCCAGGGGGCGGGTGGCTGCAGCCGGGCGGCGGGTCATGCTCGGCTCAGCCGCGGGCGCCGCCGGAGACCGTGATCAGGGATCCGGCGTTGGTGTTGCCGCTGGAGCCGGTGACCAGGCTCACGGGTTCGGGCACGTCCTCATTGCGCTTGGACTGAAAGCCGGGCATGGCCGTCATCGGGCCGGGGCGGCTGGGGTTGCGCCGACGGGCCGAAGCCCCCTCGGTGCCGGTGACGTGCTTGCCCCGATCCCAGTCATCACCGGTGATGTTCAGGCCGCTGGAGATGCCCTCACCGGTGACCCGGGAGGTGGGCCGCCCCGGGGCCGCCTCGGCTTCGCCACCCGTTGGGGTGCCCATGGCGATCGGACCGCGGGAGACCCTGGCGCTGCGGCCATCGAAGCGGAACTGCTCGGTGCCCGTGACCTTGCCCCCGGCCAGGTCGAAGGGTCCGGTGACGCGATTGCCCTGTTCGTAGCTGGTGCCGGTCACACCACCCTCCCGTTCGCGGGAGATCTGGGCGGCCCGCGCCGGTGACTGCACACTGAAGTGCTGCCAGGGCTGGCTGCCATCGAGGGGCTGGGGGAAGTCGGCGTCGCCGGCGGCTGCGGCACCACAGGCCAGCTGCTGCTGGTCGGCGCCCACGTAGGGGGTTCCGCTCACGTCCTCGCACGCGCCTCGCTCTGCACCGGTCATCACCCCGCCGATGCCGGGCTGAATGCCACTCATGCGGCTGCCGCCCCGTACCGGTGTGCGCTCGCGGATGCTGCGCACGGCGGTGGTGGTGCAGTAGTCGGAGGCCTGCTCCAGGCCGGCATAGGGGGTGCCGGTGACCACCTTGCAGGTGCCCGGTTCATCGCCGGTGACCTTGCTGCTGCGACCGGTGCGGGTGCCGCTCACCACCTTGCCCTTGTTGGTCACGCTGAAGCCCACCTTCGGGGCCTCGGGAGCAGGCTTGATACCGCAGAAGCCTTCGTACTGCTGGCTGCCGATGTACTCGTCGCCGGTGATGTTGCGGCAGCTGCCCGGTTCATTGCCGGTCACCCGCTCGCTGCGGCCCACGGCCGTGCCGGTGACGCCCGTGCCGCGCAGGGTCTGCAGGTTCTCCACCTTCGCCGGCGCCCGTCCGGGCAGCGGCGGTTCGGCGCCCAGGTACTGGTCGCCGGTGAGCTGCAGGCCGGAGCCGGGCTCATCGCCGGTGACCCGCTCCGAGCGGCCCACCATCACGCCCGACACCGCCTGGCCCCCGAGGGTGGCGCTTCGCCCCACCTTGCGCGGTGGGGTGGTCACGGTGCCGCAGTAGGCGGCCGACTGATTGGCGGAGATGTATTCGGTGCCGGTGATGGTCTTGCAGGTACCGGGCTCGTCGCCGGTGACCTTCTCGGACCGGCCCACCTCGTTGCCGGTGACCCGGTTGCCGTGGCTGGTGGCGGAGACCCGCACCTTGTCCGGCTGACGGCTGGGGGCGTCGCTCTGGCAGAAGGTCTGGAACACCTCGGCACCCAGGTATTCGGTGCCGGTGATCGGCCGGCAGGTGGCCGCTTCGTTGCCGGTGGTCTTGGGCGAGCGGTTGGCCTGGGTGCCGGTGACCACCTGGCCGCCGGTGGTCTCGCTCACGCCCACCTTCCAGTGGGCGTCGGCCTGGGCCGCCTGACGGGCGCCGTTGCGGTTCGGGCCGGTGGGCCGGGCCGGGCCGCCGCGGGCGCTTCCGGCACTGCCCACCTTGCTCTTGAGCTCCCGCAGCTTCTGCGCCAGTTCCCGGGTGCTGAGATCGGGGTGGTTCTGGCGAGCCACTGCGGCAGCGGCGCCATTGCCGGGCATGGCCGCCGACTTGCCGCGTTTCGAGAGGGCTTCGCGCCGTGCCATCACCAGGGCGCGGCTGGGGTTGTGCTGGGCGGATACCCGGCGCTGCTGGCCGCGCCGTTCGAGGCTGCCGTTGCCGCCTTTGGCCGGCGTTCCCAGGCTCAGCGTGGGACGGGCGGCCTCGGCAGGTGCGGACTGGCGAGCGCTCGGGGCGGGGCTGGCCGGCGCGGCGGCAGCCGCAGCCGGGGCGTCCGTGCGCACCACGTCGGCGCGGATGCGGTCGCGGGAGGTGTTGGCCCGCTTGCCGCTGCGGCTCATCGCTTCACGCCGGGCGAGGGCCAGGTCGCGGCTGGGACTGCTGATCCGCCGGATGCTGCTGCGGGACTGGGAACTGGAGGATGGGGCCATGGCGCTCAGCGGTTGGGGAGCGCGGGGGCGTTCCGGGGCAGGGCGGGTGCCGGCAGCGGGGACGGCAGCAGGCGTCGCGCTCGCCGTCGACTCGGTGCGGCTGGGACGGGCATCTGCGGCGCTGCGGATCCGGCCGGCGGAGGAACTGAAACGGCTGACGGCCTTCTTGCCCGCCGTCGTGAGGGCCCTGCGGCGCTCAAGTGCTGCTTCACGGCTGGATGTGCTGGCCATGGGCGCCCGTCTGGTGGAGATCTGGTGGAAAGGGAGGGGTCCCGGAGCGAGCCGGGACCCGGGGAGGTCTGGGCTGGGGGCTCAGCGGCCCTCGAACACCACGAAGCAGGAGCCCTGGCTCTGGGTGTAGGCGTCGTAGCCCACCAGGCGCACGTGGTGGTCGGGATAGGCGCGGTGGCAGCCCTCCAGTTCGCTCACGATCACGCCCAGATCCTTCTCGCCGAAGAAGGGCAGTTTCCAGTACGACCAGTAGGTCGACATGGAACGGCTGGGGTGAACGTGCTCCACCAGGGGGGTCCAACCCTGGGCAATGATGTAGGCGATCTGGTCATAGATCTCGTCCTGGGTCATCGGCGGGAGGAAGCCGAAGGTCTCCAGGGTGGCGACTGTTTGGTAGTCACCCACGGTGCTCTTGAAGGGCATGGGGATCCTTGAGGAATGGAATGAATGAAGCCGGTTGGCTGGGGATCACCGCTGGCGGGGACGAGGGCTCATGGCCGACGTCCCCAGCCAATGGCACAGGCGATCACTGCACGTCGAGCTTGTCGACGGTGTCGAATTCGAACTTGATCTCCTTCCAGGTTTCGAGGGCGATCGCCAGCTCGGGGCTGTGCTTGGCGGCTTCCATGAGGATGTCGCGCGATTCCTTCTCGATCTCACGGCCTGCGTTGCGGGCCTTCACGCAGGCTTCCAGGGCCACGCGGTTGGCGGCGGCGCCGGCGGCCGAACCCCAGGGGTGGCCGTGGGTGCCACCACCGAACTGCAGCACCGAGTCGTCACCGAAGATCGCCACCAGTGCGGGCATGTGCCACACGTGGATGCCGCCGGAGGCCACGGCAAACACACCGGGCATCGATCCCCAGTCCTGATCGAAGAAGTTGCCGCGGCTGCGGTCTTCCGGCACGAACGACTCGCGCAGCTGGTCGATGAAGCCCAGGGTGGTCTGGCGGTCACCCTCCAGCTTGCCCACCACGGTGCCGGTGTGCAGCTGGTCGCCACCGGAGAGGCGCAGGCACTTGGCCAGCACGCGGAAGTGGATGCCGTGCTTGGGATGGCGGTCGATCACCGCGTGCATGGCGCGGTGGATATGCAGGAGCATGCCGTTCTTGCGGCACCACTTCGCCAGACCGGTGTTGGCTGTGAAGCCACCGGTGATGTAGTCGTGCATGATGATCGGCTGCCCGAGTTCCTTGGCGAACTCGGCCCGCTCATACATCTCCTCGGGAGTGGCGGCGGTGCAGTTGAGGTAGTGCCCCTTCTTCTCGCCGGTTTCCTGCTCGGCCAGCTTCACGGCCTCGGCCACGAACTCGAAGCGGTTCTGCCAGCGCTGGAACGGCTGGGAGTTGATGTTCTCGTCGTCCTTGGTGAAGTCGAGACCACCACGCAGGCACTCGTACACCACACGGCCGTAGTTCTTGCCGCTCAGGCCGAGTTTCGGCTTGATGGTGCAGCCCAGCAGGGGACGGCCGTACTTGTTCATGCGGTCACGCTCCACGGCGATGCCGTTCGGCGGACCCATGCAGGTCTTGATGAAGGCCAGGGGGAAGCGGATGTCCTCCAGGCGCAGGTGGCGCAGGGCCTTGAAGCCGAACACGTTGCCCACCAGGGAGGTGAGCACGTTGGTGATGGAGCCCTCTTCGAACAGGTCGAGGGGGTAGGCGATGAAGGCGTAGAAGGCTTCCTTGTCGCCGGGGACGTCTTCGATGCGGTAGCAGCGGCCCTTGTAGAAGTCGAGATCGGTGAGGAGCTCGGACCACACGGTGGACCAGGTGCCGGTGGAGGATTCGGCGGCCACGGCGGCTGCCACCTCCTCCTTGGGAACACCTTCCTGGCCGGTGCACTTGAAGCAGGCCAGCAGGTCGGTGTCGAGGGGGACGTAATCAGGAGTCCAATAGGTGTCGCGGTACTCCTTGACCCCGGCGTCGTACTTCTTGCTCATGGGGATGGTGCGGTTGGGTCGGGAACGGGAATGACGAAAGCGCCGGCCTATTCAGGCCTCAGGCGATTCAGTCCTTGGAACCGACGAAACCGGCGCTGCTGCCCAGGGCAGGCTCCACTTCGCGGTGGGGGCGGGCAATGATGTGGGCGGCCACAAGGCCATCACCCACGCGCTCGCAGGCATCGGCACCGGCGCGCACAGCGGCGTTCACGGCACCGGTCTCACCGCGCACCATCACGGTGACGTAGCCGCCGCCGACGAACTCGCGGGCGATCAGGCGCACCTCGGCGGCCTTGGTCATGGCGTCGGCCGCTTCGATGGCCGGCACCAGACCGCGGGTTTCGATCATGCCGAGGGCGATGCCCATGGTTTCGTTAGCCATGTCCTGCTCCAGATGGAGGGGGGTGGAGGGTCCCAAGAACCCTCGTTCGGCGCCTGGCCCCCCGTCAACCCGTCCGGGCTGTCAAGTCCATCACCGTTTTCGAGGTCATTGATAAGCAGGGCCGATCAATGCCACATAAATCGTTAGCGAATGCTTGGCCGCCAGCATGTGTGGGCTCTGAGACACAATGGCGGGCGACGGAGTGTGCTGATGACGGTGTTGGTCATCGCCAGTGGCAATCCCCACAAGGTGGCTGAACTGGGAGCGATGTTCGAGGGCCTGAATCTCGAGGTGCGCCAGCAGCCCCGGGGGCTGGAGATTGAGGAAACGGGCTGCACCTACGCCGAAAACGCCCGGCTGAAGGCCGAAACCGTGGCGGCGCTCACCGGTCAGTGGTCCCTGGCCGACGACTCCGGCTTTGAGGTGGACGCCCTGGGTGGAGCCCCGGGCCTCTATTCCGCCCGTTACGCCCCCAGCGATCCCGAACGCCTGCACCGCCTGCTGCGTGAACTGGGCGATGGGCTCTACCGCGGTGGTCGCTTCGTCACGGCCATGGCCCTGGCCGATCCCAGCGGCACCACCGTGCTGGAGTCGGAGGGAGTGTGTCACGGCCTGGTGCTGCATGAGTCGGATGGCGGCGGAGCCGGCTACGACCCGATCTTTTACGTGCGCGAGGCCGGCAGCAGCTACGCCCGCATGGGCCAGCACCTGCGCAGTCGCCTCGGCAGCCGCGGCAAGGCCGCTCGCCAACTGGCCCCCGGCATGCGGCGTCTGCTGGCCCTCGAGGCCTGAGATCCATCTGGCCTGAGAGCCAGCTCAGCCCAGGGCTGTGGCGTTGATGTGGTGGATGGCCCGCATTGCCGCCGCCGCAGCCTCCTCCACGTCCCCTTCGCGGCCCGCCAGGGTGAGGCGCCCGAAGGCGCCCACGGCCTTCACATCCACCACCGTGATATTGGAGGCCTTCTCGGCTTCATTGGCGGCGATCAGCACGTAGCCCGCCGGCTCGGTTTCGAGGATGAACATGCTCATCCCTGCCTGGATCATCGAGCCCCGTCGGTTCTGCCGGTTGATCAGCACGGCATGGTCGGGGGTGATCGCCCGGATGATCTCGGTCCAGCTCACCTCGCAGCGGCTGCGCTGCTGCACCGTGCTGCCGATCGCCTCGAGCACCACGTCGCCGGAGTGCAGCACATTGCTCTGGTCGCGGTGGTAGAGGGCCAGGGAGCCGAAGGCCCGCTCCACGATCATCTGGCCCAGGCGCACCGTGCTGGCCTTGAGGGCGATGTCGGTCACCCGGTGGACCGCCATGCCCGGTGACACCTCCAGCCACAGGCAGGCGTCCCCGGGGATCGGCAGGAACCCCTGACTCACGGTGCCCATGTAGGCCGCCAGCTGGGGCTGGAGCGAATCGAGAAACACATAGGTGCGCAGCTCGATCGACTGGACATGGCTGTCCAGCCGTGCCAGCCGGATGCCCTCGCTGTCGGTGGTGATCACGCAGCTGGCACCGTCACTGCCGGCATCGATCACGGTGCCGGTGATCTGAGGGCCGCTGGACGGGAATATCCCAGTGGTGGTCTGCCCGCTACGCCGCCGGATCGCCTGGTCCTCTCGTGAACGGCGGGGCGAAGGCAAGTGGGGGACGGCAGGTGGGCGAACGCAGCGCGACTGCGAGCGCTGTGTGTCTGGCCTGAGGCTGGGCGGATCTTACCGCCCAGCCTCGCTGCCCCCTTGCCCCCGCCTTCAGAGCCGGTACCGTCCCGGCAGCGGCTGAAGGTGCGCCATGGCCAGGGAAACCCTCCCCCACGAGTCAACCCTGCCCCAGGAGACCGGCCTGCCTCCGATGGCCGACTGGCTGGCCGAGGCCAGTGCCCGTGGCATCCAGCCCGAGCAGGCCCTGGCTCTGATCGGTTTCGGTCTGTTCCAGAGGCTGCGCCAGTCCAGTGATGGCCCCGACTGGAGTTGGAGCGAAGCTGAAGATGGCGGCAGTGCCGATCTGGCCGCCCTGCGGCAGCGCCTGGAGCTCACCCGGCTGGCGATCCAGACCGGTGCCCCCCTGAGCACCGCCGAAGTCACCGCCCTGCTCGGCGCCCGCCCCGGCAGTGCGCTGGTGGAGCGCGGCGGCCTGCGGGCCCGACGCCTCAGCCGCAACGTCTGGAAGCTCAGCCAGACCGATGCGGACGGCACCGACGATGGCCGCGATGGTGGCTTCGGCAGTGGCTTCGGCGGCGGATTCCGCCGTCGCCTCTGAGATCGTCTCCGGGATCCTTCGTCCCCCCGTGGCCTGGCTTCAGCCCAGGCCCACCAGCTGCATCGAGTAGTCCCACACCTTGGCGGCGGTGTCGGGATTGCTGGCTTTGTCGGAGAGTTCCTGGCTGAACTGTCTGCCGTCCTTTTTCTGACGGTTGCCCCAGCTCCAGTGCACCCCGGAGGCACCGAAGTCATGGTCGGCCACCACCTGGGCCACCCGCTCTCCAGCCAGGCCCTGGGTGACGTAGCCGCCGGTGATGTTCTTCTGAAACCAGGGGAATACCTTCTGGAAGATCCTCGGGGTGTTGCGGAACAGCGGCGAATCGGCCACGCAGCCGGGATAGAGGGAACTGAACACGATTCCGGTGCTGGCGTGCAGGCGGCGGTGCAGCTCCTGGGTGGTGATCATGTTGCAGAGCTTGCTGTCCTTGTAGGCCTTGCCGGGCTTGAAGGCCTTGCCGTTGGCCATGGCGATCGGTGCCTTGAAGCCCGCGGCGAACCCGCTCAGATCGCCAAGGTCGGCAGGGGCGGGGATCGGGATCTTGCCGCCCAGTTCCTTGGAGTTGGCCGTCACGGTGCCCAGGATCACCACCCGCCGGGAGGGATGACTGGATTGCTGCAGTTTGGGCAGCAGCATCTGGATCAGCAGGAAGTGGCCCAGGTGGTTGGTGGCCATCGAGAGCTCATAGCCCTGGGGTGAGCGCTCCGGCTGTTTCAGCCGCGGCTTGTACACCGCCGCATTCACCACCAGGGCATCGAGATCACCACCGATCGAGTCCACCAGGGTTTCCACCCCGGCGCGCACGCTCTCGAGGTCGCCCAGATCGATGCGCAGATGGTGCAGCTGGCTGTGGGGGATGCCCAGGCTGTCGGTGGCAGCTCCCGCCCGCACCGGATCGCGGTTGGCCGTGATCACCGTCCAGCCCCGCGCCGTCAGGGCCCTGGTGGCATGGAGCCCCACACCTGACGTGGTGCCGGTGATCAGCACGGTGCCTGGGGAAGCTTCGCCGGAAGCGGATGGGGCCATGGAGCGCTGCACGTTGAGGCTGCGGCCCAACCTACGGAGGGACCGTGGCCAACTCAGCCATCAAGGGGCGGCCCTCAACACAGAGAAAGACGCCGACGGAATGCGCGATGGTCAGTCCGGCTGGCTGGTGGACTCGGCAGGGGCCTGCTTCCACACCACCCGCAGACGGTCGGGTGCGATCCATTGGTTCTGTTCGCGGATCAGGCGCTGTTCTCCCTCCACGGTGAAGAGGGTGTCAAAGCGTTCCCGGGCGCGGGCCAGCTTGGCCTCCTCGAGCTGGAGCACCGCCGCCAGCTCTCCCTGGCGATCCATGCGCTCGCGGTAGGCACCGGCCAGCCGTACCAGGCTGGTGCCTGCCACCACCACCAGGGCAAGCTTCACGGTGAGGCCGATCAGGCTGCAGACCAGCTCACGCCGCTCACTGGCGAGACTGGCGAGGGCCCCGGCCTCAACCAGGGAGGGCCGGGACGGCGGGCTTCCCGGCTGGGTGAGGGTGGCGGAATCCGCGGGCCAGGAACGGCCCTGGGAGGCTGAGTGCCCGTCAGAACCCGAGGGGCCGCGATGGAGTCGCCGTTGAGTGGCCCGCAAGGTGTGCCGAGGGGGAGTTCTCCACGCTTCTAGCGCTCCTGGGGGCGACTGCCAAGGGCGAGGGGCGACTGCCAAGGGCGAGGGGCGACTGCCAAGGGCGAGGCGCCCGATCCGCGGGCGCGCTCAGGCTTTGAACAGGCTCACGCTCAGCCGCACCGCCAGCACGCCGGCATGGGCGGCAACCACCAGGGCGATCAGGATCTGGGTCTGGCTGAGGGCGGAAACCATGGGGGCAGGAAACAGGAGACCGGGACCATTCTTCGGCCCCACCCCGCTACGGTCCAGCTCCCGCCCTGGCCCTGTCACAGCTCTTGATGCTGGGGCCCCGCTCCCTGCCCTGTTGCCACCCGTCCGCCGTGTCCACTGACCGAGACCCGTCCGCCGTGGATCGATCCCTGCAGGTGTCCGCCGCGGCGATCCGCCACCTCGATCTCTCCCCCCTGGCCGGCTGGGCCGCCCTGGCGCCGGCTGATCTGCTGAGTGCCGTCGGCAGTCTGGAGATCCATTACCACTGGCCTCGGGCCGACGACGATCCCCGCGAGCTCTCCGAGATCCCGGAGCCGCGCCTGTGGACCCTGCGGGCCGATGCCCAGCACCCGTGGCTGCCCCTCCTGATCGATCGCAGCAGTGGCCAGCTCACCCGCCACGTGGCCATGCTGCTGCCCCACGGTTTCAGCCGCAGCGAAGGCATCCGCTTCGCTCCCGAAGCCCTGGAGCTGTGGCTCACCCACCGCCTGTTCCTGCTCGACCACTGGGCCGCCGGCCATGGCCTCAACTGCCGCAAGGGGCTGGCCCAGATGGCGGCGGTGCTGGGGCTGGAAATCGATGGGAGTTTCTGGCAGCAGCTCGATGCCGGCGATGGCTGAAGGCGGCCACGGCCGCCCGCGCGCCTGGACGCGGGAGCTGCCTCCGGTGTGTCTCGGGGGCGCCTGGCAGATGGCCATCGATGCCTGGTTGCTGGAGCAGGCTCAGCCGGCGCTGCGGCTCTACCGCTGGCAGCGGCCCTGCCTGTCGCTGGGACGCCATCAGCGCCGGCTGCCGCCCCACTGGCTGGAGCTGGCCGCCGGCGGTGCCATCGAGCTGGTGCGGCGGCCCAGCGGTGGCGCCGCCGTGCTGCACGGCGGTGATCTGGCCTACGCGCTGGTGTGGCCCCAGCCTCCCGCCAACCGCCGCCAGGCCTACCGCCAGGCCTGCCGCTGGTTGCAGGACGCCTTTGCGGCCCTGGGCCAGCCTCTGCGCTTTGGGGAGCGCCCCGCCAGCCTGGCGGCGGCCAGCTGCTTCGCCACCGCCACGGCGGCCGATCTGGTGGATGACCAGGGCCGCAAGCGCATCGGCAGCGCCCAGGTCTGGCGCTCGGGCTGCCTGCTGCAGCACGGCTCGATTCAGCTGGCTCCCGATGTCGGTCTCTGGCGCCAGCTGTTCGACACCCCACCGCCGGCGTTGCCGCCGCTGCCCGGCGGCGAGAGCGCGCTGGAGGCCGCACTGATGGAGGCGGCTGACCGCAGCCTGCCCCTGCCGCCCCTGCGCCAACAGCCCTGGAGCGCCATCGAACTGGCGGCCGTCGCCGGCGCTCTGGCTCAGGGTCGCGTTGAGGCGGCCGAGCCGGCGGCCGCGTCCGTGGCGTCCCCCACCTCGCCCGAGGCCAGCATCGAGCGCACCACCTGGGGCAGGGCCAGCCCCAGGGGGTAGGTGTTGTGACGGCGGGCCGTCTCCAGCAGCGGGGCCGGCAGCTTCAGGCCCAGCTTGGCCAGCACCGCCTCCCCCAGTCCGGGCCGGTCGATGGTGCCGCTGGGCAGCCCAGCCGGAGAGAGCACCAGCAGGCGGTCGCTGTTGTGGTCCTCCAGGCGCTGCACGGCCTGCCAAAGAGGGGCGTCATCGGTGATCGAAGTGAGACTGTCGAGGGGCTTGAGGTGATCGCCCACCCGGTCGTGGTCCCAGCGCTGCACCGGCAGGTCCTGCAGGGCGCTGTCGTCGATCAGCCCCCGCCAGCGCCCCTGGTCGCACACCAGCAGCCAGTCGGCCGGACCCACCGGGCTGGGTTCCTTGATCCGCGAGTAGCTGAGCTGGCGCAGACTGTCGCTGGCTTCCAGCACCCGGAAGCGCCGGCCCGCCGCATCCTTCACCCGCAGGCTGGTGAGCGCGCTTTGCAGGCTCAGCAGCTGCTGCTGGTTGCGCACCGCGCCGAGCCCGAACCAGCCCAGCAGGATCAGCCAGGCCCCGCCCAGACCGCCGCCGCGCAGCAGCACCAGGGTGCCCATGGCGATCGCCAGGTAGGCCAGCAGGCGGCCGCTGGCATTGGCCACCTCCACCCCCCGGCGCTGGCTGCCGCTGAGCTGCCACACCAGGGCCTTGACGATCAGACCGCCGTCGAGGGGCAGCCCGGGCAAAAGGTTGAACAGGGCCAGGATCAGGTTGAGGGTTCCCAGCTCCCGCACCATCGCCCCGAGCAGGGGGGAGAGGTGAGCCGCCCCATGGGTGCTGGCGAGCAGGCCGACCCCCAGAACCAGGCTCACGGCCGGTCCAGCTGCCGCCACCAGCAGCGCGCCGATGGCCGTGCTCGATTCCCGCTCCACGCTGGCCACTCCACCGAGCAGGAACAGGGTGATGCTGCGCACCTTCACCCCCTGGCTGATGGCCACGAGCGAGTGGCCCAGCTCGTGCAGCAGCACGGACACGAACAGCAGCACCGCCGTGGCCAGCCCCAGGGCCCAGAGCACGGCGTTGCCGCCGCTGTCAGGGAGGTCGGCCGCGTCGATGTTGAGGCTGTAGTACTGCTGGAAGGCCAGCGTGGCCACCGCCAGGATCACGAACCAGCTGGGGTGGATGCGCAGCGGGATGCCACGGATCTTGAACAGCTGCCAGCCTTCTCCCACGCGGTGCCCCTTGTTGTTTGGCGGTGTTGATGGTTGCCGGTGGCTCGTCCTTGGAAGGCGGACCGTCCGAACTCCGATCCTAGAAAGGGCGGGCCTCCCACGCCCCTGCCCCCGTGCCCGCGCCGCCCCTGCTGAAGATCTGCGGCCTGCGCGATCCGCTTCAGGCCGCCGCCGTGGCTGCGCTGGGGGTGGATGCCATCGGCGTGATCGCCGTGGCCAGCTCACCCCGCTTTCTGGCGGCCGCCGACCGGCCAGGGTTGTTTGCGGCGGTGCGGGCGGTCGCTCCGGCCTGTCTGGGTGTGCTGGTGGTGGCCGATCCCGGCCCCGAGCAGCTGGCGGAGCTCGACCCGGCGATGGGCCACCAGGTGATCCAGCTGCATGGCGAGGAATCTCCCCACACCTGCCGGCAGCTGCGGGAGCAGCTGGGTTGCCAGGTGTGGAAGGCGCTGCGACTGCGCAGCCCTGAGGATCTGCAGCGGGCCGCCACCTATGCCGGCGCCGTGGATGCCCTGCTGCTGGATGCCTGGGTGCCCGGCCAGCTGGGTGGCACGGGCCATGCCGTACCCCTGGACTGGCTGCAGGGTTGGCAGGCGCCGTTGCCCTGGTGGCTGGCCGGCGGCGTGCGGCCTGAGCGGGTGACCGAGGTCCTCAGGCAGGTGCAGCCCACCGGATTGGATGCCTCCAGCGGCGTGGAACGGAGCCCCGGGGACAAAGACGTGCAGCGGGTGCGGCAGCTGCTCACGCACCTTCCGGGACGCGAACCCCTGGAACTGGGCAGGCAGGGTTGACCGGACGATTCAGGTGGTGAGCAGAGCGTTCTGCTGCTTCACCAGTTCAAAGAACTCGGCCTTGAGGCTGGGATCGCGGCGGAAGTCGCCACGCACCACGGAGTTCACCATGCTGGTCTGGGGTTCCTTCACCCCACGCCATTTCATGCAGTAGTGCTGGGCTTTGACCAGAATCGCAAGACCCTGGGGCTCACACAGCCGCTCGATCTCGTCGGCCAGGATCATCACCGCCTCTTCCTGGATGTGAGGCCTGGAGAACACCCAATCAGCCACCCGTGTGAACTTGGAGAGGCCGATGACACGGGCTCCGGGCTTGATGCCGATCCAGCAGTTGCCGAGAATGGGGACGAGGTGGTGGGAGCATGCCGAGCGCACCGTGATCGGCCCGACGGTGTAGATCTCGTCGAGCTTCTTGACGTTGGGGAAGCTGGCAATCTTGGGTTGATGGTGGTAGCGGCCCTTGAATACCTCGTGGAGGTACATGCGCGCAACACGTTCGGCTGTCTCCTCAGTGTTGTGGTCGTTGTCGATGTCGATCACGAGGCTGCGCAGCAGCTCGCGCACCTTGCCGGCCACCTCGATTTCCAGCTGGTCGAGCTCCCCGTCCAGCAGGTGGTGGGAGATGTTGTCGTTGGCAAGGTAGGGAATACCGGCTGCATCGAGCCGCTTGCGGATACGCAGGCTGACCGGGCGCGGAGCAGCGTCGGGTGTGGTTTCAGCGGAGCTGAAACTGGAAGGGAGGGTGGACGTCATGATGAAACTCAGAGCGCGCCAGCGGCGGGCATGAGGGTGAGATCTTCCACCACCTGAGTGGCGGGTTGTTGAGCCAGGAAGAGCAGGGCCTCGGCAACTCGTCCCGCATCAAGCATGGCACGCCGATCAAAGGAACTGTCGACGGTTTCGCTATCCCAGAGGGGCGTGTTCACCGCACCGAGGGTGATGGTGCTCACACGGATGCCGTGGGCTCGCTCCTCAACCGCCAGACAGCGGCTGAAGGACGACAGTGCGGCCTTGCTGGCGCAGTAGGCCCCCCAGTCGGGGAAGGCGTTGTGAGCGGCGTGGCTGCTCACATTGATGATCTGCCCCCCACCCCTGGCGCGAAGACCGGGGATCAGGGCCTGGCACACCTGGAACACGGCTGTGAGGTTCAGCTGCATCAGGTTGAGCCACTGGCTCAGTGGCATCTCCGCCAGTGCTCCGGTGTAGGCCATGCCGGCGTTGTTGATCACCACATCCGGCGTACCACCCTCCTGAAGGAGAGCGTGCAGCGCCGGCTTGATCGCCTCGGCATCGCTGAGGTCGACGCCGACCCTGTGAACGGCACAACCACCGCTGCTCAGCTCGTCGCAGAGCTGGTTGAGGTCGCTGGAGGGACGGGCCAGGAGCATCAGCCGGTAGCCGGCAGCGGCGAAGCGGCGGGCCGTGGCGGCGCCGATACCCCGTGAGGCTCCAGTGATCAGGGCGGCGGGCAAACGGAATCGAGCGGACAGCAGGGAGTGCGCCGGGGCGCTGATCCCAGAGGGAACCTTAAGAGGTGTGAGCAGAGTCTGGGGTCGCCACCTCCGCGAAGCGGCCCATGCGGCGGTATTTCTGGTAACGCCCCTCCAGCAACTCCTGCTCGCTGAGCTGCTCCAGCTGCTTGAGTTGCTCCAGCAGGGCCGTTTTCAGCGTTTCCGCAGCCTCCAGGGGGGCCCAGTGGTTGCCGCCGGAGGGCTCGGGCAGCACCTGATCCACGATGCCAAGCTTCAGCAGGTCGGCTCCCGTGATCTTCAGGGCTTCGGCTGCCGCCGAGGCCTGGCCGGCATCCCGCCAGAGGATCGAGGCGCAGGCTTCCGGGCTGGCCACGGTGTACACGCTGTGCTCGAACATCACCAGCCGGTCGGCCACGCCGATGCCCAGGGCTCCCCCGGAGCCGCCTTCGCCGATCACGGTGGCCACGATCGGCACCCGCAGCCGGAACATCTCGCGCAGGTTGTGGGCGATGGCCTCACCCTGTCCCTGCTCCTCAGCGAGCACTCCGGCGTAGGCCCCGGGGGTGTCGATGAAGGTGAAGATCGGCAGCCGGAAACGCTCCGCATGGTCCATCAGCCGCATGGCCTTGCGGTATCCCCCGGGGGAGGCCATGCCGAAATTGCGGGCCACGTTCTCCTTGGTGTCGCGGCCTTTCTGGTGGCCGAGCAGCATCACCCCGCGTTCACCGATGCGGCCGATTCCTCCCACCAGGGCCTGGTCATCGCTGCCGCAGCGGTCACCGTGCAATTCGATGAAGTCATCGCAGATCACCTGGATGTAGTCCAGGGTGCTCGGGCGCTGGGGGTGGCGGGCCACCTGGATCTTCTGGGAAGGGCTGAGGGCCTCGAAGATCTCCTTGCGGCGTCGCGTGGCCAGGGTCTCCAGCTGCAGCAGCTGCTGGCTCACGTCCACTTCCGAATCGCGGGCGAGCTGGCGGATCTGCTCGATCTGCTCCTCGAGTTCCACGAGGGGCTTTTCGAAGTCCAGCAGGGCGCGACGGGCCATGGGGTGGCAGCAGGGGGAGAACGGGAGGGTGGCGCCTCAGGCGCTGGCCAGGGCCGGGGCGGGCTGATCCGCCGGCGCCAGCTCCAGGGCCTTGAAGCCGTGGCGCAGGGAGGCGGCACCGATGCGGTCCATGGCTTCGAGGGTGATGTTGTTGCGGCCCCAGCTGAAGTTGGTGTGCAGTTGCTCGAAGTCGAGCAGGATCGCCTCGGCGAAGCAGGCGAACATCTGGCGCTGAGGCACAGCCATCTCCGCCACTTCCATCATCTGCCAGCCGATGTCCTGCCAGAACTCCACGATGCCGCCCTTGAGCACGTGCACACCCGGTGCGGCGGCCTTGCTGTCCAGATTCTTGGGGTAGCCGCCGTCGATCATCAGGCAGGGCCTGGGCAAGCGGGCGCTGTCGATCTCCAGGCTCTGGGGCAGGCTGGCCACCCACACCACCACGTCGGCTTCAGCCAGGGCCTCGTCGAGGGCCAGAACCCGACCTTCGCCGAGGCTGTCGCGGAGCTCGGCCAGGGGTTGGGGCCGGCGTGCCACCAGCAGCAGTTCACCCACGCCCCGACGCTGCATCCAGCGGCACACGGCGCTGCCGATGTCTCCGGTGGCGCCCACCACGGCCACCCTGGCCTTGCCGAGATCGATACCCAGCCGCGGGGCGTTGGTTTCCACCTGCTGGCAGATCACCCAGGCGGTGTGGGTGTTGCCCGTGGTGAAGCGCTGCCAGTCGAGTTCCACGGCGCTCACCCGCTGTTCGCGCAGCAGGTTCATGTCCTCGAAGATGATCGAGGTGAAGCCACCCAGGGCGGTGATGTCGATGCCGCAGCGCTGGGCCAGTTCCATGGCCTTGAGCACCTTGCGCTTGGCCGTTTTGAAGCGCCGCAGCATCTCAGGCACGAACACCGAATCGATGTAGGCCCCTTCAATGCTCTTGCCCGTGGGGCTGTTGATGGTGATGCGCTCCACCAACTGGGGCGGGGCTGCGCACCACATGTCCAGATCGCCGTCGGCGAAGGCGTCGTAACCAAGAGTCCGGGCCTTCTGGCGGGCCTCCTCGAAACTGGTGGAGTGACCGATCAGCCCGAACATGCGGCAGCTTGGCAGATGTGGCGGACGCTACATCCTCCCACGGTCTGCCAGGGCCACTGTCTGGCGGGGACCCGTACAGGCTGGCGGGGGCCCGTACAGGGGAAGATCAGGCGGTGAGAGCCGAGGCGGCCATACGGGCGATCTCGCGGCTGCTGAGCCCGATCTCCATCAGGGTTTCCTGATAGCAGCTGAGGAAGTCGGCCATCAGATCCTCCTGCTCCATGTGCAGCACGGCGGCATCGGCGGCCACCTGCTCGAGCATGCGCCGCACCAGGGGAAGGTTGTCACGGTTGGCCTGCATCAGCTCCTCGCGCACCGTTTCGAGGTTGGCCTTCAGCCATTCCTGACCGTAGTTGAGGTGGGTGTACTCATCCTTCACCACGCCTTCGGTGATCTTGCGGGCGAAGGGATCGGCGACGGGAATGTAGATGTGATAGGCGGAGATGGCGAAGGCCTCGATCAGGATCGCCTGGATCAGCAGGCAGGTGGTCACCTTGCCTTCGGCCAGGGCCTGCTGAAAGTTGTTGTGCAGGGGGGCGAAGAATTCGCGGGCGAATGCCATGTCAGCCGTCACGCCCAGGTTGTTGGCGCAGGCGGTGAAGCCCTTCTTGTGCTTGAGCTCCATGCGGGCCAGCCGGGCCAGCTCTTCGGCCTGGTCGCTGATCAGGGTGCCGAGGGCAATGTAGTTGTCGTGGGCTTCCTGTTCGCCCTCCAGCACGATCGCGTTGATGCGGCTGTAGGCGTCCTTGTAGCGATCGGTGGTGAAGTCGGGCAGACCCGCCAGAGCTTCTCCGCCGGCGGGGGCGCTGTCCGGGTGCGCGTCCTGATCCGCAGCAGCCTGATCTGCGGCAGGGGTGTTGGGGGAGAGCATCACCATGGTGGACGCAGCGCTGGATTCGAATCCTCGGACTGTAACCAGCGTCATTCGATTTCAGGCGGTGCCGGAGTGCGGATCGCACACCCGGGTGGCCAGCTGCTGGCCAGCAGGCTCTCGAAGCGTCGCCGCCAGGCCTGCACCAGTCGCTCAGCCAGGGCCCGGCCGAGGGCGGGATCGGAGCCCCGGGCATCGCCCACCACACCCGTGCTGCTCAGATCGCTGGTGAGCCAGGCACAGGGGGCGCTCCCCTCCAGGCTCCAGCCGGCCGGTGGGGTTGCCGCCTGGCCGTCGCAGGGACGCTGCGGCCCCACCAGCTCCGGTGCCAGGTGGAGCATCAGGCTGGTTTCCGCCAGCCCGGCATGGAGACCGGCCTCCCGCTCTGCCACCGGCAGCAGCTCGGCCAGACCGTCGATGCCGCTCCAGAGGAAGCAGGGCAGCACGGCGAAGGCGGGCACCTGCTGGCGCAGCTGCCGCGCGGCCGACTGCAGCAGGGCGATCTGACCGCCATGGGCGTTGAACAGCACCAGCCGCTGGAAGCCGCAGTCGGCCAGCTGCCGGCCGATGCTGCACACCGTGGCGATCACCAGCTCGGGGGGAAGGCTGAGGCTGCCGGGGAACCCCAGGTGCTCGGGGGAGAACCCGATCGGCTGCAGCGGCAGGCGCCAGATCGGCTGCTGGTCCTCCAGCTCCTCAAGCACCGCGTCCAGCAGCCGATCGGCGAACAGGCCATCGGTGGCCAGCGGCAGCTGGGGCCCGTGCTGCTCCACAGCCCCCCAGGGCCACACCACCGTGCTGCCTGGACATTCGGCCGCTTCCCGCACCTGGGGCCAGGCGAGGCGGGCGAGCTGGCGCTGAGGCGGCATGGGGTTCAGATCCGATCTCTACAGTGTGAAGCTCTCAGCCCGAGGTGCCGATGGCCGGATCCGGCAAGCAACCGCCCCCGTCCTCCGCTCGCCCCGTGCCTCCCGGTTCCGCCCGTCCCCAGGCATCCCCGCCGGTGCGCAGGCCGCCCCAGGTGCTGATGATCAAGAAGGACGATCCCGTCAGCGCCGACGATCCGGCCGTCAGCCCCGCTGGCGCCGATGCCCAGCGGCGGGCGGCCGCCGCGCCCACGGCC
>SLIG01000186.1 GCA_007135755.1 Cyanobium sp.
AGCACCACGGCCGGTTCGCCCGGTTTGCCGCCGGCGGCCAGGGGTGTGTTGGCCCCTCCCATGGTGTCCACCAGCTGCTCGTGCACCACCTGGATGAACTTCTGATCCGGGCTGATGCCGCGCACCACCTCGGCGCCGAGCGCCTTCCTGCGCACCTCGGCCACGAAATCCTTCACCACCGGCAGGCTCACATCGGCCTCCAGCAGGGCGCGGCGCACGTCCTTGAGGGCCCCCTCGATGTTGGTTTCGCTGATCGTGGCCTGCCCCCTCAGGCCCTTGACCGCATCCTCAAACCGCTGGGAAAGCTCATCGAACATGGAGGGGCGGCCGTGGGCGGATCGCCTTGATCGTAAAAAGCGGCCGGTGGCCTCCCCTCAGTTCACCCCGCTTCAGTTCACCCGCTCGAAGCTCACCAGCCGCCAGGTGCCGCCCTCGCGGCTGAACACATAGCGGTTGCGCAGGGTGAGGTTGCTGGGCTGACCCACCCCCTGGCCCTGGCTGTCGCGACGCTCGCCGCGGTAGCGGATGCTGGCCACGGCGGCGACCCGCTGGGGGCTGCTGGCCTCCAGGCGCAGCGCTTCGACGCTGGTGTCGATGCGCTGGGTGTGGTTTCTGGCCTGGTCGGAACGCCGTTCGGCCTGCAGCTGGCGCAGCTGGCCGTCCTGGGCCAGATCCTCCAGCTTCGCCGTGGGCTCGTCGCCGGCCAGCACGGTCGCCTTGGCCGTCAGCCAGGTTTCCAGCAGGGTCTGGATCTCGGCGGCACTGGGTTCCGCGCTGCGCAGGGGGATCCCCGCCGCCGCCGCTGTTGTGGCTGGGGGCGCCGGAGCGGGGGCTTCGCCGTTCGTCGCCGTGGGTGCGGCATCTGCCGGGGCGTTGTCGCCGCCACCGCCGTTCAGCTCGGCGGCAGGCTCACCCTCCACCAGGGCCGGCCGGGGCCGCAGCAGGGTGATCAGGCCCCCGGCCACCAGAGCGGTGGCCCCGGCCGCCGCCAGCATCAGCCCCGGCCGCCGCCAGCGTCCGGCCCGGCCAGCCCGTCCGGCCAGCCCGCCCACTGCGCCGTCGAGCTCCTCGTCGTCGTCCTCGTCCGCCAGGTCGCCGTCGGGGTGATCCGGCTCCTCGCCCAGGGGCCCGAAGCCCAGCAGCGCCTGGGCGCCGGGCAGGGCGGCGCCGGCCAGGGCGAAGGGTGAGCGCAGGCCAGCACCGAACAGCGGCTGGCCGCGGGCGCCGCCCTCGGGGCTGAGGCTGCTGAGCGGGCTGGCGGCCTCGGGCGTGGGCTCCAGCCCGTCGACGTAGGCCTGCACATCGCGATCGGCGAAGTAGGCCTCGAGGTCGGCGTCGGCCTCCAGGTCGCGGTAGCCGGGCAGCACATCCCGGGCCAGCCAGTCGCGGCAGTAGGCGCACACCTGGGCCAGGGGATCATCGCTCTGGCGGGCTGCCCATTGCTTGATCTCCTTGCTGGCCCCCTCGGCGAACTGGAATTCGGCGCTGTCCACCTGGCCCAGCAGCAGGTTCAGGCAGGCCAGCAGCGGTTTGAGCTCCGGCCGGTCGTGCATGAGCAGGCGGCTGCGGGCGGCGGCGATCCGCTCCGGTTTGCGCTGGGCGAAACCGAGGGCGGTGAGGGCCGTGGCGGCCAGGAAATCGGCCTTGGCCGACTGGGGTGCCCAGCGCTCGAACAGATCAATCTGCTCCTGCACCGTGAGGTAAGCGCGGATCTGGCGGAAGAAGGCCTGGAACTCCTCGGCGCTGAACTCCGGGTCGCCGGGGCCGTCCAGCCCGCCCCGCTCCGCCACCAGCTCCTCCAGCAGGGCCAGACCGTCGCTGCGCTCCTGGCTGGAGCCGAGATCGCGGCTGAGCAGATCGAGCACCCGGTAGGGCCTCAGGGTCCGGCGCTCGCTGGCCATCCGCTGGCGCAGATCGCCGTGCTGGCCCATGCGCTGCAGCAGCTGGTTGCCCTGGCTGAGCACCTGGGTGGCGGCCTCGTAGCGGCGTTCCAGACGCAGTTCCGCTGCCGCTTCCAGGCAGGCCAGGCCGGCCAGAAGGCTGAGATCGGCCTCCCGGCCGCTGCCCAGGGCCGGGGCCTGGGGAGGCTGCAGGGCCCGGCTGGCCAGCTCGAAACAGTCGAGGGGCAGCCCCGCCTCCAGCAGCAGCAGCAGCCCTGCCACCTCCTTGCTGGTGGGCACGTCCAGGGCGGCCTGGAGCGATTCCCCCGACGCGCTCAGGGCCGTGAGCTCCGATTCGTAGAGGGACCGCCGCTGCGGGTCGGTGAGCAGGTCGGCGCTGCTGCGCAGCAGGTCGGCCCTGGCCTGCAGGGTGTCCGGGGTGAAGCCCTGCTCCGGGGGGCGGTCGATGCGCTGGGCTGCGATGCGCAGCACCGACGGCAGATCGGTGTTGGGATTCACCCCCAGCAGGCGGAAGTGATCGATCGGCAGGTCCAATCCCCTCGCACCGGCGGGTGCCTGACTGTAAACAGGGTTTCCCAGGCCATCTGTGCCCAGAACCTGTGCCCAGCACCTGCGCCCAGGATGGAGTGGCCATGGTGGACAAAGCAGTTGCGGCCGGACCCCGTAGAGTCCGTTCCACGATTTCAGACCCCTCAGCCGAGTTCAGCGCCCGCCCTGACCAGCCCCTTGACCCGATGACCCAGGCAGACACGAGCCGCGACCTGGCAGGCCAGGCACTCCCGAGCTCCGGAGCACCGTCCTGCTCCGCCGACTCCACCCATGTCGCCGGTCCCCACGCCGAGCGGCTGGAGAACCTCTATCCCGGCACCCCCGCCACGGTGGACCGGGAGCAGGGCCTGATCCTCTACCGCGACATGGTGCTGGGCCGCCGCTTCGAAGACAAGTGCGCGGAGATGTACTACCGCGGCAAGATGTTCGGTTTCGTGCATCTCTACAACGGCCAGGAGGCCGTGAGCACGGGCGTGATCAAGGCGATGAAGATGCAGCACGACTGGTTCTGCAGCACCTACCGCGATCACGTGCACGCCCTCAGCTGCGGTGTGCCGGCGCGCGAGGTGATGAGTGAGTTGTTCGGCAAGGAAACCGGCTGCAGCAAGGGCCGCGGCGGCTCGATGCACCTGTTCTCCAAGGAGCACCACCTGCTCGGGGGCTATGCCTTCATCGGAGAAGGCATCCCCGTGGCTCTGGGGGCGGCCTTCACCAGCCGCTACAAGCGCGATGCCCTCGGTGACGCCTCCAGCGACGCCGTCACCGCCGCCTTCTTCGGTGACGGCACCTGCAACGTGGGCCAGTTCTACGAGTGCCTGAACATGGCGGCCCTGTGGAAGCTGCCGATCCTGTTTGTGGTGGAGAACAACAAGTGGGCCATCGGCATGGACCACAACCGCGCCACCAGTGATCCGGAGATCTGGCGCAAGGCCGCCAGCTTCGGCATCCCCGGCGAGGAGGTGGACGGCATGAATGTGCTGGCCGTGCGTGCCGCAGCCGAGCGCGCCATCGAGCGGGCCCGGGCCGGTGAGGGCCCCACCCTGCTGGAATGCCTCACCTACCGCTACCGCGGCCACTCCCTGGCCGATCCCGATGAACTGCGTGAGCAGGCCGAGAAGGAGTTCTGGGCCAAGCGCGATCCGATCAAGGGGCTGGCGGCCCACCTGATCGAGCAGAACCTGGCCACGGCCGACGAGCTCAAGGCCATCGACAAGGAAATCGACGCCGAGGTGGCCGAGGCGGTGGAGTTCGCCCTGGCGGCTCCCGAGCCCAAGGGAGAGGAGCTCACCCGCTACATCTGGGCTGAGGACTGACCCCGGGCCGGCCTGCCTAGAGGCCGTGCACCCGGGCCTGCTCCGCCGCCGCCCGGAACACCAGGCCGTGGCGCTCCACCAGGCGCTGGAGGTCGTCGTAGCCGCCGCCGATCACGGTGGCCACCGGAATCCCCCGCCGCAGGCAGGCATCGAGCACCAGGTGATCCCTGCGCAGCAGACCCTGGTCGCTGAGGGCCAGACGGCCGAGGCGGTCGTGGCGGTGGGGATCGACACCGGCGTTGTAGAGCACCAGCTGGGGCTTGACCCGCTCCAGCAGCTCGGGAATCAGGTCGCCGATGGCTGCGATGTAGGCATCGTCCTCGAGGCCGTCAGCCAGGGCCAGGTCGCAGTCGCTGCTGGCCTTGCGCAGGGGAAAGTTGCTGGCGCAGTGCACCGAGAGGGTGAACACCCGAGGCTCGGCGGCGAAGATCGCCGCGGTGGCATCTCCCTGGTGCACATCCAGGTCGACCACCATCAGCTGGCGCACGGCCCCCTCCGCCAGCAGCACCCGGGCGGCCACGGCCACGTCGTTGAAGATGCAGAAGCCGCTGCCGGCCGCGGCGAAGGCATGGTGGGTGCCGCCCGCCAGGTGGCAGGCCAGGCCGTGGCGCAGGGCCAGCCTGGCGCTGAGCACCGTGCCCCCCACCGACAGCCAGGTGCGGCGCACCAGCGGTGCCGTGGCCGGCAGGCCGATGCGGCGCTGCGCGCGGGGCTCCAGTTCACCCCGGCCGAAGGCCTGGTGGTAGCGGCGCGGATGCACCAGCTCCAGCCAGCGCCGCGGGGCCGGCAGGGGCTCGTGCAGCTGGGACGGCCGGGCCAGGTCGTGGTCGTCAAGCCACTGGCGCAGCAGCCGGAACTTGGCCATCGGAAAGCGATGGCTGCTGGGCAGCGGCGCCGAATAGGCTGGGTGGTAGACGAGGGGAGGCCGCAGCGGCTGGCGTCAGAGCGTGCTGGGCATTCTGCGGGTGAGATTGCGCAGCTTGCGCAGGGCCTTGAGCTCCACCTGCCGCACCCGCTCCCGCGACACGTCGAGCTGGCGGCCGATCTCCGCCAGGGTGTGCCGGTCCTGGCCGTCCAGCCCGAAGCGCAGTTCCAGCACCTGGCGCTCCTGGGGGCCGAGATGGTTGAGCCAGCGGTTCAGCTGCTCCTGGTGCATGCCCCGTTCCACCCGGTCGAGCGGTTCCTCCCCCCCGGTGTCGGCGATCAGATCACCGAGGAAACTGCGCCCCTCGTCGCCGTTCACCGGCGCATCGAGGCTGGAGGTGGTGAGCGACTGGCGCAGCAGGCCATCGAGTTCGGCCACGGGGATGGCCATCGCCTCGGCAATCTCGCTGCGGCTGGGCATGGAGCCCAGCTTGTGGGCCAGATCGAGACTCACCCGGCGCACGGCACTGAGCCGCTCGGAGAGGTGGACCGGCAGACGGATGGTGCGCGACTGGCAGGCAATCGCCCGGGTCATGCTCTGGCGGATCCACCAGAAGGCATAGGTGGAGAACTTGTAGCCGCGGGTGGGATCGAATTTCTCCACTGCCCGCTCCAGCCCGAGGGACCCCTCCTGAATCAGATCGAGAAGCTCCAGACCCTTGCCCTGGTATTTCTTGGCGACACTCACCACCAGGCGCAGGTTGGCCTTCATCATCCGCTGCTTGGCCCGTTTGCCGATGCGCAGAATCTGACGGGCCTGTTGAGAGCTGTCTGGAGTGAGGGCTGGTTGATCCTCCAGCAGGCGCATCATGGCCTGCACCTGATTGCCGAGCTCGATCTCTTCAGCGGGGGTTAGCAGGGGTTCGCGGCCGATGGTGGCCAGATACCAGCTCACCGGGTCGCTGCTGCGTCGACGATGGCCTTCGCTGGTTCGCAGACTGGAGGCACTCATCGTGAGCCACGGAGAGGCAGTTCACTTTGTGGGGAAGGACTGATTTGCGGTGGTGTTTCCGGTAACTCTTTAGCGTTTACTTGCAAAACAACACAGAAATACCCTGACTCAGGGCTGCTGGCCCAGGCCGGCCAGGCAGCGGGCCACCGCCTGGGGTGAGGCGTGCCCGCGCCCCAGCCGTTGCAGCTGCAGGCCGGCTTCGGCGTGGGCCAGGGCCGCCGCCGCCAGCAGCTCAGGGCTGGCCTCCTCCCCCGCCGCCTGGGCCATGGCACCCAGTGCCGCCCCGTAGCCGGCCAGCACATCGCCCAGGCCGGCCCGGGCCGCCGCCGGCGCCG
>SLIG01000128.1 GCA_007135755.1 Cyanobium sp.
CACCGCCGGCTCACGCATGCCACCCCACAGGCGCCGCTCACTGGCATGGGAGAGGAACAGCCGCTCCTTGGCGCGGGTGATGCCGACGTAACAGAGCCGCCGCTCCTCCTCCAGCGACGAGGGATCGTCGAGGGAGCGGAAGCTGGGGAACAGGCCCTGCTCCATGCCCACCAGGAACACCACCGGAAACTCCAGACCCTTGCTGGCGTGCAGGGTCATCAACGTCACCCGGTCCTGCTCGGTGTCCTTGCTGTCGGCGTCGCTGGCCAGGGCCGCCGAGGCCAGGAAATCCTCCAGGGAGCCCTCCTCGTTCTCCTCCTGGTACTGCAGGGCGGCGTTCACCAACTCGTTGAGGTTGCGGCGCCGGTCTTCCGCCTCGTCGGTGCCGGCGGCGATCAGCTCGGCCAGGTAGCCGCTCTGCTCCATCACCTTCTGCACCAGCAGCGAGGGCGCCGCGTCCTGGGCCGAGCGCTGCAGGTCGTTGATGAGCTCGCAGAACTGGAGCAGCCCCCTGGCCGAACGGCCCCCCAGGGAGCGCACCGCCTCGGCGTCGCTCACCACATCCCAGAGGGGAATGCCCAGCTGGCCCGCGGCATCGGTGAGCCGCTCGATCGTGGTCTTGCCGATGCCGCGCTTGGGGGTGTTCAGCACCCGCAGCAGGCTGACGGTGTCGGCGGGATTCACCAGCAGCTTCAGGTAGGCGAGCACGTCCTTGATCTCACGCCGGTCGTAGAAGCGCAGGCCGCCCACCACGATGTAGGGGATGCCCCAGCGCACCAGCGATTCCTCCATCGCCCGGCTCTGGGCGTTGGTGCGATACAGCACGGCCATGTCGCCCCAGCGCAGCTCATCGTGGGCGGCATCGAGCAGGCGCATGCGATGCACCACCGCCTCGGCCTCGGCGATCTCGTCGTCGCAGCGGGTGAGCGTGATCGGCTCGCCCTCGCCGCGGGTGGGGCGCAGCACCTTGTCGATGCGCTCGCTGTTGTGGGCGATCAGGGCGTTGGCCGCCTCCAGGATCGTGGCGGTGGAGCGGTAGTTCTCCTCCAGCTTCACCATCGTGCGGGTGGCCTCATCGGGGGCGCCATCGCCGAAGTCGTCCTGGAAGCCCATCAGGATCGTGAAGTCGGCGGCGCGGAAGCTGTAGATGCTCTGGTCGGCGTCACCCACCACGAACACCGAGCGACCGTCCCAGCTGTCGAAGCTCTCCGGGTCGCGGCCGTCGGTGACCAGCAGCTTGATCAGGTCGTACTGGGTGCGGTTGGTGTCCTGGTATTCATCCACCAGCACGTGGCGGAAGCGCCGGTGCCAGTAGTGGCGGATCTGCTCGTTCTGGCGCAGCAACTGCACCGGCAGCAGCAGCAGGTCGTCGAAGTCGAGGGCGTTGTTGGCGGCGAGCGCACGCCGGTAGCGCCGGTAGGTTTCGGCCATCAGCTTGCCCCGCTGGCCACCGGCGTCGGCCTCCAGCTGCTCGGGGAGCCAGCCCTGGTTCTTGGCGTTGCTGATCGCCCAGCGCACCTTCTTGGGCTCGAAGCGCTTGGGATCGAGGCCCAGCTCCTGGGTCACGATCTCCTTCACCAGGCTCTGGGCGTCGCCCTCGTCGTAGATCGAGAACTGGCGCGTCCAGCTCAGGCCTTCGGGATCGCGGTACTTGTCGATGTCGAAGCGCAGCAGCCGCGCGAACAGGGCGTGGAAGGTGCCGATCCAGAGGTCCTTGATCACCTCGCGGTAGATGCGCGAGCGCAGCTGGCGCTGCTCCACCGGCGGCAAGGTGCTCCAGGGCTGGCCGAACTGGCTCTGGGCGAGCTTCTGGGCCAGCAGCAGCTCCAGCCGCTCCTTCATCTCCCGGGCCGCCTTGTTGGTGAAGGTCACCGCCAGCAGCTCGCCCGGATCCACGCCGTGGTGCCCCACCAGGTGGGCGATGCGGTGGGTGAGGGCGCGGGTCTTGCCGCTGCCGGCCCCGGCCACCACCAGCAGGGGGCCGCTGTGGTGGTCCACCGCCCGGCGTTGGGCGTCGTTCAGGCCGCTGAGGAAGGCGCTCATCGGGGCAACCCTAGGCACCGCGGCGCGGGGCGCCAGGGGGCAGCAGCCGCGCCAGGCGGCCCTGCCAGCGGCGCCAGCGCAGGGCCGCCAGCGACGGTGGACGCAGCGGCGCCTCGCCAGCCTCGAGGCGATCGAGGTGGGCGTTGATCGCCTCAAGGGCCCACTGCCAGCGCTGCCGCAGGCGCGGCTCGCTGTGCTCCCCCAGCAGGGCCTCCAGCGGCCCTGCCGGCGCCAGCCAGGCCTGCGGATCGGCCACGGCGGCGCTGATGCGCTCCACGTCGGCCGCCAGGGTGCCGGCGCCGATCTGGTGGGCGGTGCCGCCGGGATCGAGGCTGTCGGCCAGGGCGTGGTTGAAACTGCTGAACACCACGCAGCCGCAGGCCAGGGCCTCCAGCGGCGGCAGCCCGAACCCCTCGCTCACGCCGCTGGCGCGCCAGTGGTCGGCGGAGTCGTAGAGCACCACCGTGGCGCCGTTGAACAGGTCCACCAGGTCGTCCACCCAGCCGTCCTGCACCATCACCGCCAGGCCGCGGGCGCGCAGGGCCGGCACCAGCTGCTCCAGCAGGTAGCTGCTGCTCTTGCGCCGCTGCACCAGCACATCCACCGGACGCGAGCCGGCCACAGGCCCTGGGCCGCCGTTGCCGGCGCGGGCACCGCGCTGGTGCCACACCGGCTCGAGGGCATTAGGCACCAGGAACAGGGGGTTGCGGCTGGCCCACTGGCCCCAGTACCCGAGGGTGTTGCGGCTGGCCGTCAGCACCGGCACCCCGGGGGGCAGGCGGAAGCCATAGCCACTGCTGTGGGCGTGGTAGGCCACCGGCCGGCCGCGCAGGGCGCGCAGCTGGCGCGGCACCTCGAACCCCCAGCTCACGATCCACAGCGACCGCCGCGCCGCCGGGCTGGTGCGCGGTTCAGCGCGCACCAGATCGGCAAGGAAGGGCCGCTCCGGCTCCCGCTGCCGGTAGGTCACCACCTCAGTGGCCACCAGCTCCCGCAGCAGCCGGGCGGTCTGCAGCTCCACCAGCAGCCCGCCGCTGCGCAGTCGGCCGCTGGTTCCGGGCACCAGAAAGCGGAGGGAACGCAAGGGCAGGGCAGCCGGGCCGGCCGACTTTGCCGCAGCCGGGGTGGGGCTCAGGCGGCGACGGCCTCGGTGCTGCCGCTGCGCTGGCGGCGGGTGAGGAAGCCGAACAGCACCTTGCCGATGGCGGCGATCAGATTGCCCTCCAGCTCCTGGAACATCTTCATGTTCAGGTGGAAGGCGTGGTTGGCCTCCGCCACGATCCGGTCGGCGGTGGCCTGATCGATCGGCAGGCTGTCGAGGGTGGCGCGGTAGGCGGTCTTGAAGGCCTTCTCGTCGGCGATGGCGTCGAACTCGTAGAAGCGCAGGCCGTCGTGCTCGCCCAGGTTCATGGCCTTCTGGGCGATGGCCTTGAGGATCTGACCACCTGAGAGATCGCCGATGTAGCGGGTGTAGTGGTGGCCTACCAGCAGCTCGGGGCTCTCGGTCCCCAGCTGGTGGATACGGGCCACGTACTCCTGGGCTGCAGGGGTGGCCTGGATGGCCTTGCGCCAGTCGGCGCCGAAGTAGTAGGCGAGGTCCTGCTCGAGGGCCTCACGGCGGTTGAGCTCGGGGGAGCCCACCGGTGCCACCACCGGATGGCCCTGCTCGCGCAGCTTGCCGATCTCCTCCTCCATCGCCGAATACACGAAGTAGAGGTCGGCCACCAGGGTGCGGTAGCTGGCCTTGTCCACCACGCCCTTGAGGAAGCAGCTCACGAAGCCGGTGTTCTCGGCCATGGTGTGGGATTTCTTGGTCCCTTCACGCAGCTGGGAGGCGAGGGGAACGGCCATGGAATCGGGGCTGGTGGCAGGCAGGGAGCCAAGGTAGGCGGGGGCTCCGGCGCTGGGACGGTTCAGGTTGCGAAGGGTTACGCCGCCGCCGCATCGTTGCCGCCAGCGGCGTCGTTGCTGGCGCCACGGCTGGGGTCGCAGAACAGCTCGAACAGGTCGCGGCACAGCTGCTGCAGCTTGCCCGCCACCGCCGGCTGGGGCAGGTGACTGCCGGTGGGCTGCCACTCGCCCATGGTGGCCAGCCGCCAGCGCTCCGACTCATAGGTGAGGCCGCGGATCAGCACGCCGATCAGGCGCGGCCGGGCCTCGCCCTCAGGCGGGCGCTCCAGGCGCAGCTGCACCAGCATCGAGCGGCACTGGTTGCGGGGGTTCCAGCCCGGGAAGTGGAAGGAGAGATCGAGGCTCTCCCGCTCGGCCCAGGCGCGGGTGTGGGGGTCGTCGCGCCAGGGGGTGAGGTTGGCCCGGGCATCGGGAAACTGGCGGCGGAACAGGGCCGCCACCGAGGCGATCGCCTGGGCCAGTTCCAGATTGCGGGCCTGGTCGGCGGCATTCATGCCGGATCAGATGGCGAGAGGGGCGGTGGCGAGAAGGGCGGACGGTGACCTGCGGAGTCGGCGTTTGGGCGGCGTTGCGCGAGGCGTAAGGCCAAGCGTTGCGCACAGTCGCTGCCCGCAGGCGGTTGGTGCTGAACAGGACCAGCTGGCTTTGAAACCTAATGTCGGCGCTGCGTCTGTGCCGCAGGAATGGCTACCGGCTCCGCCAGCTACGAGAAGCTCACCCCGCCCACGACGGGCACCCCGATCCGCTTCGAGGGCGGCCAGCCGGTCGTGCCCAACGACCCGATCATTCCCTTCATCCGCGGCGACGGCACCGGCGTGGACATCTGGCCCGCCACCGAGAAGGTGCTGGATGCGGCGGTGGCGAAGGCCTATGGCGGCGAGCGCCGGATTGAATGGTTCAAGGTGTACGCCGGCGACGAGGCCTGCGAGCTCTACGGCACGTATCAGTATTTGCCGGAGGACACCCTCACCGCCATCCGCGAGTACGGCGTGGCCATCAAGGGCCCCCTCACCACCCCGATCGGCGGCGGCATCCGCTCGCTGAACGTGGCCCTGCGCCAGATCTTCGATCTCTACTGCTGCGTACGCCCCTGCCGCTACTACGAGGGCACCCCCAGCCCCCACAAGCGCCCCGAGGACCTGGACGTGGTGGTGTATCGGGAGAACACGGAGGACATCTACATGGGGATCGAGTGGGAGGCCAGCGATCCGGTGTGTCTGGAGCTGATCCAGCACCTCAACGACACGGTGATCCCGGCCAACGGCAAGCTCGGCAACCGGCGCATCCCCGAGGGTTCCGGCATCGGCATCAAGCCGGTGAGCAAGGCGGGAACGCAGCGTCACGTGCGCAAGGCGATCCAGCACGCCCTGGGCCTGCAGGGCAACAAGCGCCACGTGACGCTGGTGCACAAGGGCAACATCATGAAGTACACGGAAGGGGCCTTCCGCGACTGGGGCTACGAGCTGGCCACCACCGAATTCCGCGACGTCTGCGTCACCGAGCGGGAAAGCTGGATCCTCGACAACCTGGCGCGCAACCACGGTCTGAGCATCGAGGACAACGCCCGTCTGATCGAGCCCGGCTACGACAGCCTCACCCCGGAGAAGAAGCAGGCGGTGGACGAGGAGGTGAAGGGGGTGCTGGCCGCCATCGGCGAGAGCCACGGCTACGGCAAGTGGAAGAGCATGGTGCTGGTGGACGACCGCATTGCCGACAGCATCTTCCAGCAGATCCAGACGCGGCCTCAGGAGTACTCCGTGCTCTGCACCCTCAACCTCAACGGCGACTACATCTCCGATGCGGCGGCGGCGGTGGTGGGCGGCCTGGGCATGGCCCCCGGCGCCAACATCGGCGACAACGCGGCGATCTTCGAGGCCACCCACGGCACCGCGCCCAAGCATGCCGGCCTCGACCGCATCAACCCGGGCTCGGTGATCCTCTCCGGCGTGATGATGCTCGAATACATGGGCTGGCAGGAAGCGGCAGACCTGATCACCGAGGGGATCAGCGCCGCTATCGCCAACGGGGAGGTCACCTACGACCTGGCCCGGCTGATGGAACCCCGGGTGGAGCCGGTGAGCTGCAGCGGCTTCGCCGAGGCGGTGGTGCGCCACTTCGGGGGATGAACCCCCGGGGGACGAACCGGCGGCGGAGCGCCAGACTGCCCCGATGAGCGTCCCTGGTTCCCCAGCCCCCAGCGGGCTCGAGGTCACCCCCGCCGTCGGGTCGGCCACCGACCCCTGCGTGCACTGCGGCTTCTGCCTGCCCAGCTGCGCCAGCTACCGGGTGCTGGGCACGGAGATGGATTCGCCCCGGGGCCGCATCCATGCCCTCAAGGCGATCGAGGCCGGCGAGCTGGCACTGGATGCCACCCTGGCCGGCCATTTCGACAGCTGCCTGGGCTGCCTGGCCTGCGTCAGCGCCTGCCCCTCGGGGGTCCGCTACGACCAGCTGATCGAGGCCACCCGCCCGAAGCTCAACGCGCCGGAGCTGCGCACGCCGACCCAGCGGGCCTTCCGCACGCTGCTGTTCGCGCTGCTGCCCTACCCCAGGCGGCTGCGGGCGGTGCTCACGCCCCTGAGGGCCTACGCCGGCACACCGCTGCAGCACCTGGCCCGGCGCAGCGGCCTCACCCGGCTGTTCGGGCCCCAGCTGGAGGCGATGGAGCGGCTGCTGCCGCCCCTGGCCCCGGAGGCCTTCCGCGACGACTTCCCCGCCGTGGTGCCGGCCCAGGGGGAGCGGCGAGCCCGGGTGGGGCTGGTGCTGGGCTGCGTGCAGCGGCTGTTTGATCCGGCGGTGAACCGGGCGGCGGTGGAGGTGCTCAGCGCCAACGGCATCGAGGTGGTGATCCCGCAGCGGCAGGGTTGCTGCGGCGCCGCCACCCACCACCAGGGGGAACTGGAGCAGACGCGGGAGCTGGCCAGCGCACTGGTGGAGAGCTTCGCGGCGGCGGGGCCGCTGGATGCGGTGCTGGTGGCGGCCTCGGGCTGCGGCCACACGCTCAAGCACTACGGCGCGATCCTGGCGGAGGAGCCGGGCTGGGCCGGGCGCGGCGCCGAGTTCGCCGCCCAGGTGCGCGACGCCCATGAATTCCTGGCGCAGCTGGGGCTGAGCGCTGCCTTCCAGGCCCGGCTGGCGCCCCTGCCTCACCCCGACGGCACCCCGGCCAGCGCCGAGCGGCCCCTGGCGGTGGCCTACCACGACGCCTGCCACATGCTCCACGGCCAGGGCATCCGCGAGCAGCCGCGCCAGCTGCTGCGCCGGATCCCCCATCTGCGCGTGAAGGAGGCGGTGGAGGCCGGCGTGTGCTGCGGCAGCGCCGGCATCTACAACCTGGTGCAGCCCGTGGAGGCCGCCGAGCTGGGCCGGATCAAGGCGGCCGACCTGGCCGGCACCGGCGCCGACCTGGCCGTGAGCGCCAACATCGGCTGCACCCTGCAGATCCGCCAGCACATGGCCGGGCAGGAACGGCCGCTGCCGGTGCTGCATCCGCTGGAGCTGCTGCAGCGCAGCTGGCAGGCCGGCTTCACGGACAGTCGGACCGCCGCGGCCGGGATGGAGCGATGAGCCGCGACGCGCCCAACCTGGCGGTGCTGATCGATTCCGACAACGCCCAGGCCTCGGTGATCAGCGACCTGCTCACCGAGGTGGCCCAGGTGGGCACCGCCTCGGTGAAGCGGGCCTACGGCGACTGGACAACACCGCAGCTCGGCAGCTGGAAGGACGTGCTCAACGTGCACGCGATCGTGCCGGTGCAGCAGTTCAGCTACACCAGCGGCAAGAACGCCACCGATTCAGCCCTGATCATCGACGCCATGGACCTGCTGCATGGCGGCCGGGTGGATGGCTTCTGCCTGGTGTCCTCCGACAGCGACTTCACACGCCTGGCCACCCGCATCCGCGAGCAGGGGCTGCTGGTGATCGGCTTCGGCGAGCGCAAGACGCCGAAGGCGTTCGTGGCCGCCTGCGACCGTTTTCTCTACACCGACATCCTCAAACGCGGCGGCAGCGGCGGTTCCGGCGGCGGCGGCCGGCGGGGTGCGAGCGACAGCAGCGACGACAGCGCCCCACCGCTGAAGCCGTTCCTGTGCGAGGCGATCACGGCGGTGACCCAGGACGACGGCTGGGCCCCCCTGGGCATGGTGGGCAGCCTGCTGCAGAAGAACGACCCCTCCTTCGACGCCCGCAACTACGGCTTCCGCAAGTTGAGCGAACTGGTGAAGGGCCAGCCCTACCTGGTCGTGAAGGAAGTGCCGATGAACCCGGGCAGCCAGCAGATGCACCTGTTCGTGCAGGTGCGCGGGGGCTGATCCAGCCAGCAGATGCGCAGCCCCAGCCGCGATGATGATTCCAGTTCTTCGCGCCGCCCGCCTCCGTGCTCCTCTCCCTTGGCTGCCGTCTGGAGCTGGAGTGTGAGGCGCCCACCCCGGTGCTCACTCTGGTGCGTCCCCACCTCGGGCTGCTGCCGGATCTGCAGGCTCCCGAGCGGGTGGAGCTGAATCCCGATCGCACCCTCGAGGCCCTCACCGACCGCAGCGGCAACCGCTGGAGCCGCCTGGTGACCCCCAGCGGCGTCACCCGCTTTCACTACGCCACCACCATCACCTGCGCCGACAGCCCCGATCCCGTGGAGCTCTCCGCCCCCCAGTGCCCGGTGCAGTCGCTGCCGATCGACACCTACCCCTTCCTCACCGCCAGCGCCTACTGCGACACGCCGGCGCTGATGACCCTGGCCTGGCAGCTGTTCGGGTCCACCACCCCGGGCTGGCCGCGGGTGCAGGCGATCTGCGACTGGGTGCACGAGCGCATTCGCTTCGATTACCAGGCCGTGGCACCCCACAAGACCGCCAGCCAGACCCTCGCCGACGGGGCCGGGGTGTGCCGCGACTTCGCCCACCTGGCCATCACCCTCTGCCGCTGCCTGAACATCCCCGCCCGCTACTGCACCGGCTATCTCGGCTACACCGGCATCCCGGTGGAGGAGGCGCCGGTGGATTTCTCGGCCTGGTTTGAGGCCTTCCTGGGCGACCGCTGGTATGTGTTCGACGCCCGCCACAACATCCCCCGACGCGGCCGGGTGCTGATCGCCCGCGGACGCGACGCCGGCGATGTGCCCTTCCTGCTCTCCTTCGGTGAGCACCAGCTGCGCCACTTCGAGGTGATCACCGAGGAGATCCCCACCCCGGCGGTTGCCCTTGCGCCGTGAACGCCTCTCGGGGTGGGCCTGGCCGTCAGCGAGGAGAGCGCACCCCTGGCAACGTGCAGGTCAAGCCGGAACGTCTCCTGGGCAGCGACGCCGCGTTCTGGCAGGCGAGTCCTGTCAACCTTCAAGCATCTGGGGCTGGAGCGTGATGCGTTGCCGACACGTCGCCGCAACGGCCTGGGCTGCCCTGCTGCTGACCTCGACTCCGCCGATGCCGCTCCAGGCCGCACCAACGGCAGTTCCCAGCGCCAAGGCTCGCCACGACGCGCTGCCCGGTGAGGTGGTGTCGCAGATCGAGGCACTGGCGCAGCAGCTGATGCAGCGCACCGGCGTGCCGGGGGTCGCGATCGCCGTGGTGCACCGCGACCAGCCGGTGCTGGTGAAGGGATTCGGGGTGCGGCAGATCGGCACACCCGAACGGGTGGATGCCAACACCCTCTTTCCCCTGGCCTCGCTCTCCAAGCCGATCACCAGCACCGTGCTGGCGGGGGTGGTAGGCGATGGCCGGGCCGGCTGGGACGACCCGGTGACCACCCACCTGCCCGGGTTCCGCCTGGGCCCGCCGGCGATCGCGGCCTCGGTGACCCTGCGCGACCTGCTCGCCCACCGCAGCGGCCTGGGCGACCATGCCGGCGACCCGCTGGAGGATCTCGGCTTCGACCGGGCCACGATTCTGGAGCGGCTGTCACTGCAGCCCCTGGGCAACCGCTTCCGGGCCACCTACGCCTACACCAACTTCGGCTTCACCGCCGCCGCTGTGGCCGTGGCCCAGCAGCAGGGCAGCAGCTGGGAGGAACTGGCCGCCGAACGCCTCTACCGGCCCCTGGGCATGGACCGCACCAGCTCCCGCCATGCCGATTTCCGCGACGCCCCAAACCGGGTGCGGCCCCACGTGCGCCGCGGCGATCGCTGGGACGTGGGGCCGGACCGGAATGCCGACGCCCAGTCACCGGCGGGCGGGGTGAGCTCCAGTGCCCACGACCTCAGCCGCTGGCTGCGCCTGCAGCTGGCCGGCGGCCGCTTCGAGGGCCGCCAGCTGGTGGCGGCGACGGCCCTGGCCGACACCCACCGTCCGCTGAGCGTGAGCCGGGAGGCGAGCGATCCCTCCACCGAGCGCAGCGGCTTCTACGGCCTCGGCTGGGGGGTGAACGTGAGCGATCAGGGGGCGGTGCAGCTGAGCCATTCCGGCGCCTTCGCCATGGGCGCCGCCACCGCCGTGTACCTGTTACCGGCCGAGGGGCTCGGGGTGGTGGTGCTCACCAATGCCGCGCCGGTGGGCCTGGCGGAATCGCTGGCCCTGGGCGTGCTCGACCTGATCCACACCGGCGCAGTGCAGCGCGACTACCTGACCCTGCTGCAGCCGCTGATGGTCGCTGCGATGGCCCAGGCCTACCCCGAGGTCCCCATCCCGGCCCAGCCCCTGCCGCCCAGAGCCCTGCAGGCCTACGTGGGCAGCTACCGAAATGCCTATGTGGGCCAGGCGGTGGTGAGCCGCGCTGGCGCGGGCCTGCGCCTGCAGCTGGGCCCGGCCCTATCCCCCTATCCCCTCAGCCACGTGAGCGGCGACACCTTCCGCTACCAGCCGCCCGGCGAAAACGGCGTGGGGCCCAGCGCCGTGGTGTTCGCGGCAGACCCAGCGGCCGGGCCCGGGGCAGCGGTCAGTCGGCTGCGCATCGCCAACCTCGACACCGAGGGATTGGGGGTGCTGCAGCGCCAGTGAGTGCGTGGCGGGCGGCGTAGCCCGACAAGGCGGGCCAGCCCTACGCTCAGTGGCCCGCAGTGGCCTCCTCAGCACCATGACCGCCTTCCGGGCCCTCGAGCTGATGGTGCTGCTGGCTGTGCTGGCCGGGCTGGTAGGCCTGCTGTGGCACCGCAACCTGTTCCTCAAGGTGCTGGCCATGGACGTGACCAGCACCGCCGTGATCAGCCTGTTCGTGCTGATCGCCGCCCGCGACGGCCTGATCACACCGATCCTGCAGGGCGACACCCCCGTGGTCGATCCCAGGGCCGCCCTCACCTACGCCGACCCGATCCCCCAGGCCGTGACTCTCACCGCGATCGTGATCGGTTTTTCCGTGCAGGCGCTGCTGCTGCTGGCCACCACGCTGCTGGCCGGCCGTGATCCCAGCCTCGATGTGGCCGAGCTCGATCAGCCGGAAGCGGCCGGGTCCCGGGCCGGGCCCTGATGAACCCGATCACCATCGCCTGGCTGCTGCTGCCGCTGCTGGCGGCCTTCCTCGCCGCCCTGCTGCCGGTGATCGCCCGGGGCGGCGTGCTGTTCACCTGCCTGGGCACCGCCGCCATGGCGCTGGCGGCTCAGCAGAGCTGGGTGCCCACCAGCCTGCAGCTGCTGGGGCCGCTGGGCATCACCCTCCGGCCCGATGGCCTGGCCGCCCCCTTTCTGCTGCTCAACGCCCTGGTGTGTGCCGCCGTGGTGCTGGACGGCTGGAGGCGGCCCCAGAGTGAGGCCTGGCCCCTGCTGCTGCTGGTGCTGCACGGCAGCGTCAACAGCGCCATCGTCGCCGCCGACCTGATCAGCATCTACGTGGCCCTGGAGGTGGTGGGCATCGCCGCCTTCCTGCTGCTGGTGCTGGGCGGGGGGCGGCGACAGGTGTGGGTGGGGGTGCGGCTGATGCTGGTGAGCAACACCGTGATGCTGCTGTTCCTGATCGGCTGCGGCCTGCTCTACCTCGAGCAGCGCAGCTTCGCCCTGGCAGCGGTGGGCCAGGCCGGCGGCCTGGTGCTGGCCCTGCTGGCGGTGGGCCTGCTCACCAAGGCGGAGGTGTTCGTGGCCGGGCTGTGGCTGCCACGCACCAACGCCGAGGGACCGCTGGAGGTGTCGGCCCTGCTCTCCGGCACCGTGGTGAGCGCCGGCGTGGTGCCGCTGCTGCGCATCAGCGCCGAGGCCGCCAGCCTGCTGCCGGTGCTGCGCTGGCTGGGCATCGCCAGCGCCGCCGGCGGGGTGCTGCTGGCCCTTCTGGAACCCGACCTGCGCCGGCTGCTGGCCTGGAGCACTCTGGCGCAGATGGGTCTGGTGGTGATCCTGCCGGCGGTGGGCGGGCTCTATGCCCTCGGCCACGGGCTGGCCAAGGCGGCCCTGTTCCTGCTCGCCCGCCACATCCCCGATCCAGCCCTGGCCGGCTGGCGGCAGCGGCGCCTGGCGCCGCGGCTGTGGTGGCCACTGATGCTCGCCTCCCTGTCGATCGCCGGGTTGCCACCCCTGCTGGGCTTTCTGGCCAAGGAGCAGCTCAGCAGCCAGCTGCCCGGTGCGGCCGGCTGGCTGGTGACGGCCCTCGGCGCCGGCACCGTGGCGGTCTACGCCCGGATCTGGGCACCACCGGGCCGCCCGCAGAGCGGGGCCGGGGCCGGGGCCGGGGCCGAGGCTCCGGCATCGACCGGGGCGACCCTGCTGGTGAGCGCCCTGCTGCTGCTCAGTGTCAGTCCCTGGGCGCTGCCGCTGTGGACGGTGATGCCCCCCCGGGTCCTGGCGGGCGCCATCGTGAAGAGTGCATTCGTATTCGCGGCCGGTCTGATGCTGCACCGCCTGCTGACTGCCCCAGCCTTCGCCCCGGCATCCGCCACCGCATCCGCCACGGCATCCCCCACTGCATCCGCCCCGGCCCTGGGCCCTACCGCCCCGATTCCGGCACCCCCCTGGCGGCCGCCGCTGGAGGGGCTCGACGAGTTGCTCGGAGCCATCGTGCTGCTGGGGGCGGTGCTGGTCGGGCTGCTGGGGTGGCAGCCGTGATCGCAGCCCTGCTGAATGTGGCGCTGCGGGTGGGGATCTGGATGCTGCTCACCCAGGATCCCCGCACCCTGAATGTGCTGATCGGCGTGTCCATGGCGCTGCTGCTGCCCATCGAGAACCGCAGGGCACTGCCGCTGCGTGATCTGGTTGTGGCCCTTGGCCACGTGCTGGCGGCGATTCCCCAGGCCTTTCAGCAGGCGGTGCAGCTGCTGGCGTGCCGGAGGCCGCGGGCCGGGTTCGATCGGGTGCGCGGCCACGGCCGCCGCAACGAGCTGCTGATGTTTCTGGAGGTGTTCACCATCACCCTCACCCCCTTCAGCATCTGCCTGAGCCTGGACCGATCCGGGCGCGAGTACCACGTGCACACCCTCACCCCGGAGCGGCGGGCGCCATGACCTGGCTGGTGGACGGGATGCTGGTGGCGCTGCTGATCCCGATCGCGGTGGCCTGCCGCAGCCGCGAGCTCTGGCACCGTCTGGCCGCCCTCGCCAGCCTGTCCACCAAGGTGGCCCTGGTGATGCTGGTGGTGGCGGTGGTGCGCAACGACCCCATGCCAGGCCTGGTGGGCGTGCTGGTGCTGAGCATCGGCAACGCCGGCATCCTGCTGATCGCCAACCTGCTGCGCGAACGGGAGCAGCCGAGCCCGTGAACCTGCGCCCCCTGCACCTGCTGGCGGCCGGCGTGGTGGCCCTGGCGCCCCTGCTGCAGGCCTTGCCCGCCCCCGCCGCCAATGGCGACCTGATCGCCGCCCTCAGTGCCCAGACCCGGGTGCCCAACCTGGTGTCGGGCGTGCTCCTCTACACCCGTCTCTACGACACGGTGGCGGAGGTGGTGGTGTTCACGCTGACCTCGATGGGGGTGGTGTGGATGCTCAGCGCCGAGCGTCCCCAGACCCGCATCCACGGCCTCGACGACCCCGCCGTGCTCGTGCTCTGCCGGCTGGGGGCCACGGTGGCCGCGCTGCTGGCGGTGGAACTGGCCCTGCGCGGTCACCTCTCCCCGGGAGGTGGCTTCGCCGCCGGGGTGTCGGGGGGCACCGCCCTGGCCCTGCTGCTGATCGCGCGCTCCGGCCAGGGCCCGCTGCCCCCCGAAGACGTCAGCCACCGCAATCTGGAGCGCACCGAGCTGATCGAGAAGCTGGCGGTGCTGCTGTTCCTTGCGCTGGCCTTCCTCAGCCTGGAGGGGCTGAACCTGCCTGACGGCAGCTTCGGGGCCGTGGAGAGCGGCGGCTGGATCCCCCTGCTCAACGCCGTCATTGGCGTGAAGGTGACCCTCGGCTCCTGGACGATGGTGCAACTGTTCATCCGCTACCGCGGCCTGCTCTGAATCGCCATGACCGCCGCCCCCTCCCCGGATGCAGATCAGGACCCGCTGATCGAGCAGATGCGCATCCGCCGCGCCCAGCTCGACCGCTTTCTGCGCCGCGCCCTGCCCCGGCGGCGCCAGCTGGTGAACGCCTCGATCCTGTTCAGCAGTGCTGCGGCGCTGATCACCGCCGCACCGGCATTCGGCGGGCAGGCGTTCACAGCCGGCCTCACCGACGCCCTGGGCCTGTCGGTGCCGTCCTGGAGGCTGCTCTGCGGCCTGGCCTCGGCCTCTTCGGTGGTGGCCTCGCTGGCCAGCCAGCTGCTGCAGACCAGCCATGTGGAGGAAAAGGTGAGCCGCGCCCTGGCCGCACGGGCGCGGCTGGAGGCCCTCGAGCAGGGGCTGGTTCTGGGCCAGTTCGATCGCCGCGCCGCCACCGACGCGCTGCTGCTCTGCATCGAAACCACCGCCCTGCTCGACCCCGGCCTGGACCATCCGGCAGGTGGCCCGGGCCGAAGCCGGTAGCGTCGATGACGATGCCGAATGCCCAGCCGCGCATGGCCCAACCCCGCCGACGCCCAGCAGCCCGGCTGGGGCTGGCCTCCGTGGGACTGGCCCTGGCGCTGCTGGGCGGGCTGGCCCTGCGGCCGGCACTGCGCGTCAGCGCCCTGACCTCCGAGCAGGCCCAGGGCGTCGCCCTGCCGGAAGACCCAGCGCTGCCGCGCCAGGCCGATAGCCGCCACTACCCCCTGGTGCCCGCCGATGCCGCCGAGCTGGCCGAACTGCTCACGGCGGTGGAGACGGCCCTGCGGGATCCCGCCACCCCCGCCGGGCAACTGCCGCGCCTCGGCCACCAGCAGCAGGTGATCTACCGGCAGCTCTCCCAGGACCCTGCCCGTTCCGAAGCGGTGCTGGCCCTGCTCGATCCAGCCTGGCGCAGCGTGGCCGAGCGCCACCTGGCGGCCCGCCGGGAATTCCTCAGCATGCAACGCCGCAGCCGGCCCCTGGCCGCCCTGCCGGCCTGGCGGATCATCGAACCCGCGCCGGCCGACGAGCTCCTGGCCCACTACCGCAAGGCCGCCGCCGCCACCGGCATCGACTGGGAGGTGCTGGCGGCGATCAACCTGGTGGAGTCGGGCATGGGCCGCATCGATGGCGTGTCGGTGGCCAACGCCCACGGCCCGATGCAGTTCCTGCCCAGCACCTGGAACCAGCCGGGTGTGGGCGCGGGCGACATCCGCGATCCCCACGACGCCATCCAGGCCGCCGCCCGCTACCTGGTGCGCCGCGGCGGCCTGCAGGACATCCGCAAGGGGCTCTGGGGTTACAACAACAGCGACTACTACGGCCGCGCCGTTCTGCTCTACGCCTCCCTGCTGCGCGACGACCCCCAGGCCTACATCGGGCTCTACCACTGGGAGATCCACGTGAACACCGAAGCCGGCGACCTCTGGTTGCCGGTGGGCTATGCCCAGAACGGGCCGATCCCCGTGAGCGCCTACCTGCAGCAGGTTCCCGCCAGCGCCCCGCCCACCATCACGCCAGCACCGGCAGCCACACCATGAGCACCACCCTGGTGCTGCTGGCGGAGGCGACCCGCACCGACCCCCTGCTCGCGTGGCTGGAGCGGCATCGGGCCGTGCTGGCCGGCTACCGGCTACTCGCCAACAACGAACTGGTGGAGGCGATGGCCAGCCGGCCGGCCCTCACCGGCATCAGCCCCAGCGACCAGGACGAGCTGGGCAGCCTCAGCGGCGGCGCCGACATCCGCGCCGCCGCCCGGGTGCTCAGCGGTGAGGTGGGGGCCGTGGTGGCCTTTCCCCCCGCCGCCGGTCCGGCCCCCGGCCAGCCCGACACGGCGCTGCTGATCCGCGCCTGCGCCATCGCCCACACCCCCCTGGCCCTCAACCCCGCCAGCGCCGATCTGGCCCTGCGGGGCCTGGGCCGCAGCCGGCTGGCCTTCCTGCTGTTCAATCCGGTGGCGGGCACCGGCGATGCCGCCGCCGACCTGGCCCGCATCCGCTCCCTGCTCGAGCCCCAGCTGCTGGTGACGGTGGTGCTCACCCGCGCGGATGTGGATCCCGCCAAGCAGACCCGCGAACTGGTGGGCCTGATCGAGGCCCGGGCCGAGGGAGCTGCCAGCAGCGCCATGGTGGTGGCCTGCGGCGGTGACGGCACCGTCTCGGCCGCGGCCGGGGTGCTGGCCGGCACAACGATCCCCCTGGGGGTGATCCCCCGCGGCACCGCCAACGCCTTCGCCACCGCCATGGGGATTCCGCTGGATCTGCCCGGGGCCTGCCGGGTGCTGCTGGCCGGCCACGAGCGGCGGCTCGACACCGCCCTCTGCAATGACACCCCGATGGTGCTGCTGGCGGGCCTGGGCTTCGAGGCGGGGATGGTGGAGCGTGCCAGCCGCGACCTCAAGAACCGCTTCGGCACCCTGGCCTACGTGCTGGCCGGAGCCCAGCAGCTGCTCAGCCAGCAGCCGTTCAACGCCCGCCTCACGATCGACGGCAGCACCAGCGACCTCCAGGCCGCCGCCATCACCGTGGCCAACGTGGCCCCCGGCACCTCGGTGCTGGCCCAGGGGTTTGGCGCGGTGCTGCCTGACGACGGCCTCCTGGAGGTGACCGTGGCCACCCCCGCCAACCGCCTCCAGGGCCTCAACGCCCTGGGGGCGTTGATGGCCTCGGCGGTGGTGCAGTCGCCCGCCAGCCACCCCGACCTGCTCTGCCTGCGGGCCAGGGAGATCCGCATCGACACCGACGCCCCCCAGAAGCTGGTGATCGATGGCGAGATGGTCACCACCGACAGCGTCGGCATCCGCTGCTGCCCCGATTCACTCAGCGTGATCACCCCCCTGGCGGCGACCCCATGAACGTCGCCAGCGAAGCCGGCATCCCCACCAAGATCCGGCGCATGGCCGAGCGGGTGCGCTGGGGCCACCCGGCCCTGGAGGAGGCCGGCATCGATCCCTGCCGGCTTGTGCTGGAGGGCGATCCCGGCGGCAGCGAGGCCTTCAGCTTCCTGGTGATCGGCGACAGCGGCACCGGCCGCCGCGGGCGCCACGACCCCCAGCGCCGGGTGGCCGAACTGCTGCTGAGCCACGGCGAAGACGCCCGCTTCCTGCTGCACACCGGCGATGTGGTGTACCTGGTGGGCTCCAGCCAGCAGTACCGGCGCAATTTCATCGGCCCTTACCGCGAGTGGCTGGTGGGGGGCGAGCAGTGGCGGCAGCTTCGCCACAGCGAGCTGGTGTTCCGGCGGCCGTTCCTGCCGGTGCTCGGCAACCACGACTACTACGACCTGCCCCTGCCCCTGGCGCTGCTGGCGCTGCTCACCGCCCTGCCCCGGCGCCTGCTGCGGCCCTGGGTCAACCTCGATGTGGGCTGGCACGGCTCCTTCTGCGGGCGGGCCTGGAGCGAGGCCTTCGTCGACCGGCTGGCCGCCGTGCCGGAACCACTCCTGCGGGCCCACCTGAGCGCCACCCGCGGCGGCGCGGTGGACAGCCCCGATGGGGAGCGCGCCCTGCTCTACCGCCCGGGCCGGTTCACGCGCCTGCCGCACCGCTACTACACCAGTCGCTGGGCCGGCATCGACCTGTTCGCCCTCGACTCCAACACCTTCAACGAGCCCCTCGCCGGAGCCGGCGACCCGGCTGATCGCAAGGGGCTGCTGCGGCAGCGCCAGGCCCTGGAGGCCGAACAGGCCGACCTGCTGCGCCAGCTGGGGGGCGAGTGGCTGGCGGGCCACCGCGACGATCAGGCCGACGACAACCGCGCCGACGCCCTGGGCCTGGTGGAGGAGCTCGATGAGCGCATCCACGACATCGACAAGCAACTGGCCAGTGCCGATGCGGCCCGCGCCGGCCGGCCCCCGGCCCTGGACAGCGAGCAGCTGGCCTGGCTGGAGCGCCAGCTGCTGGCCTCCTGGCGCAACCCGGCGGTGCGCGGGCGGCTGCTGGTACTGCACCACCCGCCCTACGTCACCGAGGCCAGCAAGTGGAACCAGGCCCAGACCCTGGCGGTGCGGCGCCAGCTGCAGCGGGTGTTCGACCGGGTGGCAGCAGCGCTGGGGGAGCGGCCCGGGGGCCGGCCGCTGCTGGATCTGGCCTTCAGCGGCCATGCCCACTGCCTGGAGCTGGTGGAGGTGGGCGACAACGGCCACGGCGACGCCGGCATCCCCTGGGTGGTGTGCGGCGGCAGCGGCTACAGCCTGCGCCGCCAGCGCCCCCAGGGGCCCGAGCTGCACGATGAGCGCGGCCGCCCGCTGGCCCGCAGCCGCTTCTTCCATGGCCGCCACGGCCATGGCTCGGCGCTGCAACGCCGCTACTCCGGCCTGCGGGTGGATGTGGCCGCTGGATCGCCACCGCGCTTCACGCTCACCCCGCTGGTGGCGGAGCGAGCCGGGGGCGGGTGGCACTGCCGGCCCCTGGAGCCGGTGCAGCTGTGAGCGGCGGCGGCCCCGGGAGCGGCTGGGGATGCTCCATCAGCTCCCAGGCCTGGCGCAGGCTGCCGCCATCACCCAGGTTGCCGGGGAAGGTGAGCACCGGCAGCCCCGCCAGTTCGGCGGCCAGGGCCCGATCGCCGGCGGGCAGCCGCACCAGCGACAGCCCCGGCAGCAGCTGGCCCTGAAGCTCCACCAGACCCGCCCCCAGCCCCTCGGCCAGCAGGGTGTGGGTGGTGATGCCGCCCTTGCTGATCAGGTACCCCAGACGGGGTGCCAGGGCGGCGGCCAGCCGCGCCATCAGGGCCGCCAGCTCCAGTCCCAGCCGGCGCCGCTCGGCGGCCGAGCGGCAGGGCAGCTCCCCCCGGCTGGTGAACAGCACCGGCGTGAGGCCGGCGGACAGCGTCACCCCCAGCCGCTCCAGCCAGGCCTGCTCCAGCGAGGCCAGCAGCTCAGCGGGAAGCGGTCCCTCCAGCACCCGGGCCAGCTTGGCCACCTCGAGCTCGATGCCGCTGCAGCCGGGCGCCGTCAGCAGCTGCTCCAGCTGGGCATCGGCCAGGGGCACATGGGAGCCCACCAACACCAGGCCCGGCAGCCAGCCGCCAGCCCCGTCGCGGCGGCGGAGCCCCGCCAGGGCCGCAGGAGCGAGGGGCTGGGGGCCGATCGGCACGAGGCCATTGAGCAGGCTGGCCGCCGCCTGAAACAGAAACAGAATCAATATGGACTCTGCCGGGATAGGAATATATATAATCCTGCAGGACCGGTTTATTCACATGTCTGAATTCCTTTCGCTTATCGCGGAAAATATCCAGAGCCATCTCCTCGACTTCTATAAATGAGCTGATCAGATCGCCGGAAATAATATAGTTAATGGCGGAAAAACCATGGACGGACAGGCCTCTGAACCTGGCCTCAATCCGGTCCGTCTCAAATTGATGCCGGGCGGCAAATTCGTAATCA
>SLIG01000124.1 GCA_007135755.1 Cyanobium sp.
TGCCGATCATCGCCTTGGCCACATCCCGTGTTGTGGCGGCACCTTCGATCTGCGAGGAGGTGATCGCCTCCTCGATCAGGGAGCTGAGTAGATAGCGATCCCGGGTGGAACGGGAGGTGACGGCCTCTGGAGCCACCACGCTGGCGCCAGCCTGAATGTCGATCTGATGCAACCCCTGCAGCAGCACGGGCGGCTGCGAAAACCAGAAGGCCTGGCCGTCACTGGTCAGCAGCGGCAGGGGTGTGGGCCCCCTGGAGAGCTTCTCAGCCAGCCACCACTGCTCGTGGCTGAGATCCTGGGGCGGGGTGCGATGGCGCAGCTCATCCCAGTGCAGATCGCTTTCAGCCGGCACGGTCGGGACCCGGAACCTCTAAGCGATGCAGTCTCCAATGCCCATACCCGCACAGCTCGCGCTTTTAATCTGCAGAACCGCACTGCTTGTCCAGACGCTTGATCTGCTCTTCGAGGATTTGGATGAACTTGAAGACTTCCGACTCTGCCTCAGTATTGTCGGGGACGGGCTGCCCCGCCACAGAGAGGTGCTTACCCTTGTTGTCATCGTAGCACCAAGTACCCATTTTGCAACTCCAGCGAAGCTCACAATTAGTACTCTAAACCATAGTTCGCCGCTCGCATCAACCCACCTCCCAGTCCGCCACGGCCTCGCTCCGGCGGGCTCAGCTCCCGAAGAGGAGCTTCAAAATGGCCCCGTCAAGGCTGTCCAGCAGACCTTCAGCCACCCCACGTCGTCCCTGGGTTTTGCAGGAAGCTTGCCCTCGCTTGAAGGCAGGACACCCTTCGGCTACTGCGTTGTAGGCATCCCTGAAACGCTCCGTCACCAGCTGCCCGATGCGGTCCTGGCTGTGGAGGAGGGTGTCGGGTGCGTTCGCGGCCGCTACGAGGTCCTCGAGGAAGCGTGCAGATGGCAGAAGGTATATCGACCCCTTACTTAGCGTGATCACGAAGTTGCCGCTGGGGAAGCGATACGCCCTGGTTCCGCCCGGGATGTTGTTCCCGTTGAGGTTTAGGAAGAGGTTGAACACCGGCTGGGGGAGGTATGAGAGCTGCCTGGCGCTGTGCCGGTTGTTGAGTACCAGCTCCCGGCAAGCCACCTCCAGCTTGTCGCCCTGCTCCACCATCAGCTCGCTGGCAACCCTGGCCAACGCGATATAGGTCTTCGCCGCGTTGATCAGGGCAGCGGTGTAGAGGTTGAGAAAGCCGATGGCGGACGTAGATGGAGGGCTCAGGCGCTTGAACCTGCTTGACTGCACGAGGTAGGCGCCGCCCACCTGCTCGGATAGGGCCTCCGCCATCGTGTCTAGGGCAGCGGCCCGGTCCCTACCAACGCGGACCTCGGCTAGGAGCCGCCGGAAGGGGCTGGAGGAGTCGAAGGTGGCCATGACTTCGTTGAGGCTGGCGCAGACCTCGGAGTGCATCAGCGCCTGGGTGGATGCCTGCGCCAGCCGCTTCTGCTGCTTTCCGGTTTCGGTGATGGTGGGAGGGTGGATGGCCTCCTGTTGAAGCCAGGTGCCGAAGCAAAAGTGTGGGTCCCTCAGCTCGGAGAGCATGATGTAGGCGTGCGGCATGCCTACAGCGCGCTGGGCATCGGGGTGCGCCCGCCTGTTACCGTCATGAAGCGGTCGCTCTCGCTTACGTAGCTGTGGGTGACGGTGATAGCGCTGTCAATCGGCAGGGTGAACTCCGCTACGTAAGCCTTCGCTCCACCGTCATCAAGAAGCTTAACGATGCGAGCTAAGTAGGCCGATAGATCGCCTTGAGGGTCGAGCTGCCTGTTTTGGTAGGCTACTGGCTGGTGCTCCAGCACCTGCTCAAGCGCGGCTAGGTCGAACGCCGCGCAGCTCTGCATCACACGGCTGTGGGCGAGGTTGGCCAGGATTTCCTGGTTGCGCTTCTTGGCTCCCTCGCGCTCGTGCAGCTCGGTGAAGGCGATATAGGACTGGGCCAGCTCGTACAAACTCCGCTCGATGGCGTGGCTCTCTCGAAGCGAGCTGCCGAAGCCCACCTGAAACAGCCCGAACAGCTGCCTGTCCATCCAGGCGCAAAAGGTGGGGATGTCGAAGCGGTTGCGCAGGCTGAACAGTCGCACCCGCGGGACCGAGGCTTTGTGGGCTATCACGTCGGCCAGCCTGCGCAGCCGGGGGGGGAGAGTGTCCGGTTGGACCTCCCGCAGCGAGCCGGGTTCCAGCTTGATGAAGGCATCGGCCAGAAAGCGGGACATTGCATCGCGCTCAACGGCCTCCAGGAGCCCGTGCACCACCGCCTCAGTGCGGTTCATGCCGATGGCCACCCCTGTGTTTGAGGCGTACTCGGCCAGTCGTGTGTAGTCGAAGGTGTCGGCGGGGTTTAGCGAGGGATCGGCGAGGTGGGCGTCTAGGTAACTGGGCATGAAAAGGCCAAGGGGGTAGGCCACCGTCGAGCCTTCGGACAGACAGGCGTGCGACACGCAGGGGATTGAGCCCTCGCGGCTTTGTTGGATGACCGAGGCAATCAGGCCGGGGAGCACGCCCCGGCTCTGCTCGGCCAGCGACACGCTGGGAAGGTGCTCAAGCTCCACGTAGTGGTGCTTGAGAAAGTAGTGCTCCAGCGCCTCGAAGAGGGCGCCGGCTTTGGCTGAGGGCTCATCGCCCTTGCCTAGGCCGACCGCCACATGCTCGCCAGTCGCGTCGTACAGGCGACACTTGACGGCTACGACCCCATGGCCCGCGACCCTGAGTTCGTGACGGAGGCCCAGGGCCGCGAGCACCCGCATCACCTCGGCACATGCATCCTTGAGGGAGAAGCTTCGTTCCAGCGGATGATGTGGGCTCGTCGGGCGGTGCATAGCAGGTGGTGACCCGGAAGGATGTGTCCACCGACCCTTCGGTCGCCAGCAGGGAGAGCAGGGGCAGCGTCTCCTGCAGACCACCGCAGCGCTTCAGCAGCTCCTGGATGGGAGGGGGCTTGCAGGGGAGCCGGGTGGGCAAGGGTCCATGAACTTCAAACTTGGTTCAAATTAGAAGATGACTTGACGTTGCGCCCGTCGGTCGGTGCCGGTCATGGCCGCGGCTCCACCGCCCGCAACCAGGCCACCGCCAGCAGCGATCAGGAAGACGTCAGCGCGTAAGTAGCGATCAGGCCGATACTGGGCACATCGGACTGGCGCCATGAGCCTTCCCCTCGCCCAGAGCCAGCTCGATGCCATCACCGCCGCCTGCAAGCGGCACCACGTGGCGCGTCTGCATGCCTTCGGGTCGGTGCTGCGGCCCGACTACCGGCCCGGAGAGAGCGACATCGACCTGCTGGTGGAGTTTCAGGCTCTCGAACCAGGAGAGCTGGTCCAGGCGTACTTCGGCCTTGAGCAGCAACTGGCCCGGATCGTCGGCCCTGAGGTGGATCTGGTCATGGCTGCAGCCCTGCGCAATCCGATCGTAAAGGCAGACATCGAAGCCTCCAGGCAGGTGATCTATGCGGCGTGATCCCAGAGCCTTCCTGCTGGATGTGATGGACGCCGCGGACGCAATCGTGCAAGACATCGCCGGGATCAGCCTGGATGACGACGGCAGCAGTCGGCTGATTCGCTCCGCTGTTGAGAGGGAGTTCATCATCATCGGTGAAGCCCTCACCAACCTGTCGCGTCTGGATCCAGCCCTGTTCAGCCAGATCCCAACCGCCCCTCAGATCATCAGCTTCCGCAATAAGATCACCCATGAGTACATCAAGGTAGACAATGTCCTGGTCTGGGGAGTGATCGAGGCCTATCTCCCCCTCCCTGCAGGAAACCTGCGCTCGCCTGATCGAGCACGGTCAGAGCTGAAGGTTCACCCGCAGGCCATCCCTCCGGTTGGGGGACGGGGCTATGCGTAGTGGCTCCAGAGGCGCAGCACCTTCACGATCCGCTCCTCCTCCAGCACCTGGTAGACGAGGCGGTGCTGGATGTTGATCCGCCGTGAGCAGGCCCCGCGCAGATCGCCCACCAGGGCCTCGTAGGGCGGGGGCTGCTGATAGGGGTCAATGGCCAGCAGGTCAAGCAGGATCTGGGCTTTCTTCTTGAGGGCCGGGGATGCCGACGCGAGCTTGCGGGCGTCCTTCTGCGCCTGCTTGGTGAACAGAACCGTCCAGCTCACCAGCCGGGTTCGTTGCTCAGTTCGCTCACCTCGGTGGCCATGCCTTCGAGGATCGACTCGCGCATGCCAGGGATCGAGACCAGATGCAGGGTCTCCTGGATGGCGCGCCAGTCATCCTGGGAGAGCAGCACGGCATTGCCCCGCTTACCTGTGATCTGCACCGGCTCGTGAGACTGCCCCACCTCATCGATCAGGGCGTAGAGCCGTTTGCGGGCTTCTGTGGCGGACACGGTCGTCATGGCATGGCTCTTGCCCGTACGTCAAAGCGTACTGGCCTTGGCCATGCTGCGTCGGGGGGCTGGCCGCGATCCGCTCCCTGGAAGAACGCAACGGGGAAGGCTGTTGACCCAGGGTCACCCAGCCTGCTCCAGCTCCACCCATTCCAGCGGCGCCGAGCGCTGCGCTGAAGAGGTGGCCCAGGGGCTGAATGGAGAGAGGCCAGATGAAGGGCGTCTCAAATCCCTCTGGTGGGAGCTAGCGCCGGGGCCGTGCTCCCAAGGCAGCCGGTTCGGCCGATACTGAGCAGGTTGGCGTGGGGTGATGACCGGCTCAGCTGCCACCACGATCCGTCTGCGACTGGACGGCCTGAAGCCGCAGGTGCTGGCCGAGGCATCCTGATCCGTGGAGGTGCAGCCATGACAACCACCCCCAGCTCAGCCGTCAGTGAGGCCCAGCTGCAGCAGATGGCTGCTGAGATCCAGCAGGAGATCCCGGGGGCGGAGGTGCGCCTCTTCGGGTCCCATGCCCGTGGTGAGGCCCGGGCCGATTCGGACATCGACCTGCTGATCACCGCCAACGATGGCTGGCTGGCGGAGCACAGCCGCTTCGACACCCTGGGCCGGCTCTGGCGCAAGCTGGCCCATCACCGCATCCCTGTGGACCTGCTGCTCTACTCCCAGAGTCAGGTGGAGGAGCGGCGCCACTGGCTCAGCCATGTGATCGCCAGGGCCTACCGCGAGGGGCGGGTGCTGCATGGCCAACCCTGAGGCCCTCGCCCTCCTGCGGATTGCCCGCCGCGACCTCCAGGCCGCAGTCCTGCTTCAGGATCCCGCAGCCGACGAAGCCAGCTGGGGGTTCCAGATCCAGCAGGCGATCGAGAAGGCCCTCAAAGCCTGGCTGTTCAGCCTCGGTGACGACCCGCCCTTCATCCACAACCTCACCGCGCTCTTTCAGCGGATCACCGATCGGGGCGGCAGCGTGGACCCCTTCCTGCAGCTGGAAGCGTTCACGGCATTTGCGGTCCAGTTCCGCTACGACGCGGAACCCGAGCCGATGGACCTCGACCGGCAGCACTGGCAGCAGCGGGCGGAGGCCCTGGTGGACCATGTCGCCGCACGCTGCGCTGCGAAGCCATGAGCGGGCTCGCCGATCACCAATGGCGTGGCTGCTTCAGCAGCTACCTGGAAAGCTTGCTGGAGGGCTTTCCCAAGCCGGGGCGTTCCGGGCGGGGCGTTGGATCCAGTCCCACCGGAACCGATCAGACTGGCGCCATGACCAGCTCAGCCCTCCAGCCTGCACTCGGTTCCGATCAGATCCTTGTTCTCCTGCGCACCCGCCAAGGCGAGTGGCGGCAGCGCTACCAGCTGCAACGCATCGGTCTGTTCGGCTCCACCGCCCGCAACCAGGCCACGGCCGTCAGTGATGTGGATGTGTGGGTCGAA
>SLIG01000011.1 GCA_007135755.1 Cyanobium sp.
CAGCGCCTCCCGCGGGCCGGCCATGTGCATCGCATAGGGCAGGTAGGCCCAGCGGATGCGCGGGTTGGCCACCTCCTCCGCCAGGCGCTCGTAGGTCGCGAAGCGCACCTCTCCGGAGATGTCGTCCTCCTGGGTGGGGCCGCAGGTGGGGTGCACCAGCACCACGCCACCCTCACTCACGTTGTCGGCATGCAGGGCGCTGGTGAACAGTTCGTAGTGGGCGCGGTGGATGGGGTTGCGGCACTGGAAGGCCACCACGCTCTGGCCCGCCGGCAGGGTGTGGCGCACCTCGGCCGGGGTTCTGCAGGGAAACACCCGGCGGGGCAGCTCCAGCCCCTGCACCGTGCCACCCAGGTAGAAGCGGCCCCGCTCGCCGCTGATCATGCGCACGGCGGGATGTTCGATCGAGGTGGTGGCGTAGCAGCCCTGGGCCTCCTTGGCCTTGTCGGGCTCCCAGCGGCTCTCCACCGTGAGCACCGCCAGCTCCTGGCCCTGGTAGGTGAGCAGTAGGCGATCCCCGATGGCGATGCTCTCGTCGTCGCTGTCGAACACGATCGGCAGACCGAACAGCAGGCCGCTGCTGGTGCGGTGGCCGGCCACCACGGCGTCGTAGTCCTCCTGGTGCATGAAGCCGCGCAGGGGCGAGAAGCCCCCCACCACCAGCAGCTCCACATCGCAGGCATTGCGGTGGCTGCACTCGATCCGCCGGCCGGCACTGGCCTTCACCGCCTCGCGGTCGGCCGCCGGCACCATCAGGTCCACCAGGCTGCCGCCGTGGGGGGCGATCAGATCGCTGGGTGCGGTGTGGGGGCTGGCGTCAATGGCGGGCATCGGCAGGGCAACAGGAGAAGGCCATGGATTCTCCCAGACCACACAAAAGAAGATAAAAAGGGGGCCCATGGCCCCCTCTGGACTGCTGTTGGCGCCCACCGGCTGGTGGGTCGCTGGGCATCCGAACCTGGAGGTCAGACCTGCTCGAGGCGGCCGTAGAGCTCGCCGGTGATCTTCACGTCCAGGGGATCCTTGGAGCCCATGTCGGTATCGGAGGGCTGGAGGGCGGTGAACACCCCGGCAAATTCACCGCTGCTGGGATCGACCCGGGTGATGGAGAGCTCCATGGAGCCGGTGCCGTCGACGTAGCGCTTGATGTTCTCGCGCTCCAGGCCGTCGCTTTCAGCCCCGAGGCCCACAAGGCCCTGGGTGTACTCAACACCGGTGGTGAGGCCACGGGCCTTGGGATCGAGGAAGTTGGAGGTGCGGTAGCTGGGCACGCGGTAGTCGCCCTTGAAATCAGTGCTGGTGCTGATGGCGGCGCCATCGGCCGTGGCCTGCAGCTGCTTGCTGGAGAACACGAAGGGCACCTCTTCACCGCCGGGCAGCAGCACGGTGATCAGCTGGAAATCCAGGCCACCCTGCTCCTTGAATTGGATCGTGTCGCCCTCCACGCTGAGGTCGCCATAGACCTGATCCAGGCTGGTGGTGAAGCGGGTGAGGATCTTGCCGGGCACGAACCGGGCCTCCTGCCGCTTGTTGGTGGGCTCGCCCTTCACGGACACTTCCGCGGGGTGCATGCAGATCTCGCGGAGCTGGTAGCTGCTGCCCGCATCGAGGGAGATCGAGCCCCGGGCCGACTCCGGCAGGGTGGGGCAGTCGTTCGCCAGGCCGGTGTTGTGGATGTCTTCGTAGGTGAGCTGGGAGCGATCCACCGCCTTGGCCCCGCCGCTGCAGGCGGTCACCAGGGTCAGGCACAGCGCCAGCACGAGGGCCAGCAGAGGACGGAAACGCATGGAAGAACGCCGCAGAGGGGTGTTGGGGACTGGGCTGGCGCGGATCCTACCGGTGCCTAACCCCCAGCCCCCGTACGATGAAAAGGCTCTCAACAACCTGCCTGCGAGCCCGCTGGATGGGAGAGGGGCCCGCCGCCGCCGCCCGACGCTGCCGATGACCCCGAACCCGGACTCCACCACCGATCAGCAGCTGCGCCTGGCCCACCTGCTGGGGCAACTGGACGACCTGGCCGAGGAGCTCGCCGGCGATCCCCAGAGCCTGCTCAACCTGCTGCGCCAGCTGGAGCAGCGGCATCGCAGCATCCAGGACGGCCCCTTCCGCAGCAGCCTGCCGGCCGACCGCAACCGGCTGTTCAGCCTGCTGCAGGAAATGGAGCGCAGCGGCGGCTGGCCCTACATCCCCCGCCTGCAGCTGCGCACGTTCATGGATCTGCTGCAGCGCGACGACTCAGCGGACGGCTTGCCTCAGCAGCCGGAGCATCCCCTGGCGGCCTGAGCTCCGGCCGCAGGGCACTGAGCAGGCGGTGGGCCAGGGCCAGCTTGGAGGCCGGCGGCAGCTCGCTCACCTGATCGGGCTGGGGACCCAGCAGCCAGCCCCGGTTGTGGCTGGCAGCGAAGCCGGCACCAGGCAGATCGATGGGGTTGGCAAACAGCAGCTGGCAGCCCTTGGCCACCCATTTGGCCCGCGCCTGGGCCAGCACATCGCCGCTGTGGGCGGCGAAACCGAGAATCGCCTGGCCCTGGGGCCGCCGCTGCACCAGCCCCCGCAGGATGTCGGGAACGGGCTGCCAGCCCTGGGCCAACTCGATTTCCAGATCCTCCTTGGCCAGCTTGTGGGGCAGCGGTGCCGAGCGGCGGTGATCGGCCACGGCCGCCGCCATGGCGATGGCATCGGCGCGCGGCTGGGCCTCGCCAAGGGCACCCTCCATCTCGGCCGCGGTGGTCACCGCCCGGCAGCTGAGACCTTCCAGCCAGGCGGGGGGCACCTGCAGGGGACCGTGCACCAGCTCCACCCGGGCACCGCGCAGACGGGCGGCCTGGGCTAGCAGCACCCCCATCCGTCCGGTGCTGGGGTTGGTGAGACAGCGGGCCGGATCGAGCGCCTCCCGGGTGGGACCCGCACTCACCAGCAGCGTCAGCCCCTGCCAGTCGCGGCGCCAGCCCCACAGGGCCAGCGACTCCAGCGCCAGCAACAGCAGCTCGGGATCGGCCATGCGGCCGTCGCCGCGGCGGTCGCAGGCCAGCAGCCCGGCCTCCGGGGGCATCGGCAACACCCGCGGCCAGTCCTGCAGCTGCTGCCAGTTGGCCCGCACCCCCGGCGATGACCACATGGCGCTGTTCATGGCGGGCGCCACCAGCACCGGCGCTTCACAGGCCAGCAGGGTGCTGGCCAGCAGCGTGTCGCCCAGCCCATGGAGCCAGCGCCCCAGGCTGGTGGCGCTGAGGGGGGCCACGACCACCAGCTCGGCCCATTCAGCCAGTTCCACATGCAGGGGCCGGGGGGCCCGGTGGCTCCACTGGTCGGCATCGAGATGGCAAGGCTGGCGGCTGAGGCAGGCCAGGGCCTCGGCGCTCACCAGCCGGGCGGCGCTGGGGGTGAGCACACAGCGCACCTGGGCACCCCGCTGCACCAGGGCGCTCACCAGCAGCGGCAGCTTGACGGCGGCGATGCTGCCGCTGATCCCCACCAGGATGCGGCGACCGGCGAGGGGATCGGCGGCCGCGGCCGCCTGCTCGGGAGCGCCCGCGCTCACCGCTCGGTCCTCATCAAATCAGTCCTCATCAAAGGGTTCCTGATCCACCAAATGGACATAGGGCCTGGCCAGATCGGGACGGTGAATGGCCAGGGCCCGCATCAGATGCCAGTCGGCAAGGCCATCGAAGGGACTGGGGTAATCGTCCTCCTCCAGGCGGCGGGCCAGCTCGGCGACGCCGGCCTCATCGAAGGCCTCCAGATGCTGGGGGGTGATTGAGGCGGACATGGGCGGCCGGCGGGAAGCTCCAGGGGGAATAATGGGCGCAGCGGGGAATTAGCTCAGCTGGTAGAGCGCTGCGATCGCACCGCAGAGGTCAGGGGTTCGAGTCCCCTATTCTCCATCGCCCGCCCTGATCATGACCTGGACCGCAGAGGCCGAATCCCGGCTGCGCGAAGTGCCCTTCTTCGTGCGCCCGGCCGTTCGCAAACGCATCGAACGCCTGGCGGCCGAGGCCGGCCTGGTCGAAATTGATGTCGGCTTCTATGAACAGGCCAAGGCACGCTTCGGCCAGTCGTAACCCCCTGCGGGGCCTCTGCATGCCGATCTGGGACACCGCTGCAGCCGATCGGGGCTGACGATCAAGGCCTCGCTCAATCGGTGATGCGGTAAAAGAGTCCCACGTCCGGACCGGTATCCATGTCGCAGTCCAAGCGCGAGCAGGTGGTGAGTCACCTGCGCTATATCCGCCAGGAGCTCCGCGAGATGCACCAGGGGGTGATGGAGGACGGACTGCTGCCCGAGGCCGGGGAGGTGCGCGGTGTGATGGCCCAGATGGAGGCGCTGCTGGAACTGCTGGAAGGCAAGTCCAGCCGCAAGAAGGACGCTGACAGCTGAGGGGCCCCGCTCAAGCCCCGGGGCACTCAGCGGGGGCCTGACATGGCTCCCCAGCGTCGTCAAGGGTGCGGGGGGACGCTCGCGCAAACGTCCAGACCTCCCTTGCCGGCCCAGCATCGGGCCGCTTTTGTATCTGGGTCCCCATCACCCGGCTCGGGGCCGTCAGGTCCCGGGCTTTTTTATTGCCATCCCCTATCAGTAGCGCAACAAAGGTGGCAACACCCAAGAGATGGTGTAGACATGAGCAGGCAGGGCTGGGCCGGGTGATGGGGATCACCACCTTCTGACCCTGCCGCCTCATTCACCGCCCCTGCCCCACCGGCAGGGGTTTCCGGCGATGCGTTCCCCGCTCCAGGCCGCTCCGGCCAGCTCCCGCGCCCTGCAGCAGACCCGCTTCCAGCACAGCCTGGTGGAGGCCGGTGACCGGCTGGTGACCTGGGCCAGCAACCCCTGGCGACGCCTCTCCCTGCGACTGATCGTGCTGTTGATCAGCTTCTCCATCGGCGGGGTGGTGGCCTCGATCGGTGGCCAGATCGGCCAGAGCGATCCGGTGGGCGCCCTGCTGTGCGTGCTCAGCCTGGAACTGGCCGTGCGTGCCCGTGGGCCCCTGCGCCGACGCGGCGGCGATCGGCTGCCGCTGCAGCTGCTGGACATGGCCCGCATCGGCCTGCTCTACGGCCTGCTGCTGGACGGCTTCAAACTGCTCTAGACCCCGCCGCCCTCGGCCGCCAGCAGGTAGAGCAGCGCCATGCGCACCGGGATGCCGTTGCGCACCTGCTCCTCCACCAGACTGATGTGGGGGTCGTCGAGCAGGGCGCCGGCCAGCTCCACGCCCCGGTTCACCGGCCCGGGGTGGAGCACCGGCACGGGCCGCCCGCAGAGGGCCAGGCGCTCGTGGCTGAGGCCGTAGCTGCGGTGGTAGCTCTCCAGGCTGGTGAGCAGGTGCTGGTGCATGCGCTCCTTCTGCAGGCGCAGGGTCATCACCGCATCGGCACCGGGCAGGGCGTCCTCCAGCCGGCGCTCCAGCCTCAGCGGGGGGCGGTCGGGCACCGGATCCAGCGCCTGGCCCGGCGGCGGCGCCGCCAGGAAGTCGGCAAAGCAGTCGGGCAGCAGGGTGGGCGGACCGCAGAGCACCACCTCGGCGCCGCAGGCGCTGAGGGCCCAGAGATTGGAGCGGGCCACGCGGGAATGGAGCACATCGCCCACGATCACGATGCGCCGGCCGCGCAGCGCCGCCGGCGAGGGGGCGTCGGGCTGGAAGTGGCGGGCCAGGGTGAACAGATCGAGCAGTCCCTGACTGGGGTGGCTGTGCAGGCCGTCGCCGGCATTGAGCACCGACACCCGCTCGGGGCCCCGGTCGAGATGCTCCGCCAGGATCTGGGGTACGCCGGCAC
>SLIG01000034.1 GCA_007135755.1 Cyanobium sp.
CGTCAGCTCGTAGCGGCCACTGCGCAGCCGGTAGCGGTGGCGGCGCTGCAGCACCAGGAAGCTGCCTGCTCCGCACTCCAGCCAGCGGCCCGGCTGGGGCACCTCGCTGAGCGCCTCCACCTCCAGGGAATCGAGCAGCTGGTCGCTGCCGATCTGGCGCAGTTCCACCCGCATCGCCGGATCCCTCAGTCGGCTTCCGCCAGGGTGGGACTGGCGGCGCCAGGAACGGGATTGCGCACCGAGAAGCCCCACAGGAACAGGGCCGCCACCAGGGCGAGCAACAGCCACTCGGGAGGCACCAGGTCGGGCAGGCCCAGGCGCAGCAGCAGACGCAAGCCCACCAGCCCCACCGCCAGGTAGCCGGCGGTTTCCAGGTGGCGGTACACCTCCAGCCAGCGGATGAACAGCTCAGCCGTGAGCCGCAGGGCGATCACGCCGATCACACCGCCGGCGATCACCAGACCGATGCGGTCGCTCACCGCCACCGCCGCGGCGACGCTGTCGAGGGAGAAGGCCAGGTCGGTGAGCGCCAGAGTGGCGATCACGCTGCCCAGACCCACGGCGACGTGCTCATGGGGATGGCCGGGGGGATGGGGCCGGCCGGCGTCGTCAGTGCAGCTGCCATCGGCTTCCAGGCCTTCCTCCCGGTCGTTGAACACCAGCACCAGATGGCGGCCGCAGAGCCAGAGCAGGTAGGCGGCGGCGGCCAGCTGCAGGGGCCAGAAGTTCAGCACCCACTGGGCCACCAAGATCAGGGCGATGCGGAACACCAGCGCCAGCAGCAGTCCGAGGTTGAGGGCCGTCTCCTGGCGGGCGCGGTCGTGCAGGCGGCGGGAGATGGCGGCCAGGGCGATGGCGTTGTCGGCCGACAGCACCGCTTCCAGGGCCACCAGCAAGGGCAGCAGCAGCAGGATTTCATGCCACTGATCCGCCGACTGCAGCACCGGTGTGAGCGTGTCGATCGTGCCGGCTTCCATCGTGTTCAGCGGGGACATCACTCTAGGAAGGGCGTTTGACTGGAGCGCTGGAGGGCTGGCGGCGATGACGGATGCCAATGGAACGGAGGCCAATGGAACGGCGGCCAATGGAACGGCCATCGAGGGGGCCAGGGAGGCAGGCCTGGAGCTGGTGGCGCGCCTGGTGCATGCCGAACCCGGGGCGCGGGTGGTGGAGGTGAGTGCCCGGCGCCAGGGGCAGAGCCTGGGAAGCGCCCTGGGGGAGGCGGCCACGGCAGAGGAGGCCGAGGACCGCGCGCTCACGCGGCTGCGCCAGCGCCTCGGCCCCGATCCGCGCCAGCCCCGCCAGCAGCCAGCAGCCCAGCGGCCTCCCGCTGCCGGACCGGTGCGCAGGACTGAAGTGCCCGAGCCCGAAGGGCCGTCCGCGCCGGCGCCGCCCCCGTCGGCCGCCGCACCGCCGCGGCCACCCCTCCCGCAGCCGGCGACCCCGCAGCCGGCGCCTGAGGAACCGCCGCCGGATCCGGAGGACTGGAGCGGCGAGCTGGCCCAGATCGATCTGCAGCTGCGCCGCATCGGCTGGCAGCGCGAGCAGGAGGCCACCTATCTGCAGCGGGCCTTCGGCCACCCCAGCCGGGGCCGCATCACCACCTTCGCCGATCTGATGGCCTACCTGCAGGTGCTGCAGGGCCTGGCCGATGGCAGCGATCCCGCCCAGGCGCCCGTGCCCCTGCGCCGGCCGGAACTGCTCAGCCAGTGCGACCAGCTGCTGGCCCAGCTGGGCTGGGACGCCAGCCGGGGCCGCCACTTCCTGGAGCGGCATTTCACCCTGGCCAGCCGCCAGCAGCTCAGCGACAGCCAGCTGCTGCAGTTCAACATGCTGCTGGAGGAGGCCCTGATCGATCCGGCCGGCGTGGAGCTTCCCTCAACCGCCGGGAGCTGAGGGGCCGGCAGCCGTCCGGGTGGCGGGCCGGCAGTGGCGGCGCACCAGATCCGCCCCGAAGCCCACCAGATTCTGGTTGGCGTAGGCCTCCCGCTCCAGCCGACGCTCCTGCTCCGAGGCCTCGCGGTAGAGGGGATCGTTGAGCACCGGCGCCAGCTCAGCCGGCACCTGCTCGCTGATCCCCAGGGGCCTGGGGGTGGCCCGCACATGGCCGTTGCGGCAGCTCTGGGCCACGTGAATGGCCTCATGGTTGAGCACCTGGAAGAACTCCGTACTGCCGCTGTCCACCACCGCCGGCTTGATGCGCAGGCTGCGGGCCCGGGGGTCCCACTCACCGGCGGCGCCCAGCTTGCGGGGCGGGCTGAGCTGCACGCGCACGCCCACATCGCCCAGCACGCCGAGCAACTCGGTGATGCCCAGGCGCTCCCGGCCGAAGCTGGGCGGGTTGACCATCAGCGAGCGGATCTCGGCCACCGAAAGCTGGGGCTCGCCGCTGCGGCGCTTGTAGTGGTAGCGGGTGCGCCCATCGGGGAGCTGCTCGGCCCGCGGCACCCAGGCGGCATCGGCGCGGGCCAACCGGTCCATGAGGGTGGCCTTGTCGATCCCCTCCAGCCCCGCCACCGCGGGCGGGGGCACCAGGGCGGCCAGGGAGGCCGGGGGGTCGAGGGCGAGGCTGAGCTCGTCCACCGGCGGCAGCTCCAGGCCGGTGAGACGCTGCAGGCGCTGGGAGCCGGAGGGCATGGCGCCGAGGCCGAACCCCAGGGCCACCAGCAGGCCGGCCGCCAGCGGCATGCCCCCGAGCAGCAGGGGCCCGGCCGGCACCCGGCGCCGCAGCGGCCCGCCGCAGTGCTGGCACAGCCACACGCCATCGGGCCGGCGGCGCATGGCCTGCGGCCGTTGGCGGCAACGGGGGCAGAAGAAGCGGTCCACGGACTGATTCTGGCCCTGCGGCTGCGCCGGCCGCTGCCGGCAGGGAGTGCCTGATCGAGGCTGCTGTGCATCAGGACCAGGGCCGCGTGGAGGGAATCCCCTCAGGATCCTGAGCAGTTGCGAAGATCGGTGCCTGTGCGTCGTTCTAGGCCCCATGCCCCTCTCCCCCCTGGTGCGCCAGCTGCAGCAGGTGCCCCTCACAGGGGAGGTGCTGGAGCGCACCCGCCGGCCCCAGCGGCTCCGGCTCAGTGGTGCCGGCCGGGCGGCGCGGGCCCTGATCAGCAGCGCCCTGGCGGGTCTGAGCGGAGCCGCCGGCGGCACCCCGGCGCCGCTGCTGGTGGTGGTGCCCACCCTGGAGGAGGCGGGCCGCTGGGCGGCGCTGCTGGAGCTGATGGGCTGGCGCAGCGCCCAGCTCTACCCCACCAGCGAGGCCAGTCCCTACGAACCCTTTGACCCCACCAGCGAGATCACCTGGGGCCAGCTGCAGGTGCTCAGCGAACTGCTCGACGGCAACGGCGGGGCCCCAGGACAGGCCGACGGCCGTGACCTGGCGATCGTGGCCACCGAGCGGGCCCTGCAGCCCCACCTGCCACCGCCCGACGCCCTCCAGGCCCAGTGCCTGAGCCTGCGCCGCGGGGCCAGCCTGGATCTCGAGGAGCTGGGCCACACCCTCACCCGGCTGGGGTATGAGCGGGTGAACACGATCGAGCAGGAGGGCACCTGGAGCCGCCGCGGCGACATCGTCGACGTGTTTCCGGTGAGCAGCGAGCTGCCGGTGCGGCTGGAGTTCTTCGGCGAGGAGCTGGAGAAGCTGCGCGAGTTCGACCCCGCCAGCCAGCGCTCCCTCGATCCGATCGCGGTGCTGCGCCTCACCCCCACCGGCTACGGACCGCTGGTGGCCGCGGCCCTGCGCGAGGCGATGCCCGCTGAGCTCGACACCCTGCTGGCGCCCGAGGCCCTCGAGCAGCTGCTGGAGGGGGGCACCCCGGAGGGTCTGCGGCGGCTGATGGGCCTGGCCTGGGAGCGCCCCGCCAGCCTGCTCGACTACCTGCCCGCCACCACCCTGGTGGCGATCGACGAGCGGCGGGCGGCCCTGGCCCACGGCCAGCAGTGGTTCGACCACGTGCTGGAGCACCACCGGGAGGTGGCCGCCGAGCTCGAGGCCGAGTGCGGGGGGGTGCTGCCGGCGCTGCTGCAGCGGCCCCCGGCCGAGGCCCTGGCGGAGGCCGAAGAGCGCTTCGCCGGCTTCGATCTGGCCGAACTGCACGAGAGCGACGGCCACGCCAACAGCTTCGATCTGGCCAGCCGGCCGGTGCCGGCCTACCCCAACGCCTTCGGCAAGCTCGCCGGGCTGATCAAGGGCTTCCAGGCCGAGCGGGCGCGGGTGTGGCTGCTCTCGGCCCAGCCCAGCCGGGCGGTGGCGCTGCTGGAGGAGCACGACTGCATCAGCCGCTTCGTGCCCAACCCCGGCGACAGCCCGGCGATCGAGCGGCTCCTGGAGCAGGGCACGCCGGTGGCCCTCAAGAGCCGGGGCACCGCCGAGCTGGAGGGCCTGCAGCTGCCGGCCTGGAAGCTGGTGCTGATCACCGACCGGGAGTTCTTCGGCCAGCACGCCCTGGCCGCCAGCGGCTACGTGCGCCGGCGGCGCAAGGCCGCCAGCCGCACGGTGGATCCGGGCAAGATGCGGCCGGGCGACTTCGTGGTGCACCGCAACCACGGCATCGGCAAATTCCTGAGGCTCGAGAAGCTGGCGATCGGCGGCGAATCCAGGGATTACCTGGTGGTGCAGTACGGCGACGGCCTGCTGCGGGTGGCCGCCGACCAGCTGGGCAGCCTGGGCCGCTACCGCGCCACCAGCGAGAAGCCCCCCGAGCTCAACCGCATGGGCGGCACCGCCTGGACCCGGGCCAAGGAGCGGGCGCGCAAGGCCATCCGCAAGGTGGCGATGGACCTGGTGAAGCTCTACGCCGAGCGTCACAAGGCGCCGGGCTTCGCCTTCCCCCCCGATGGCCCCTGGCAGAACGAACTGGAGGATTCCTTCCCCTACGAGCCCACCCCCGACCAGCTCAAGGCGATCGTGGCGGTGAAGCGCGACATGGAGCAGCCCCAGCCGATGGACCGGCTGGTGTGCGGCGATGTGGGCTTCGGCAAGACCGAAGTGGCGATCCGCGCCATCTTCAAGGCGGTGACGGCCGGCAAGCAGGTGGCGATGCTGGCTCCCACCACGGTGCTGGCCCAGCAGCACTGGCGCTCCCTGAGCGAGCGATTCGCCCCCTACCCGGTGAAGGTGAGCCTGCTCAACCGCTTCCGCACCGCCGGCGAGCGCAAGACGATCCTCGAGGGGCTCAGCGCGGGCACCGTGGATGTGGTGGTGGGCACCCACCAATTGCTCTCCAAGGGCACCGGCTTCCAGAAGCTGGGGCTGCTGGTGGTGGACGAGGAGCAGCGCTTCGGCGTGAACCAGAAAGAGAAGATCAAGGCGCTGCGCAAGGACGTGGACGTGCTGACGCTGAGCGCCACGCCGATTCCGCGCACCCTGTACATGAGCCTTTCGGGGGTGCGGGAGATGAGCCTGATCACCACCCCGCCGCCGCTGCGCCGGCCGATCAAGACCCACCTGGCGGCCCTCGATGAGGAGGTGGTGCGCAGCGCCATCCGCCAGGAGCTCGACCGGGGCGGCCAGGTGTTCTACGTGGTGCCGCGGGTGGAGGGAATCGAGGAGGTGGCCGAGGGCCTGCGGGCGATGCTGCCGGGCCTGAAGCTGCTGGTGGCCCATGGCCAGATGGCCGAGGGCGAGCTGGAGAGCGCCATGGTGGCCTTCAACGCCGGCGAGGCCGACCTGATGCTCTGCACCACGATCGTGGAGAGCGGCCTGGATATTCCGCGCGTCAACACGATCCTGATCGAGGACGCCCACAAGTTCGGCCTCGCCCAGCTCTACCAGCTGCGCGGCCGGGTGGGCCGCAGCGGCATCCAGGCCCATGCCTGGCTCTTCTATCCCGGCGATGCGTCGCTGAGTGAGGCGGCGCGGCAGCGGCTGCGGGCGATCCAGGAGTTCGCCCAGCTGGGATCCGGCTACCAGCTGGCCATGCGCGACATGGAGATCCGCGGCGTGGGCAACCTGCTGGGGGTGGAGCAGAGCGGCCAGATGGAGGTGATCGGCTTCGACCTCTACATGGAGATGCTGCAGGAGTGCCTGGCCGAGATCCAGGGCCAGGACATCCCCAAGGTGGACGACACCCAGATCGACCTGCCGATCACCGCCTTCATCCCCGGCGACTGGATCACCGACAACGACGAGAAGATGGCCGCCTACCGCGCGGCCGCCGACTGCGGTGGCAAGGAGGCGCTGCTGGAGCTGGCCGCCGGCTGGGTGGACCGCTACGGCGCCCTGCCGCCGCCGGTGATCGCCCTGCTGCAGCTGATGGAGCTGAAGCTGCTGGCCCGGCGCTGCGGCTTCTCACGCATCAGGCCCGACAAGCCCAACATCGCCCTGGACACGCCGATGGAGGAGCCGGCCTTCCGGCTGCTGCGCCAGGGCCTGCCCCAGCACCTGCACGGCCGCCTGGTGTATCAGGCCGGCAGCGGCAGCACCGCCAAGGTGCTGGCCCGGGGCCTGGGGGTGCTGCCGATGGAGAAGCAGGTGGAGGAGCTCAAGGGCTGGCTGGAGCAGATGGCGGTCCGGATCCCAGGCGCCGACGGCCTCAGCGACGCCCAGCGGGCCAGCCAGGAGCAGAGCCGCGACGCCGAGGTGCTGGCGGTGTGAGAACGGGCAGCAGGACGACGGCTGGCGGCCACCGCCCCATAACCGCAAATGTTCGTTACAATGATGAGAACTTTCATTAAGCAAAGGAGCCGGCATGGGTGAGCTGATCGAGGTGGGCCGCAATTCCACGGGGGCGCTCCAGCTCGTGTCCACCCTGGTCAGCGTGGTGGCCCTTGGTCTCTACGCCCTGCTCCAGGGCGACGGCCGCAACGACGACGACGACTCCGGCCCCGGCGGTGGCCTGATGCAACCGGTGGCCTGAAGCTCCGGGTTCAGATCTGCTTCCTCAGCCCTGATCACTGGCCGGGATCATGGTCCGGCCGCTGGATGCCGGCCTGCTGCCTGTAGGCAGCCGGGGCCAGCACCAGGAACAACCACCACCACAGCAGCACCGCCAGAGCCGCTGGAACGCTGATCCACCAGCGGTGCAGCAGCCACCAGCTTGCCCCGATCAGCGCCAACCCGGTGAGCACGATGCTCCAGGGCTGGCACCACCAGGGCTTGTGCGCCCAGATCGAATCAGCGGCCGGACGCAGCACCGGCGGCCGGCAGGGTTGAGGGCAGATTGGCGCTGCCGGGGGTGAACGGCCGGGCCCCACGGCCGCTGGCCTGCAGCTTCTCCACCAGGGTGTTCTCGGCCACCCGGTACTGGCTGTCGCGGCGGGTGCCGATGTCCTCGAGCTGGAGGCGCTGGACCTCCCGCTCGCTCATCGCCACCGCCACATCGGGCTGGATGCCGTGCTTGTTGATGTCGCGGCCACTGGGGGTGAGGTAGCGGGCGATGGTGACGGTCATGCCGCTGCCGTCGGAGAGGCTGCGCACCGACTGCACCAGGCCCTTGCCGAAGGTCTTCTGACCCACCAGCACGGCACGGTTGTTGTCCTGCAGGGCGCCGGAGAGGATCTCACTGGCGCTGGCCGAGCCCTCGTTCACCAGCACCACGATCGGCCGTTCGGTGAGGGCACGTCCGTTGGCCCGCTGCACATCCACGATGCCGCGGCGGGTCTGGGTGGACACGATGGTGCCCTCGTTGAGCAGCTGGCGGGCGATCTCCACGCTGGCCATCAGCAGACCGCCGGGGTTGCTGCGCAGGTCGATGACGTAACCGGCCACGTCCTCCTTCTCCAGCTCCCGCAGCGCCGCCCGCATGTCCTTGGTGGCGTTGGCGTTGAACTGCTTGAGGCGGATGTAGCCGATCCTGGTGCCGTCGGGGGCCACGTTGATCTGGTGGTCCACCGCCTGCAGCTCGATGCGGTCGCGGGTGAGCGGCACCTCCAGGGTCTGGGAGTTGCGGCGCAGGGTGAGGGTCACCGTGGTGCCCACCTGGCCGCGGATCAACCGCACCGCGTCCTCGGTGCTCATGCCCTTGGTCGACTCGCCGTCGATGGCCGTGATCACGTCCTTGGGCAGCACCCCGGCTTTTGAGGCGGGTGAACCCTTGATCGGGGCCACCACCACCAGTTCCTTGGTGTCCTTGTCGAGGCTCAGCTGGATGCCCACCCCGGAGAGTTCCCCGGAGGTGTCGATCTGCATCTCCTTGAACTCCCGCGGATCGAGGAAGCGGGTGTAGGGATCGTCGAGGGTGGCGAGCATGCCGCGGATCGCCTCATGGGCGTCCGAGGGCGTGGCGTAACTGCGGGCCAACATCTCCCGGCGCAGCTCCTTCCACTGCTCGGCGGTGTACTGGCCGTTGATGTCGAGGAAATCGCGGAAGACGATCTGCCAGGTCTGGTCGATCACCTCCTTGGGGCTGTCGAGGATGCGGGGGTTGCCCGAGGAGGAATTCACCGCCTCCCTGGCCATCACGGCGGTGGCCGCGCAGGCGCCGAGCCCCACCAGAACCACGAGGCCGTTGCGCATGCTGCCCATCCGTGTGAATCCTCTCGTGGCCCGCGACACCGCTTTCAAGTTAGCGTTTTCAACCGGCAAAACAGCCCGCAGGCGGCCTCTGGAGGTTCCAGGAAGGACGGTTCGGGGGCCGGCCCGCTCAGGGGTCCACCCAGCGGCCGTCCTCCTTGATCAGGGCGATCAGCGCCTCCACCCCCTCGGCCTCCGGCACCCGGCGGATCTCCTCCCGGCCGCGGTAGAGGGAGATGGTGCCGGGGGTCTTGCCCACGTAGCCGTAGTCGGCGTCGGCCATCTCGCCGGGACCGTTGACGATGCAGCCCATCACGGCGATGTCCAGACCGGTGAGGTGGGCGGTGGCGGCACGCACCTTGTGCAGCACCTCCTCGAGGTTGAACAGGGTGCGGCCGCAGCTGGGGCAGGCCACGTACTCCACCATGGTTTTCCTGAGGCCCAGGGCCTGCAGGATCGAGTAACACACCGGGATCTCCTTCTCCGGCGCCTCGGTGAGGGACACCCGGATCGTGTCGCCCAGCCCCTCGGCCAGCAGGGTGGCGATGCCGGCGGTGCTCTTGATGCGGCCGTAGTCGCCATCACCCGCCTCGGTCACGCCCAGGTGCAGGGGGTAGGGGAAACCCTCGGCGTCCATGCGGTCCGCCATCATCCGGTAGGCGGCCAGCATCACCGGCGCCCGCGAGGCCTTCATCGACACCACGATGTTGTGGAAGTCGAGGCGATCGCAGATGTGGATGAACTCCATGGCGCTCTCCACCATGCCCAGGGGGGTGTCGCCATGGGTGAACAGCATGCGTTCGGCCAGAGAGCCGTGGTTCACACCGATGCGCAGGGCCTTGTCCTGCTCCTTGAGCAGGCTCACCAGCGGTTCAAGGGTGGTCTGGATGCGCTCGCCGATGGCGGCGATCTCCTCCTGGCTGAACTCGGTGCGGTTGGGGTCGGGCTTGTCGAAGACGTAGAGGCCCGGGTTGATGCGCACCTTGTCGACGTGCTGGGCCACCTCCAGGGCGATCTTCATGCCGTTGTGGTGCACGTCGGCCACCAGGGGCACCGGCCGGTAGCTGTCCTCCAGGCGCTTGCGGATCTCCCCCATCGCTCGGGCATGGGCCAGCGACGGCACAGTCACCCGCACGATCTCGCAGCCGGCCTCGTGCAGGCGGCGGATGCCGGCGGTGGCGCCCTCGATGTCGAGGGTGTCCTCATTGATCATCGACTGCACCACCACCGGGTGCTGGCTGCCGATCCACACGTCACCCACGCGCACGCTGCGGGTGGGGCGGCGGCGGATGAGGGTGTCGTAGCGGGGGTTGGCGGGATCGAAGCCGGCGGGGGCACCGGGACCGGGGCCGGGTCGCTCGGGACTGAGCAGGGTGCCGGTCGTGGCGGTGCCGGTCATGGCGGGAGGGGCCTGGAACGTTGGCGCCAAGGCTGTCACAGGAGCGACGTCAGCTGCCGGATTCCAGCTGGTTGAGGCGCCGGCGCACGTCCTGCAGGTCGTGCCAGGTGAGCCACTTGGGGCTGCCCTGCTCCCGCGAGGGATTGCGCAGCAGATAGGAGGGATGGAGGACCGGCATCAGCCAGCGGCCTGCCAGCGGCTCCTGCTCGCCCATGCGCCACTGGCCGCGCAGGCGGGTGATGCCCCCCTTGATGCCCAGCACCCCCTCCATCGCCGAAGCCCCGGCGAGCAGGATGACGGCGGGGTTCACCAGGCGGATCTGCTGCTCCAGCCAGGGGCGGCAGGCGGCGATCTCCAGCGCCGTGGGCTTGCGGTTCCCGGGGGGGCGGCACTTCACCACATTGCAGATGTAGGCCTCGCTGTTGGAATCGATCGCCACGCTGGCGAGCATCTGATCGAGCAGCTGACCCGCCCGGCCCACGAAGGGCAGGCCGCTGGCATCCTCCTGGGCGCCGGGGCCCTCGCCGATCACCATCAGCCGCGCGGCAGGGTTGCCGCGGCTCACCACCACCTGCAGGCGGCCGTCGGCGAGACCGCAGCGGCGGCAGCCCCGGCAGCCCTCGCTGAGCTGCTCGAGGCTGGAGGCCACCGCTGGAAACAGATCGATCTGCCGGGGGTGGGGATCGGCGTCCATGGCCCCCATCCTGCCGAGCCATCGCCCGCTCCCCGCACCAGGGCCGTACGAAGTGTGAATGCGGCCAGCCGGCGGCCTGTGTAAGGGGGCGACGCGTGCGGCAGGATGAGAGATACGCCACCGCCGCGCGCTCCCGAAGCCGGCACCGCCGCCGATGCCGACCTCCGGGATCCCCGCCCCATCAACAGCCCCAGGCAGCGCTCCCAGCGCCCCGGGCCCCGCTCCCAGCGGCCTGTTGATTCCCGCCACGGTCTTGCCTCATGCACCGGTCTCTTCCCAGGCGCCGGTTGCGCCCCACACCCTGGTCGCCCCCCCCACCGCCCCCGCGATGCCCGCTCCCAGGCCGGCGCTCCGCATCAGCCCGGCCGAGCGGCTGACCGAGCGCGCCAAGGCCCTGCAGCCCTCCCTCACTCTGGCGATCGCCGCCAGGGCCAAGCAGCTCAAGGCCGACGGCCGCGACATCTGCAGCCTCAGTGCCGGCGAACCCGACTTCGAGACGCCGGAGTTCATCCGCCGGGCCGCCGCCGACGCCCTCGCCGCCGGCCTCACCCGCTACGGGCCCGCCGCCGGTGAACCGGCCCTGCGCGAGGCGATCGCCGCCAAGACCGGCCGTGAGAACGGCCGCCCCACCACCGCCGCCGAGGTCCTGGTGACCAACGGCGGCAAGCAGGCCCTCTACAACCTCTTCCAGGTGCTGCTGCAGGAGGGCGATGAGCTGCTGCTGCCCTCGCCCTACTGGCTCAGTTATCCGGAGATCGCCCGCATGGCCGGCGCCCGGGTGGTGGAGCTCGCCAGCAGCGCCGGCCAGGGCTTCCGGCTCACCGCCGGGCAGCTGGAGGCGGCGATCACACCGGCCAGCCGGCTGCTGGTGCTCAACAGCCCCGGCAATCCCACCGGCACCGTGCTCAACCGCGGCGAGCTGGAAGCGATCGCGGACGTGCTGCGCCGCCATCCCCAGGTGGCGGTGGTGTGCGACGAGATCTACGAGTTCCTGGTGGATCCCGGCCACGAGCACATCAGCCTGGCCGGTCTGGCCCCCGACCTGGCCGATCGGGTGTTCATCGTCAATGGCTGTGCCAAGGGCTGGGCGATGACCGGCTGGCGCGTGGGCTGGCTGGTGGGCCCGGAAGCGGTGATCGCCGCGGCCGCCGCCCTGCAGAGCCAGACCACCAGCAACGTGTGCACCTTCGCCCAGTACGGCGCCCTGGCGGCGGTGAACGGCCCCCGCGACTGCGTGCAGGAGATGGCGGCGGAGTTCAGCCGCCGCCGCACCCGGCTCAGCGAGGGCCTGCGGGCGATCGAGGGCATCACCCTGCACCCCCCGGAGGGTGCCTTCTACGCCTTCCCCGACCTCAGCCGCTTCGGTCTCGACTCGATGCAGCTGAGCAACCGCCTGCTGGATGAGGTGGGACTGGCAGTGGTGCCGGGAGCCGCCTTCGGCGACGACCGCTGCATCCGCCTCTCCTGCGCCGCCGGGCCGGCGACGATCGACGACGGCCTGGAGCGGCTGCGGCGCTTCCTCGGCAGCCTGTAGCCCCGGGCATGGGGCAGCATCGGGTCGTCGTTTCTGTTTCGACCCTTGACCACCCGAGAACGTTGGGCCGTTGCGCTCGCCGGCCTGCTGCTGATCGGCCTGCTGCCAACGGCCTGTACCCCCCGCACCGACGGCAACGCCGGTGCTGATGGCGCCACCAGTGAAGCCGCCCGTCCGAACGAGAAGCGGGTGCTGCGCATCGGTGCCATCCCCGACCAGAACCCCGAAAAACTCAACCGCCTCTACGGCCTGGTGGCCGATGAGCTGAGCGAGCAGCTGGAGGTGCCGGTGCGCTTCGTGCCCGTCACCGACTACACCGCCGCCGTGAGCGCCTTCCGCACCGGCGATCTCGACCTGGTGTGGTTCGGCGGCCTCACCGGCGTGCAGGCCTGGCTGCAGAAACCCGGCGCCCGGGCGTTGGCCCAGCGCGACATCGACCGCTCCTTCCACAGCGTGTTCATCGCCAACCCCCGCAGCGGCCTGAAGCCGTTCGAGGATCAGAGCGGCCTGCAGCAGCTGAAGGGCAAGCGCTTCACCTTCGGCTCGGAGAGTTCCACCTCCGGCCGCCTGATGCCCCAGTACTACCTCACCCAGGCCGGCGTGGCGCTGAGCGATTTCGCCGGTGGCAACCCGGGCTTCAGCGGCAGCCACGATGCCCTGATCGCCCTGGTGCAGAGCGGCACCTACGACGCCGGGGTGGTGAACGAGGAGGTGTGGCTGAGCCGTCTCAGGGAGGGCAAGGTGGACACCGACCAGGTGGTGGCGATCTGGCGCACCCCGGGCTACGCCAACTACACCTGGGTGGTGCAGCCCAACCTCGATGAGGAGTACGGCCGCGGCTTCACCGAACGGCTGGAGCAGGCCTTCACCAGCCTCAGCCCCGACAACCCCCGCCAGGCCCAGATCCTGGAGCTGTTCGGCGCCGAAACCTTCGTGCCGGCGAGCAACGAGCAGTACGAGGCCATCGAGGCGGTGGGGCGCCAGATCGGCAAGATCCGCTGATGGATCCGGCGGCGGTGCTGGAACTGGAGGGGATCCACGTGCGCGGCCGCGGCCAGCCCCGCCTGGAGGGGGTGTCGCTGCGGCTGCGGGCCGGCGAGCGGGTGGCGTTGCTGGGGCCGAGCGGCGCCGGCAAGAGCACCCTGCTGGCGGTGGCCAATGGCCTGATCGCCCCCGACCGGGGATCGCTGCGCTGGCAGGGCCAGGAGCGGGCACGGCGACCGCGGGCGCGGCGCCGCCAGCAGCGCCGCATCGGCACCCTCTGGCAGGACCTGCGCCTGATCGAGGAGCTGAGCGTGCAGCAGAACCTCAATGCCGGCCGGCTGGCCCACTGGGGCTGGCCACGGGCCCTGCTCAACCTGCTGCTGCCGCTGGAGAGCGACGCCTGCGCCGCCACCCTGCGGCGGCTGGATCTGGATCCGGCCCTGCTCGATCAGCCCGTGTCGGCCCTCTCGGGCGGCCAGCGGCAGCGGGTGGCCCTGGGGCGGCTGCTGCGCCAGGAGCCGATGCTGCTGCTCGCCGATGAGCCCCTGGCCAGCCTCGATCCGCGCCTGGCCGGCGAGCTGCTGGCGCTGCTGCTGGCGGAGGGCCGCGCGCCCAGGGCCCTGCTGCTCAGCCTGCACCGACCCGACCTGCTGGCGGGGTTCGATCGGGTGGTGGGTCTGCGGACCGGGCGGGTGCAGTTCGACCTGCCGGTGGGGGCGGTGAACCCCGGCCTGCTGGCGGCGCTCTACGCCGGCGAGGCGCCATGAGCGCAGGGGTGGCGAGGGCAGATGGGGGGCGTCCCCCCGGCAGCCGCATCGCGGTGGCGGCGCCCCTGTGGGTGCTGCTGCCCGCCCTGGTGCTGGTGCCCCTGGCGCTGCTGCTGCCGGGCCTCAGCCACGGCGGCGGCTGGAGCCTGGTGGGGCAGTTCGCGCTGGCGGCGCTGCGGCCGTCGCTGGATCCACTGGTGCTCAGCTCCGCCCTGCGGGGCCTGGGCGTGACCGTGGGCATGGCCCTGCTGGGCTGGGCCCTGAGCCTGGTGCTGGGGCTGATGCTGGGGGCGCTGAGCTCTCGGCTGGTGTGGCGCCAGTGCAGCGGACGGCTGTGGCCGGCGGAGCTGATCCGGCGGCTGCTGGCGCTGCCGCGCTCGATCCACGAGCTGCTCTGGGGTCTGATCCTGCTGCAGCTGGTGGGCCTGCAGCCGGCGGTGGCGGTGCTGGCGATCGCCATCCCCTTCGGCGCCCTGGTGGCGCGGGTGGTGAGCGACCAGCTCGACGCCCTGCCCACCGGCAGCCTGGAGGCCCTGCGCAGCGGCGGCGTGGCCGCGCCGGCCGCCCTGCTCACGGCCCTGGGTCCACCGCTGCTGCCCCAGGTGCTGAGCTACGGCGGCTACCGCCTCGAATGCGCCCTGCGCAGCGCCACCCTGCTGGGGGTGTTCGGCCTCGGGGGGCTGGGCACCGAACTGCGGCTGACGCTGCAGTCGCTGCTGTTCAACGAACTGTGGACGGGCCTGTGGCTGCTGCTGGCGGCGATGCTGCTGCTGGAGCGGCTGGTGGGCTGGCTGCGGCGGCGCTGGACGATGCCGGCTCGCCTCAGCCTCAGCCCCCAGGCCCCCGCGCCCAACAGACACGCCGCGGTCAACGGCAACACCAGCGGCGTGGGCCGCGGCGGCCGGGAACTGGTGCTGGCCGTGGCCCTGCTGGTGCCCGTGCTGGTGGCGGTGGCCTGGAACCTGGAGGTGGACCCGCGCAGCCTGCTGCGCTGGCAGCCGCTGCCGCCCCTGCCCCCTGCCGACTGGGGGGCGGTGGCGGCCCTGCCCTGGCCCACCCTGGTAGCCAACACCCTCAGCCTCACCCTGCTGGCCGCGGCCCTGGCGGTGGGGGTGGCACCGCTGCTGCTGCTGCTGGTGCGCCCCTGGCCCCTGGGCCGGGCGGCGGTGCAGGGGCTCTGGGCCCTGGGGCGGCTGTGGCCGCCGCCGCTGATCGCCCTGCTGCTGCTGTTCGTGCTGCAGCCCGGGGTGGTCACCGGCGCCCTGGCCCTGGCGCTGCACAACCTGGGGGTGCTGGGCCGGCTGCTGCTGGAGAGCGCCGAGCACCGCGGCGAGACCACCGAGCAGGCCCTGCTCAGTGCCGGCAGCGGCCCACGGCTGGCGCTGCTCTACGGGCGCTTCAGCGCCCTGGCGAGGCCCTACCTGGCCTACGGCGCCTATCGGGGCGATGTGATCCTGCGCGAATCGGTGGTGGTGGGCCTGGTGGGGGCCACGGGCCTGGGGAGCCAGCTGCTGGAGGCCCTCAGCTCCTTCGCCGTCGATGAACTGGCGGCGCTGATGGTGGTGTACGCGGCCCTGACGCTGCTGGGCGAAGACCTCAGCGACCGCCTGCGCCGGCGCCTGCTGGCGGGCTGAGGGGCGCGGCGGGCTTCACCAGTCCCCGCTCCAGCAGCAGCCCGGCCGCCGCCTCGGCGCCAAGCTCGCCCAGCTCCACCGGCTCGGTGGCGTGGGCGCTGAGGTCGTGGTCGTAGCAGCGGTCGTAGTAGTCGAGCATCTGGCGGCAGGCGGCGGTCCAGTCGCGCGCGGCGATCGCCTCGAGGGCGGCGGCGGTGCGCTGGGGTCCGAGGCGGCGGGCGATGCGGCGGGTGGCCTCGGCCAGCTGGCCGGGGTCCTGCACGCCGTAGATGCGCACCAGCTGGGCCAGGCGCTGCTCCAGGGGGCGCTGCACCTCCAGGGCCGGCGCCGCCTGCATCTGCCGCCAGAGGCCGACGGGGATGCGGCAGCGGCCCACCTGGGCGCTCTCGGCCTCCAGCCAGATCTGCTCCGCCCCCGCCAGGCGGCGCAGGGCCAGGGCCAGGCGGTTTTCGTAGTGCTCACTGCTGGGCTGGGGCGGCAGGCCAAGGCCCCCGAAGCTGCTGCCGCGGTGGTTGGCCAGGCCCTCCAGGTCCACCACCGCCACACCCCGCGCCGCCAGGGCCAGCAGCAGGTCGGTTTTGCCGGTGCCGGTGCGGCCGCCCAGCAGGCGCAGGGGCCAGGGCCGCTCGAACAGCTCCAGTGCCCAGCGCCGGTAGGCCTTGTAGCCGCCCTCCAGCAGCAGCACCGGCAGATCCAGCTGGCCCGCCAGCCAGGCCACGCTGGCGCTGCGCATGCCCCCCCGCCAGCACAGCAGCCGCACGGGCTGGCCGGGGCTGGCGGCCGCCCACCCGGCCAGCCGGGCGGCCATCGCCTCCAGCCGTGGCCCCACCAGGCCCAGGCCGCACAGCACCGCCGCCTGGCGTCCCTGCTGCTTGTACGTGGTGCCCACCGCGGCCCGGCCCTCGTCGTCGAACAGGGGCAGGGTGCGGGCGCCGGGGATGTGGCCCTGGGCGAACTCGGCCGGGCTGCGCACATCCACCACCGGGCCGGCGGCGGCCAGGAAGGCCTCCACAGCCACACGCGCCGGCGTCGCCCCGCTGTCTGCCACGCCTGAGGATCCGCCCGTGCCTGGTCCAATGCTGCCTGGTGGCCGCACAGCCGAACAGCCGGGCCGGTCGGGGGTGGTGCAGGATCAGGCCCAGTTTTGACCGCTGCCGCTGCCGATGCCCGCCGCCGTGCCCCGCAAGCTGATCGTGCTGGGCGACAGCGGCGTGTACGGCTGGGGCGATCCCCATGAGGGGGGCTGGTGCGAGCGCCTGCGGCGCCACTGGATGGGCCTGCCGGAAGCGCCGGTGCTCTACCCCCTCGGGGTGCGCGGCGATGGCCTGGAGCGGGTGGCGGCCCGGCTGCAGGCGGAGGTGGCCTGCCGCGGCGAGCTGCGCCGTCAGCAGCCCCACGGCATCCTGCTGGCCACCGGCATCAATGACAGCGCCCGGGTGGGCCGGCCCGACGGCCGCCCCCAGCTGGAGCCGGAGGGCTTTCTCTACGGCCTCAAGCAACTGCTGCTGCGGGCGCGGGCCAGGGCCCCGGTGCTGGTGCTGGGGCTCACCCCGGTGCAGGAGGCGGCGATGCCCTTCGCCGAGGTGCTCTGGTATGGCCTCGAGCAGGTGCGGCGCTACGAGGGGCTGCTGGAGGAGGCCTGCCTGGAGGCCGACGTGCCCTTTCTGCCCCTGCTCGACGAGCTGCTTGCCGATCCCGACTGGCCCGCCTGGCTGTGCGGCGACGGCCTGCACCTCAACAGCGAGGGACACCGGCAGGTGTTCCAGCGGGTGCAACGCTGGCCGGCACTGCTGGAGTGGGCGGGGCTGCAGCCGCTGCACCTGGGTACCACCTGGCGGTGAGGCACCACCTGGGGGTGAGGAACGGCGGGGCGGTGAGGCGGTCGGCATCCCCCATCCGGGTGAACGCCGGGGCCGGATGGGGTGAGGAACGGGTTGGCGGCCGGGAGAACCGTGAAACCACGATCCCCATCGTTCCCGGCCATGACCCTTTCACGTTGCCAGACCCGCCCGGACAGCGCCAGCACCCCTGGGCACGACAGTGCCAGCGGCGGCAGCCAGCACGAGCGCAACCGCACCCTGCTCCAGCGGCTGGCCCGCAGCCGGGACGCCCAGGCGCGGCTGCACTGGCGCAATGCCCTGGTGGTGAACAACCTGGCCCTGGTGCGGCTGGTGGCCAACCGTGAGAGCCGCCGCAGCGGCCGGCCCTTCGATGAGCTCGTCTCCAGTGGCTGCCTGGGGCTGATCCGGGCGGTGGAGGCCTTCGAGCTCAGCCGCGGCGTGGCCCTGAGCAGCTTTGCGGTGCCCTACATCCGCGGGGCCATGCTCCAGCAGCAGCGCGACCGCGAGCAGCCCCTGCACACCCCCCGGCGGCTGCGGGAGCTGCAGCGCCGGGCGGAGAAGGTGGTGGAGCAGCGGCGCGGCGCCGGGCTGCCCATCCTCAGCGCTGCCGACCTGGCCACAGCCCTGGGCTGCAGCCTGGAGCGGCTGGAGGAGGCCGGCCGGGTGAAGCGGGCCCTGCAGCTCAGCAGCCTCGACGCGCCGGCCCCCGGCGGCGACGGCTGGGGCGATGCGGGTGAGGAGGGCCAGAGCCTGCTGGATCGACTCAGCGCCGACGACCTGGCGGGGCAGCGCGCGGCGGACGACCCCGAGCGACAGTGGCTGCAGAGCCAGCTGGTCGGCTTCAGCCCAGCCGACCGGGAGCTGATCGAGGGGCGCTGGATCGATGGGCTGAGCTGGAAGGAGCTGGCCCTGCAGCAGGGCTGCTCAGCCAGTGCGTGCTGGCGACGGGGCCAGGCGCTGTTCGCCTGCCTTCAGGCCAAGGCCCACGCCGGCGTCAGCCAGGCCCAGGCGAGCATCGCCAGCAGCGCCGCCAGGGCGGTCTGAAGGGCGTTCACCAGCTCGTTGCTGAGCCAGCTGTAGCGGCTCTGGGCGGTGGCACCGATCACGCTCTCCAGCAGCGTGGCCACCAGCCCCACCCCCGTGATCAGGGCGGCAGCGGCGGCGGTGAGCGCCGCCGGCGGACCGGGCAGCAGGCCCAGCACCAGGGCCAGGACCACCATCACCACGCTGCCCGCCAGGCTGGCCAGGGTGCCCTCCAGGCTGATCGCCCCCTCGGTGCCGGGGGGCACGGGCCGCAGGCTGGTGATCAGCACGGTGTGGCGGCCCCAGCGCTTGCCGATCTCGCTGCCACAGGTGTCGGCCAGTTTGGCGGCGAAGCTGGCGCTGAAGCCCACCAGCAGCAGGGGCGTCCAGGCCGGCGGCGCCAGGGCGATCGCCATCGCCAGCAGGGCGCCGGTGGCCGCCGAACCCCACACGTTCTCGGGTCCGCGTCGGCCGCCGCGGCTCTCCGCCAGGCCCTGCTCCTGCTTGCGGCGCAGGCCCAGCCGGGTGACCAGCGACCCGAGCAGCAGGTAGCCCACCACCGCCAGCCAGCCGCGGGGCCCCAGGCAGCCCCAGAGCACGGTGCCGAGGATGCCGGCATGCACCCAGCCGGCGGGAGTGAGCAGGGGCAGGCGCTGGGCCAGGCCGATCAGCACGCCGTTGAGGGCCAGGGCGATCAGCCAGGCCAGGGGCTGCTGGGGTGCCGGCAGCGCTGCCGGATCGAAGGCGGCGAGAAGGAAAACCAAGGCGGCGGCCGCGGCGGGCGGCCCCAGTGTGTTGCACACCCCTAAGGCGGGGGCCGAAGGGGCCAGCGGGCAGCGGATAATCGGCCCACGTGCCGGCGGCGGTGATGATCTTCAAGCGCAAGGACAGCTTCTTCCTCGACCTCAGCCAGGCCGGCAAGAAGGCCACAGAATCCAAGGCCGCAGAGTCCAAGCCCGCCGCGAGCAAGCCGGCCGAGAAGAAGACCGCCCCCAGCCAGCCCGCTGCCCCGGTGCAGGCCGCTCCGGTCGCGCCGGCTCCGGCCGC
>SLIG01000171.1 GCA_007135755.1 Cyanobium sp.
GCTGGGGGAGCCGGCGCTGGGGGAGCAGGAGCGGCTGGAGGAGGCCTTCGCCCGCAGCCACCAGCGGCGTTTCGGCTACCGGCCGGAGCTTGCGGGGGCCGAGCTGGTGGTGGAGCGCCTGCTGGTGGAGCTGGCCGAACCCCTGCGCCCGCCGCCGCCGGCCCGGCTGGTGGCCCCCTCCCCCGCCGTCCTCCCACCCGCGGGCCAGGCGCCGGGCGCTGGCGCCACGGTGCCGGTGTGGCTGGACGCCGCACGGGGCCCGCAACCGGTGCCCCTGTGGCGGCGCGACCAGCTGCGCCCGGGCCAGGAGCTGCAGGGGCCGGCGCTGCTGCTCGATCCCACCAGCACCACCCTGCTGGAGCCCCACTGGAGCGGCCGGGTGCTGGAGGACGGCGCCCTGCTGCTGCAGCACCGCCCCCCCGCCGCTGCCGGGGCCACCGCCGCTGCCGGGGCCATCGCCAGCGCGTCAGCCATCGCCACCACGGCAGCTGCAGGGTCACCCGACCCCACCCTGCTGGAGCTCTACAACCACCGCTTCTCGGCCATCGCCGAGCAGATGGGCGTGCAGCTGCAGCAGAGCGCCCGCTCGGTGAACATCCGCGAGCGGCTCGACTTCTCCTGCGCCGTGTTCGATGGCCGCGGCCGGCTGGTGGCCAACGCCCCCCACATCCCCGTGCACCTGGGCTCGATGGGCGACAGCGTCGCCGCCCTGCTGGCCGCCATCGCCGCCGGCCAGCGCCCACCCCTGGCGCCGGGGGATGTGGTGCTCGCCAACAACCCCTACAACGGCGGCACCCACCTGCCCGACATCACCGCCATCACGCCGGTGTTCGTGGACGCCGCCGGAGAGACCGGTGAGGTCGCCGCTGAGCCGTTGCCTGGCGCCCCCCTCTTCTACGTGGCCAGCCGCGGCCACCACGCCGATGTGGGCGGCATCACGCCCGGGTCGATGCCGGCCTTCAGCCGACGGATCGAGGAGGAGGGACTGCTGCTCGACAACGCGCCCTTCCTGAGCCGGGGCAGCCTCGATGAGCAGGCCTGGCTGGAGCGCTTCGGCGCCGGCCCCCATCCGGTGCGCAACCCGGAGCAGCTGCTGGCCGACCTCAAGGCCCAGGCGGCGGCCAACCGCCTCGGGGCCCGGGAGCTGCGGCGGCTGGTGGGGCTGGCCGGCCGCACCGAGGTGCTGGCCTACATGCACCACGTGCAGGCCAACGCCGCCGAGGCGGTGCGCCGGGCCATCGGCCGTCTGCAGGGCGGCCACGCCGCGGTGGAGCTCGACGACGGCAGCCGCATCGCCGTGGCCGTGAGCCTCGATCGCCAGCGCCGCCGGGCCCGCATCGACTTCAGCGGCACCTCCCCCCAGCAGGGCGGCAACCACAACGCCCCCCTGGCCATCACCAAGGCGGTGGTGCTCTACGTGTTCCGCTGTCTGGTGGGCCAGGCCATCCCCCTCAACGCCGGCTGCTTCGAGCCCCTGGAGCTGGTGGTGCCGGAGGGCTCACTGCTGCACCCCCGCTTCCCGGCGGCGGTGGTGGCCGGCAATGTGGAAACCTCCCAGGCCCTGGCCAATGTCCTGTTCGCCGCCCTCGGCGTGCAGGCCGCCGCCCAGGGCACGATGAACAACCTCAGCTTCGGCGACGCCCGCGTTCAGTACTACGAAACCATCTGCGGTGGCAGCGGCGGCGGCCGCACGCCGGATGGCGAGGGTTTCGCCGGTGCCTCGGCGGTGCAGAGCCACATGACCAACTCCCGGCTCACCGACCCGGAGGTGCTGGAGGAGCGCTTCCCGGTGCGCCTGGAGGCCTTCGCCATCCGCCGCGGTTCCGGTGGCGACGGCCGCTGGCCCGGGGGCGATGGCGTGGTGCGTCGCCTGCGCTTTCTGGCGCCGATGACGGTGGATCTGCTCTGTGGCAGCCGCCGGGTGCCGCCCTTCGGCCTGGCGGGAGGCGCGCCGGGCCGTCCCGGCCGCAACCGTCTGCTGCGGGCCGGGGGCGAGGAGCTGCTGGCCGGCGCGGCCCAGATCGCGGTGGCCGCCGGTGATGTGCTGGTGATCGAGACCCCCGGCGGCGGTGGTTTCGGGGCCGTTGATCCCGCGCGTCCCACCGACTGAACGGCCAGCGGCGCGCATCAGGCGGCGGGTTGGCCTTCCGGGTTGGCCGTCCGGGTTGGCCTTCACACTCGCGGTCGGCAGCCCGCAGCGGCACCAGACTGAGCGGGGCACAGCCGGCCCCTTCTCGAGCAGCGATGAGCGTGTTGATCAGCTACTCCAAGGTGCTGGAGATCAGCGGCGACATCATCCGCGTGGAGGTTCCACCCGGCGGCCATGACAGTGAGGGCGCCCCCCGCCACAACGATCTGGCCGTGGTGCAGACCGCCGGAGGGGACCAGTCGCTGGCCCAGGTGATCGACCTGCGTGAGCGCTCGGTGGCCCTGCAGGTGTTCCGCGGCACCAAGGGGGTGTCCACCGATTCCCAGGTGCGCTTTCTCGGCCACCCGATGACGGTGACCTACTCCGGCAACATCCTCGGCCGGGTGTTCCGCGGCACCGGCGAGCCGATCGACGGGGGGCCCGATCTCTCCCAGGACTCCCGCGTGACCATCGGCGGGCCGTCGGTGAATCCGATGCGGCGGGTGCTGGCCTCGAAGATGATCCGCACCAACGTGCCGATGATCGACGTCTACAACACGCTGGTGGAGAGCCAGAAGATTCCGATCTTCTCGGTGTCCGGCGAACCGTTCAATGCCTTTCTGGCGCGGATCGGCATCCAGGCCGATGCCGACGTGGTGATCTTCGGTGGCCTCGGCCTGATCTTCGACGACTACTACTCCTTCCGCAAGACCTTCGAGGACGCCGGTGTGTTTCACCGCACGGTGATGTTCGTGAACCTGGCCTCGGATCCGATCGTGGAGCGCATGCTGATCCCCGACATGGCCCTGGCGGTGGCGGAGCGCTTCGCGGTGGAGGAGGGCAAGCGGGTGCTGGTGCTGCTCACCGACATGACCGCCTTCGCCGATGCCCTCAAGGAGGTGAGCATCGCCATGGACCAGGTGCCCGCCAACCGCGGCTATCCCGGCGATCTCTATTCCCAGCTCGCCCGCCGCTATGAAAAGGCCGCCGACTATGCCAAGGGCGGCTCGGTGACGTTGCTCACGGTGACCACCATGCCCGGCGATGACATCACCCATCCAGTGCCGGACAACACCGGTTACATCACCGAAGGGCAGTTCTATCTGCACAACGGGGTGATCGATCCCTTCGGCTCGCTGTCGCGGCTCAAGCAGAACGTGATCGGCAAGCAGACCCGCGACGATCACAACCAGGTGATGAACACCACCATCCGCCTCTACTCCGGCGCCCGCGATGCCCAGCAGAAGCAGGCGATGGCCTTCGAACTCTCCGAGTACGACCAGAAGCTGATCCGCTTCGGGGATCTCTTCCGCGAGCGCTTCATGGACATCAACGTGGACATGGCCCTCGAGGCCGCCCTGGATCTGGCCTGGCAGACGATGGCGGAGTGCTTCGAGCCCCAGGAACTGCTGATGAAGCAGGAGCTCATCGACAAGTACTTCCCCACGCCCGCGTCGAGCTGATGGGCCGGATCACCCTCACCAAGGCCTCCCTCAGCCACCAGAAGGATCTGCTCAAGACCTACTCCGCTGTGCTGCCGTCGCTGGATCTCAAGCGCCGCCAGATCAGCGCCGAGCGGGCACGGGCGCGGCGGGAGCTGCAGGCACTCGAGCAGCGGGCCCGCGACCTCGAGGCCGATGTGGCCCGGATCTGCCCGATGCTGGCCCATGAGCACATCCGGCTCGAGGGCCTGGCCCGGGTGGTGGAGGTGCGGCTCGCGGAGGAGAACCTGATCGGCACCCGCCTGCCCCGTGTCGAGGCGATCAGGGTGGAGGTGGCCGACTACGGCCTGCTCAGCCTGCCCTTCTGGGTGGATCAGGTGGTGTCCCGGCTGCGGGAGGCGCTGGAGACCCAGATCCGGCTGCAGGTGGCCCGCGAGCGGATCGAACGCCTGCTGGAGGCCGAGCGCACCGTGACCCAGCGCTTCAACCTGTTCGAGAAGGTGCTGATCCCGCGCACCCGCAGCACGATCCGCTCCATCGCCATCTACCTCTCCGACGCCGAGCGGGCCGCGGTGGTGAATTCCAAGCTCGCCAAGCGCAAGAAGGAGCGGACCCAGGCGCGATGAGCATCATTCCCCTCAGCAAAGTCACCGTGATCGGCCTCAGCGCCGACAAGGACGACCTCATCGATGGCCTGCAGCAGCTCGGCTGTCTGCATCTGATTCGCCTGGAGGAACCGCAGCAGGACAGCGAGCCGTTCGTGAGCAGCCGTCCCATCGAGGACGCCCGCAAGGCGCTGCGCTACCTGGGCGATGTGCGCCGGCTGCGGCACCAGACCCGGGTGGATGCGGCGTTCGACTTCGATCGTCTGATCGCCGAGGCCCTCGCCAACCGGCGGGCCAAGCGCGAGGCTGAAGACCGGCTGCTGGCCCTGGAGGCCCGCCTGCGGCGACTGGAGCCCTGGGGCGACTTCGTGCTCCCCGGTCTCGACGAGCTGGACGGGCAGCGCCTGTGGTTCTACTGGGTTCCCCAGGCCAAGGCGAAGGCGTTCCGGCAGGCCCTGACCCAGCTCGACACGCCCTGGCAGCAGCTCTACGAGAGTCCGCGCCACCTCTATGTGGTGCTGATCGCGGTCGACGAACCCGACCCCGCCGCCCTGCCGGTGGCCCGCTCGCGCCTGGGCTCCGAATCCCCCGCCACGGTGCGCCGGCAGCTGGATGCGGCCCGTTCCGCCCTCGAGGAGGTGGAGGCCGAGCACGAGCGCCTCAGCCGCTGGATCTTCCTGCTCTCCCGCCACCTGGCCCGCGCCGAGGACGCCCAGGCCAGGGCCGAGGCCAGCGCCATGACCCGCGACGACGACGTGCTCGTGCAGCTGCAGGGCTGGCTGCCGCGCCGGGAGCTGCCCCGGCTGGAGGCCTTCACCGCCGCCCGCGGCCTGGCCTGGCTGGCGGAGACCCCGCAGCCCGCCGATGCACCGCCCACCCTGCTGGAGAACCCCCCCGCCCTCAGCGGCGGGCAGGACCTGGTGACCTTCTACGAAACCCCCGCGTACCGCGACTGGGATCCCTCGGTGCTGGTGTTCTTCTCCTTCGCCGTGTTCTTCGCCATGATCCTGGCCGACGCCGGCTACGCCCTGGTGCTGGCGGTGGTGGTGGGTCTGCTCTGGAAGGGCATGGGCCGCAGCGCCGGCGGGCGTCACTTCCGCATCCAGGCCGTGACGGGGCTCAGCTTCGCCTTGCTCTACGGGATCATGGCCGGCAGCTATTTCGGCCTGGAGCCGCCGGCGGCCTCACCCCTGGCAGCCCTGAAGCTGCTCGATCTCAACGACTACGACGCGATGATGCGGCTCGCCCTGGTGGTGGGGGCGCTGCACCTGCTGCTGGCCAACGGCATCGTCGCCGTGCGCGCCACCGGCGTGGCCGGCCGGGCGCGGCCCCTGGGCTGGATGGCGGTGACCCTGGGGGGCTTCCTGCTCTACCTGGGGGCGGGCACCGCCTGGGGGCCGAATCTGGGGGTGGGCCTGGGGGCCGGCGGCCTGCTCACCATCCTGCTGCTGAGCAGCGAGCGGCGCATCAGCCATCCGGCCGATCTGGTGCTGCGCCTGCTCGACGGGCTGGGATCCCTCACCAACATCTCCAAGCTGTTCGGTGACGTGATGAGCTACCTGCGCCTGTTCGCCCTCGGCCTGGCCAGCGCCTCGCTGGCGGTCACCTTCAATCAGCTCGCCAGCCAGGTGGTGCAGTCGGAGGTGGTGCTGGCCCTGCCGATCGCCATCCTGATCCTGATCCTGGGCCATGGCATCAACCTGATGCTGGCCGTGATCAGCGGATTCGTTCATGGATTGCGCCTGAACTACATCGAGTTCTTCAACTGGGGCCTCTCCGGTGAGGGGACACCCTTCAAGCCATTTCTCAAAAAGGAGCCTGTTTCGTGAACGACCATCTCTCCCTGCTGGTGCTCGGCTGGATCGGCATCTACGCCCCGGTGGCCCTGGGGGCCATCGGCGCCTCCATCGGCTGCACCATCGCCGGCCAGGCCGCCATCGGGGCGATGATGGAGGTGAGCAGCGGCTACGGACGCTTCGTGGGGCTCTCGGCCCTGCCGTCCTCGATGTCGATCTACGGCATCGTCGTGATGTTCATCCTCAACCGCTCCGTCACGCCCATCAATGCCGGCGGTCTGTTCGGCATCGGGGTGCTCTCCGGCGTGGCCTTCCTGGTCGCCGCCATCTACCAGGGCCTCTGCTGCGCCTCGGCGATCGCCGGCTCCAAGGCCAAGCCCGAGATCTTCGGCCTGGCCCTGGCGCCGGCGGCGATCGTGGAGGGCTTCGCCGTGTTCGCCTTCGTGTTCGCCCTGGTGGCGGCCGGCGGCATTCCGGAGAGCTGACCAGCGTTTCCCGTGCCACGCCCACCAGGCGCCCCCTGTTTCCGCCCTCCGCGTCCGCTCCCCATGGCCCAGCAACGCTCCAGCCGCAAGGACACCCCCGTGCAGGTGGCTGCCGGGGTGGAGGACCTGATCGCCCGCCTGCGCGATCAGGGAGTGGGGGCCGGCCGCCGCCAGGCCAGTGAGATCGTGGCCCAGGCCCAGGCGGAGGCCCGCCACAGCCTCGATCAGGCGCGCCAGCAGGCCGAGCGCATCGTGGCCGAGGCCCGCCGCGAGGCCGAGACCCTGCAGCAGTCGGGCCGGGAGGCGCTGGAGCTGGCCCTGCGCGATGCCGTGCTGGCCATGAAGACCCGCCTGATGGAGCGCTTCCGGGGGGAGGTGAGCCAGCTGCTGGGGGAGGAACAGCAGAAGCAGGAGCTGCTGGAGAAGATGATCCTCGAGGTGGTGGGCCGGGTGCGGGCGGAGGCCGACCGCGCCGAGCGGATCGAGGTGCTGCTGCCGCCCCGGGCGGTGGGGCTGTCCGAGCTCAGCCAGAACCCCGAGGAGCTGGCCAGCGGCGAGCTCACCCGCTTCGTGCGCCTGGTGTCCGCCGGGATGCTGCGCGACGGGGTGAGCTTCGGGGTGGCCCGGGAGGGTCAGGCCGCCGGCCTGAGCCTGCGCCTGGTGGACCGGGACGTGGTGCTCGACCTCAGCGACCGCGCCGTGGCCGATGCCATCCTCGAACACCTGCAGCCCCGTTTCCGGGCCCTGCTGGAGGGGGTCGTGAAATGAGCCCCCGCTACACCACCCTGATGGCCAGCCTGCCGCCGCTGGGGGGCCTGTTCGAGGCCCGCGAGCCGGCCATCTCCAGGCTCAAGCTGCAGAGCCGGCTCTCGCTGCTGCACCCGCACGACCGCCGGCGGCTCGACGGTGCCATCCGCATCCTGTCCCAGGGGCTCCTGGGCGACGCCAGCGAGGCCGGCGAGTCCAGCGGGCAGCGGGGTCGTGGCGACGCCCCGCTGCTGGAGGAGGCCGAGCGCTTCTTCCGGGAGGTGGACCACCCGCTGCTGCGCCAGCTGGTGCGCCACCGGCTCGATCTGCGCACGATCGTGGCCGCCCTGCGGCGTCGCCACCGCGGCGAGGTCGACCCACCCTGCGGTCAGGCCTGGGGATCCGGGCCCCTGGTGGCCACGATCGAGCGCCACTGGAGTGAACCCAGCCTGGGGCTGGCCGGGCTGTTCCCCTGGATCGGCGAGGCGGTGCTGCTGCTGGAGAGCAACGACCTGATCGGCCTCGAGCGCCTGCTGTTCAGCCTGATCTGGCGGGAACTCGACCGGCTGGCCCAGGGCCACAACTTCGATTTCGAGGCGGTGGTGATCTATCTGGCCCGCTGGAGCCTGGTGGAGCGCTGGTCGAACTACGACGCCACCGTCGCCGCCCAGCGCTTTCGCCAGCTGGTGAGCGCCGGCCTCGGCCGCTTCACCGACACCCTCGCCGTCTGCCCAGCCCGATGACCGACGCCACCCAGGCTTTCAACCACGCCCGCGTGGTGGCCGTTCAGGACGATCTGGTGACCATCGCCATGGACGCCACCCGGCCACTGCCGATCCTCAAGAACGAGGTGGTCTACATCTGCCCGCGGCGTCTGGACGGCGACCGCCAGGAGCGGCTCAAGGCCGAGGTGCTGCGGGTGAACGGCACCACCGCCGACGCCCAGGTGTTCGAGAGCACCCGCGGCGTGGGCGTGGGAGACCCGGTGGAGCAGACCGGCGAACTGCTCTCGGTGAGCCTGGGGCCGGGGCTGCTGACCCAGGTGTACGACGGGCTGCAGAACCCCCTGGCCGGCCTGGCCGCCGGCTACGGCACCTTCCTGCCCCGGGGGGCGGAGGTGGCGCCGCTCGATCCGGAGAAGAAGTGGTCGTTCCAGCCCACGGCGCGGATGGGCGACACGCTGCGGGCCGGCGACGTGCTCGGCACCGTGCAGGAGGGGCGCTTCAGCCACAAGATCATGGTGCCCTTCGACCAGAGTGGAGAGGTGCGCCTCGACTGGATCCAGCAGGGCTCCTTCACCGTGCACACCGTGGTGGCCCGCACCATCGATGCCCGCGGCCAGGCCCGCTCCCTCACCCTGGTGCAGGACTGGCCCGTGCGCCGGCCCCTGCCCCAGCAGCTGCTGGAGAACCGCACCAGCGAGCGCCTCTATCCCGAGGAGCCGCTGATCACCACCCAGCGGATCATCGACACCTTCCTGCCCATCGCCCGCGGCGGCACCGGCTGCATCCCGGGCCCCTTCGGCGCCGGCAAAACCGTGCTCCAGAACCTGATCTCCCGCCACTCCGACGTGGACATCGTGCTGGTGGTGGCCTGCGGCGAGCGCGCCGGCGAGGTGGTGGAAACGATCACCGAATTCCCCAAGCTCACCGACCCGAAAAGCGGCAGTTCGCTGATGGATCGCACGATCATCATCTGCAACACCTCCTCGATGCCGGTGGCGGCGCGGGAGGCCTCGATCTACACCGGTCTCACCCTCGGCGAGTACTACCGCCAGATGGGCTACAACGTGCTGCTGATCGCCGACTCCACCTCCCGCTGGGCCCAGGCGATGCGGGAAACCTCCGGTCGGCTGGAGGAGATTCCCGGTGAGGAGGCCTTCCCCGCCTACCTCGATTCCTCGATCAAGACCATCTACGAGCGGGCCGGGATCATCCGCACCAACGACGGCAGCGTCGGCAGCCTGACGATGATCGGCACCGTGTCGCCGGCCGGCGGCAACTTCGAGGAGCCGGTCACCCAGTCCACCCTGAGCACGGTCAAGACCTTCCTGGGGCTCAGTGCCGAACGGGCCTACAAGCGCTGTTACCCCGCCGTGGATCTGCTGCTCTCCTGGTCGCGCTATTTCGATCAGCTGGAGGGCTGGTTTGCCCGCCACCTCTCTCCCGACTGGGTGCCGCGGGTGAAGCGGCTCACCGATCTGGTGCATCGCGGCGATGCCGTGCAACAGATGATCCAGGTGACCGGCGAGGAGGGGGTGAGCCTCGACGACTTTCTGCTCTATCTCCAAGCCCAGTTCCTCGACATGGTGTATCTGCAGCAGGACGCCTTCGATGGGGTGGATTCCAGCTGTCCGATCAGCCGCCAGCAGCGCAGCCTGGTTCTGGTGGATGAGCTGATCCAGCGCCCCTATCAGTTCAGCGACAAGACCGCCGCGCGCGACTTTTTCACCCGGCTCACCGGTCTGTTCAAGAACCTCAACTACGCCCCGGAGGACTCCCCCACCTTCCTCTCCTACCGGCAGCAGATCGAGGAGCTCGTCGAGGCGGCCTGCCGGGCCCCCAGCACCGCCACCTCCACCGCCACCCCCGCCTGAGCACCACCGTGCGGCTGCCGTTGCCCCTGCTGCCGGCCCTGCTGGCGGCCCTGCTCGCGGCGCCCCTGCGCGCCTCGCCCCTGCAGGAGCGCGACCAGCGCTTCCACGGCGTGGTGTCGGCCGGGGGGGTGGTGGCCAGCCAGGACCGGCTGGCCTCGGAGGTGGGCGTGGCGATGCTGCGCCGGGGCGGCAACGCCGTGGATGCGGCCGTGGCCGCCTCCTTTGCCCTGGCGGTGACCCTGCCCCAGGCCGGCAACCTCGGTGGCGGCGGCTTTCTGGTGCTGTGGCTGCCGGGGCCGTCGCCGGCAGCCGACCGTGGCTGCCCCACCGGCGCCGAGCTGACGATCGCTGGCGGCACGGCCGTGGCCGTGAACTTCCGCGAAACCGCACCGCTGGCCGCCACGGCCGATCTGTTCCTGGCCGCCGACGGCACGGTGGATCGCCGCCGCGCCACCCGCAGCCTGCTGGCCACGGGCGTGCCGGGCACGCCGGCGGGGCTGGTGCTGGCCCAGCGCTGCTACGGCCGCCTGAGCCTGGCGGCGGTGCTGCAGCCGGCCATCGACCTGGCGGCGGAGGGCTTCGCGGTGGGCGAGCCCCTGGCCGATTCGCTGCGGCGGGCGGCGCCGCTGCTGCAGGCCGACCCCACCGCCAGCGCCCTGTTCTACGGGCCGCCGCTGGAGCCGGGCGGGCCGTCCCGGCCCTACGACGCCGGTGAATGGCTGCGCCAGCCAGACCTGGCGGCCACGCTGCGGCGCATCGCCGCGGAGGGGGAGGCGGGGTTCTACGCCGGCCCCACCGCCGAGCGGCTGGTGGCACTGATGGCGGAACGGGGCGGCCTGATCACGGCCGCCGATCTGCAGGCCTACCGCGCCCAGCTGGTGCGGCCCCTGGCGGGCTCCTTCCAGGGCCACACCCTGCTCACCATGCCGCCCCCCAGTGCCGGTGGGGTGGGCCTGCTGCAGCTGCTGGGGATCCTCGAGCCCCTGCCGCTCGCCGAGCAGGGCGCCGGCAGTGCCGCGGCGTTGCACCGGCTGGTGGAGGCGATGAACCTGGTGTACCGCGACCGCAACCGCTGGCTGGGGGATCCCGACCAGGTGGCGATGCCCCTGGAGCGGCTGCTCAGCCGCGCCCATGCCGCCAAGCTGCGCGGCCAGATCGATCCCCTGCGCCACCGCCCCGCTGCCGAGCTGGATGGGCAGCCGGCGGCGGCCGGCGGCGGGGGCGGTGACAACACCACCCACCTGTCAGTGGCGGATCGCCGCGGCGGCCTTGTGGCCACCACCACCACCCTCAACTTCGCCTACGGCAATGGCATCGCCGTACCCGGCGCCGGCTTCCTGCTCAACAACGAGATGGACGACTTCGCCGCCGCGCCCGGCCGTCCCAACGTCTTCGGGCTGGTGCAGGGGCAGGCCAACGCCATCGCCCCGGGCCGCCGGCCCCTGAGTTCGATGACGCCCACGCTGGTGTTCCGCCCCGACGGCCGGCCCTGGCTGGCCACCGGATCGCCGGGCGGCAGCCGCATCCCCACCACGGTGCTGCAGGTGCTGCTCAACCGCATGGTGCACGGCCACAACCTGGCCACGGCGGTGGCCAGCCCCCGGGTGCACAGCCAGCTCTGGCCCGACCGCCTCAGCCATGAGCAGGGCTTCAGCCCCGACACCCTGGCCCTGCTGGCCGCCCGGGGCCATGCGCTGCAGCCCAGCACCGCCATGGGGTCGGCCAACAGCGTGGAGCTGCTCTGGTCGCCGGGCCCGGCGGGAGCGCCGCGCCTGGCCGGCAGCCTGGGGGTGGCCGACACGCGCCGGCCGGAGGGGGCAGTGGCGGTGGAGTGATCAGCGAACCGTGATCAGTTTGTGGCAATCCGTCACAGCGGCCCGCGCTCGTGTCGCGGGCTACCGATGGTGGTCCCTGTCTGCGCCAGGGTGACTTTTTGAGCGCCGCGCGCTGCCGCCCCGCTCAGCGTGCCCCGCTCCGCCGACCTCGCCCTCCACCATCGCCCGCCAACCCCCACCCGATGCTGGAGCTGCTGCCCGCGCTCAACGACCGCAACCTGCCGTGGATGGACACCATCCACCCGATCGTGGTGCACTTCGTGATCGCCATGGCGCTGATCAGCGTGGTGTTTGATCTGATCGGTCGTTTCGCCCGCCGGCCGGCCCTGTTTGAGGTGAGTTACTGGAACCTGCTGGTGGCCACCCTGGCGATCTTTGTGGCGATCATCTTCGGCCAGATCGAGGCGGGCCTGGCCAACCCCTACGGCGAGTCGAGCACGATCCTCAACCTGCACAGCACCCTGGGCTGGTCGCTGGCCGGCGTGCTGGCCCTGCTGTCGGGCTGGCGCTACGTGATCCGCAGCCGCGACCCCCTGCGCCTGCCGCCGGCCTTCCTGGGGGCCGGCGCCCTGCTCAGCGTGCTGGTGGTGGTGCAGGTGGTGCTGGGCAACCAGCTGGTGTGGGTGTACGGGCTGCACACGGTGCCCGTGGTGGAGGCCGTGCGGGCGGGCCTGGTGTGATGACGATGCCCGTGGCCGACCAACTGGGGCCCAACCAGCTGCCCTACGCCCTGCCGATCCATCCCAACCTGGTGCACTTCACCATCGGGCTGTTCGTGATCGCGATCGTGTTCGACATCGCCGGCGCCCTGTTCCCGCTGGAAAAGCGCCTGTTCCGCTTTCTGGCCCTGCCGGTCACCCGCGCCGGCTTCCACGATGTGGGCTGGTACAACCTGCTGGCCTGTGCCGCGGTGACCTTCCTCACGGTGGCGGCCGGCTTCTACGAGATGCTGCTGGCGGTGCCGATCAAGGGCGTGAGCAGCGACTTCGGCCTGGGCGGCCCCGCCACCATGCTCTGGCACGGCGTGGGCGGGGTGGTGGTGCTGCTGCTGATCGTGGCGATGACGGTGTGGCGGGGGCTGCAGCGCTTCCGCTGGCGCCGCGACCTGGGCCGCGAGGTGCAGTGGAGCTACCTGCTGGCCGGCCTGGGGCTGTTCGTGCTGATCGGCGTGCACGGCACGCTGGGGGCCCAGCTGGCGGGTGAGTTCGGTGTGCACATCACCGCGGCCCAGCTGCTGGCCAGCGGCGTGGATCTGCGGGAGGCCCTGCCATGACGGCCGCCAGCCCATCCGGTTCGCCGCGGCTGTGGGCGGTGCTGCTGCTGCTGGCGGCGGTGCTCGGCGATCTGGCCGCCAGCTTCTGGATGGCCGCCCAGTCGCACCGCTGGCTGCCGGTGCCGGCTTCGGCGGCGGCCGGGCCGGTGGACGACCTGTTCGCCCTGGAGGTGGGCATCGGCAGCTTCATCTTCCTGGGCTGCAGCGGCGTGATGCTCTGGACGCTGCTGTTCAACCGCGCCCCCAAGTACGACCTCGACAACGGCGATCCGATCGAGGGCAACCTCAAGCTGGAGATCGTGTGGACGGTGATCCCGCTGGTGATCGTGATGCTGATCGCCTGGAAGGCGATCGACGTGAGCACCACCCTCTCCACCCTGGGGGGCAAGGTGCGCGTGAGCGGCGGCCACGCCGCCATGCACGGCGCCGAGGGCCCCACGGCCGCGCTGGTGGCGGCGGAGGATCCGGCGGCGGCCCATCCGATCGAGGTGATCGGCCGCCAGTGGAGCTGGGAGTTCATCTATCCCAACGGCGTGCACAGCAGTGAGCTGCACCTGCCGGAAGGCCAGCGCAGCTTCCTGCGCCTGAGCGCCACCGACGTGATCCACGGCTTCTACGTGCCGGCCTTCCGGCTCAAGCAAGACCTGATCCCCGGCAGCGTGATCGACTACAGCCTGATTCCCACCCGCGCCGGCCGCTACCGGCTGCGGGATTCGATGTTCAGCGGCGGCTACTTCGCCTCCAACCAGACCGACGTGGTGGTGGAGCCGCCGGAGGCCTACGAGGCCTGGCTGGCCGAGGCCCTGCGCCAGCCGTTGCGCCCGGCCGCCAATGCCGCCACCGATCTCTACAACCAGCGTCTGGCCCGGGGGGATCGCGGCTGGGCCACGGTGCCGCCGGCGCCGCCCCCCCTGGTGCACGTGAGCGCCGACCCCACCGCCAGCCACGAGGCCTGATCATGACCAGCACCACCCCGGCTCCCCCCTTCGATCCCCGCGTGCTCAAGGCGCCCCACCCGGTGCCGGGGGCGCCGAACAACTGGCGGCGCTTCCTGAGCTTTAACACCGACGCCAAGGTGATCGGTCTGCAGTACATGATCACGGCGCTGTTCTTCCTGCTGGTGGGCGGCCTGCTGTCGATGATCATGCGCGGCGAGCTGATCACGCCGGCGGCGGATCTGGTGGATCCCACCGTGTACAACGGCCTCTACACGATGCACGGAACGGTGATGCTGTTCCTGTTTCTGTTCCCGATCCTCAACGGCTTCAACAACCTGCTGATTCCGCCGATGATCGGCGCCCCCGACATGGCCTTTCCGCGCCTGAACGCGGCCGCCTTCTGGATGGTGCCGGTGTTCGGGGTGATCCTGATGGCCAGCTTCCTGGTGCCGGGCGGCCCCTCCGGTGCCGGCTGGTGGGCCTATCCGCCCCAGAGCATCCAGAATCCGCTGGGCCACTTCATCAATGGCCAGTTCCTGTGGATCCTGGCGGTGGCCCTGTCGGGCATCTCCTCGATCATGGGGGCGGTGAATTTCGTCACCACAATCATCCGCATGCGGGCGCCCGGGATGGGCTGGTTCCGGATGCCGATCTTCTGCTGGACGGCGGTGGCCGCCCAGGCGATCCAGCTGATCGGCCTGCCGGTGCTCACCGCCGGGGCGGTGCTGCTGCTCTTTGATCTGAGCTTCGGCACCAGCTTCTACCTGCCGGAGGGTGGCGGTGATCCGATGCTCTACCAGCACTTCTTCTGGTTTTATTCGCACCCGGCGGTGTATGTGATGGTGCTGCCGGTGTTCGGGATCTTCTCCGAGCTGTTTCCGGTGTACGCCCGCAAGCCCCTGTTCGGGTATCACGTGGTGGCGATCGCCTCGTTCGCGATCACCTTCCTCAGCCTGATCGTGTGGGTGCACCACATGTTCTACAGCGGCACGCCGCAGTGGATGCGCAACCTGTTCATGGTCACCACGATGCTGATCGCCGTGCCCACCGGCATCAAGGTGTTCGCCTGGATCGGCACGCTCTGGGGCGGCAAGCTGCGCCTCACCACGGCGATGCTGTTCAGCCTGGGCGGGGTGTTCAACTTCATCTTCGCCGGCATCACCGGCATCATGCTGGCCACCGTGCCGGTGGACATCCATGTGGGCAACACCTATTTCGTGGTGGGCCACTTCCACACGGTGATCTTCTCCACCATCACCTACGGCGTGTTCGCCGGCATCTACCACTGGTTCCCCAAGTTCACCGGCCGGATGATGTACGAAGGCCTGGGCAAGCTGCACTTCGTGCTCACCTTCATCGGCAGCCAGCTCACCTTCCTGCCCATGCACGCGGCGGGGCTGATGGGCATGCCGCGGCGGGTGGCCTCGTACGACCCGGAATTCGCCTTCGCCAACGTGCTCGCCAGCCTCGGCGCCTTCCTGCTGGGGGTGGCCACGATCCCCTTCCTGCTCAACCTGGTGAGCTCCTGGGTGCGGGGCGAGAAGGCGCCGCCCAACCCCTGGAACGCCATCGGCCTGGAGTGGCTGCTGCCCTCGCCGCCGCCGGCGGAGAACTTCGAGCACGACGTGCCCACCGTGATCAGCGGCCCCTACGGCTACGGCCTCGGCCGGCCGCTGGTGGACGACGAAGAGCGCTTCGTGGCCAAGGCCGCCAACGCCTCCACCGGAGCCTGACGCCATGACCATCACCACCCCCAACCCCGCCGAAGCTCCCGCCCACAGCGACCACGCCGCCCACGGCGATCACACCCTCACGGGCTTCGTGATCTTCCTGCTCTCGGAGAGCGTGATCTTCCTGGCGCTGTTCGCCGGCTACGCGATCTACAAAACCTCCTCACCCCTGTGGCTGCCGCCCGGGGTGGAGGGGCTGGAGGTGATCGAGCCCCTGCGCTTCACCGTGGTGCTGGTGAGCAGCAGCGGCGTGATCTATTTGGCGGAGCGGGCATTGCACCGGGGCCGGCTGTGGCAATTCCGCGCCTGGTGGCTGCTCACCATGGCCATGGGGGCGGTGTTCCTGGTGGGGCAGGGGCTGGAGTGGGCGGCGCTGCCGTTCGGGCTGGGGGATGGCGTGTATGGCGCCAGCTTCTACCTGCTCACCGGCTTCCACGGCCTGCACGTGCTCACCGGCGTGCTGCTGATGGGGCTGATGCTGGCCCGCTCGTTCCGTCCGGGCAACTACGACGCCGGCTCGGTGGGGGTGACGGCCGTGTCGCTGTTCTGGCACTTCGTGGATGTGATCTGGGTGGTGCTGTTCGTGCTGATTTACGTGTGGCAGCGCTGATGGAGCCCTGGCGATGATCATCGACGACACGCTCTACGACGTGGTGGTGATCGGCAGCGGCGCGGCCGGCGGCACCCTGGCGGCCGAGCTGGCCGAGGCGGGCCGCACGGTGCTGCTGCTGGAGCGGGGCGAGCGGCTGCCGCTGGTGGATCAGAACGTGGGCGATGTGGACCTGTTCCGCAAGCAGCGCTACCACCCGAAGGAGCCGTGGTTCGGCAGCGACGGCGATCCCTTCAATCCCCAGATGGTGTATGCGCTGGGCGGCAACACCAAGATCTGGGCAGCGGTGCTGGAGCGGCTGCGGGAGGCCGAATTCGAGGGGGTGGCGATGCAGGACGGCCGCTCGCCGGCCTGGGGGCTGCGCTATGGCGATCTGGCCCCCTGGTATGACCGGGCCGAGGCGCTCTACCGGGTGCACGGCCAGTCGGGAGAAGATCCCACGGCCCCACCGCGCGCGGGTGCCTATCCGCTTGCACCGCGGCCGATGGAGCCGGTGCTGGAGCAGCTGCACGCCGACCTGTCGCGGCAGGGGCTGCGGCCCTACCACCTGCCCCTGAGCTGGAGCGAGAACGAAGCGGATCCCAGCGGTGATGCGGAGCTGTTCGGCGTGGAGCGGGCCCTGGCCGCCGCCACCCCCGCCACCCTGCGCATCGGCGCGGTGGTGGAGGCCCTGCATGTGGACCCCTCCGGCCGCCAGGTGAAGGGGGTGGAGGCACGGATTGGCGACGACCGCTGGCTGTTCCAGGGCCACCAGGTGGTGCTGGCCGCGGGGGCGGTGAACACGGCGGCGATCCTGCTGCGTTCGGCGGGCGAGCGGCACCCGCGCGGGCTGGCGAATGGTTCGGACCAGGTGGGCCGCAACCTGATGAAGCCCCAGCTCACGGCGCTGCTGCAGCGGGCCAGCAGCCCCAATTCGGGCCGCTACTCACCGGCCCTGGGCCTCACCGAGTACTACTGGGGCGACAAGAACGTGGATTATGCGCTGGGCTCGATCCGCAATGGGGGCGGCGTGCTGCAGGATCCGCTGTTCGCCGAGTCGCCACCGCTGTTGTCGCTGGTGAGCCGGCTGCTGCCGGATCCGGCGCTGGAGTGGCTGGCCGACCGTTCGATCACCTGGTGGGCGATGACGGCGGTGCTGCCCGAGCCGGAGAACCGGGTGACGGTGCGGGGCGAGCGGATCGATGTGGCCTACATCGCCAACAACCGCGAAGCCCACGACCGGCTGGTGTACCGCTGGCTGGACACGATCCAGAAAACCGAGGCCGACCCCGCCACCACGGTGGTGCAACGGGCGCCGATCTACCCCCGCGGCGAAGCGCCCCTGAGCGTGATGGGCCTGGCCTGCGGCACCTGCCGCATGGGCAGCGATCCGGCCACGTCAGTGGTGAACCTGCAGGGCCGCTGCCATGAGCTCGACAACCTCTGGATCGCCGACGCCAGCGTGTTCCCCAGTTGTCCGGCGGTGGGGCCTGGGCTGACGGTGATCGCCAACGCCCTGCGCGTGGCGGGTGAGGTGCGGGGGGTGTTGGGGTGAGGTTGGAACGGGTGGTTCTCGGGTCCGAGAACCACCTCTACCCTGTGACGTGTTGAAGCCAGAAGCCATGCCTCACCAGAGTTTCGCGAGGGATGGAGCCATGACAGGGATGTGGTTATCGGAAAGGGGGATAGGCCTCCCCTTGGTTCACGGAACCTTCCAATGACTAGTTAGCTAACCAGAGTAAGTATAACGATGAGAGAAAAGATTACAGAAATTGCTGACAAGGCAAAAGATTCGAAATATGTTCCAAATAAAGGATCACTTTTTCGAGCGGGTGTGTCTGCTATCCCAGTTGTTGGTGGTGCGTTAGACCATCTTATATTTGATAAATCGGATGAAATCCGTACTAGAAATATTGAAGCCACAATCACTGCTCTCGAGGAAAAGTATAGCCACTTAGAACAAAGTACAATTAACCTTGACTGGTTTTCAACAGGGGAGGCGGTAAACCTTTTCAAGGAGTTAATTTCACTAATTGAATACGAGGATTCCCAAGAAAAAGTGAAGGCTATTTCAAATTTGTATGCCATTAGCTCCATGTATCAATTCACAGATGACAATCAAAAAGCATGGGTAATGAGGAAAGTCAGCGAGCTAAGTGACGAACAGCGAAAGCTATTTGCTATCGTTGCTGCTATGCAGCCTGAAAAGCGTGAGTTTTCTTCTCGCGGGTTAAAATCATCGGAAACAGCTATTTGGAATGACTCAGTCTTTCAGTATCTTAGCGATCAATTTGATGCTGATAATTCTTTTCGTTTCTGGGGTGATGACTTCAATAGTGACACGCAGCTAGAACTTTTGACTGCTTCCGGCTTGCTCCTTAGGCATCAATCAATATTTGCTAAAAATGCAGGATATAACGTTTCTGTTTTTGGCAAGATTGTCTTGAGTTACCTGAAAATGGTAAGCTAACAAAGCGTTTAAGAGGGATTTGGCACGCGTGTCATTTTTATCATGCGTTGGGTTCAGTGGTTACGGCACTGTGCGGTCACGTTTATAGTGCGTGCCTGCACCCCTTAACACGGCGTTGGGTTGATTGAAACGTTGGTGAGGCGGATCACCAATAAAAGGGCTTGAGCATATCAACTAATGACGATCCTCAACGGCGCTTATAACTTCTAACAATCTCTTGATTCTATAGGGCACCTCGAAAAATCAGGATTCGCACTGAGCAGACATGAACACAAAAAAGCCGCACAGAGGCGGCTTGGCAAGAATCCCTGTGGGACTTTTTGATCAGATCGCTACATAAATTGCAA
>SLIG01000193.1 GCA_007135755.1 Cyanobium sp.
AGGCCTTCTGGGCCGCGCACTCCCGGCTCTCCATTCTCCCCCCGGGGCCCAGGGCTGCCTGGCTGACCTTTCGGACCAGGGGGGCCAGAAGGGCCAGGACGGCCAGGCTCACCGGGAGCCCCCTGGTCTGCCCTGGGCATAACAATGTCAACCAGTTCACGCTCGCCAGTCGAATAGACAACTAACAGCTGATTTCCTTCAGTCCCAGAGATTCCGGATATCCCTCGACCAGGCCGCCCCGGAATGCCCCCCGATTCTTCAATTCTTGTCTGCAACTCCTCGATTTCGCGTGAAACTCCAGAGCAGAGCTCGCGCGTGCTCACCTCCTCACCAAATCGCACTGCAACCGCCCTTGACAAGGCATAAAGCCCACTCAAAAGCAACAGCAGTAGAAAAGCAATCAGCCCAAGATTTCCAACAACCACACCCCAGTTCCCCTGCCGAGCATTGTAGCTGATGTACTGAACGTAGTCCCTGCCAGCCTGAATAATGTCGCGACCAGCAATCGCCCTTTGCGCAATCGTCTTGGTCGGCAACTTGTCCGGAGATTCCATTGGATGAAGGCGAATGACAGTGATCCCCCGAGGATGGCCTTCAATACCGCAAGGCCCTACTCAGCGGTGGTTGTTTCAGCGGGGCGGTCTCTCTGCGAGTTAACGAATTCCTGGATCTTATTGACGCCAAATGCCGCCGCCATCCCTCCAAAGACGACCATGAGAGTGATCATCAGGGATATTTTAGTTCGATTCTTGGATCCCGACACATAGTCTCGACCAGCCTGTGTCGCATCCCGACCGGCAGAGCCGATGTTCTGGTGCACCACAGGACGATCATCGGAATCACTTCTGCTGTCAGGAGGCGTGTTCATCCTTGTATTCCTGCAAGGCAAGACGGCTGACGGTGGCCACTGGAAACACGGCCCTTCATCTCTCTAGCTACTCAACCTTGAACAGGCAACACTTTTCTATGGCGTGCAAAGCCTCCAGGGTGCTCAGGGCGCGGGCCTCCAGCGTTAACCGACTCTTCAACGGATCCCCGTGGCCAGCCAAGCCCAGTGGCCCGAGTATGGAAGCAGAGGCCCCCACGCCATGGCTCCGGCCCTTTCTGCAACGAGACTGAGCCCGGGCCACGCCTCCCCCCTGGGCGCCACCCTCACCGCCACGGGGGTGAATTTCAGCGTCTACTCGAAGTACGCCACCGGCGTTGAACTGCTGCTGTTCGACCACGGCGAGGCGGCCGAACCCAGCCAGGTGCTGCCCCTCGATCCGCGCCGGCACCGCACCTACCACTACTGGCATGCCCACGTGGAGGGGCTGGGGCCAGGGCAGATCTACGGCTACCGGGTGCACGGGCCCTGGCAGCCGGAGCGGGGCCTGCGCTTCGATGGCACCAACCTGCTGCTGGATCCCTACGCCCCGGCGGTGCTGGTGCCGGGGAGCTACTGCCGCAGCCGCGGCCGCTGCAGCGCCACCGGCCTGGCGGGCTCGATGAAGAGCGTGGTGGCCAACCTGGACGCCTTCGACTGGCAGGGCGATCGGCCCCTGCAACGGCCGCGCCGCGAGTCGGTGATCTACGAGCTGCACGTGCGCGGCTTCACGCGCCACCCCAGTTCGGGGGTGGCCGCCGAGCGGGCCGGCACCTACCTGGGGCTGATCGAGAAGATCCCCTATCTGAAAGACCTCGGCGTCACGGCGGTGGAGCTGCTGCCCGTGCAGCAGTTCGACCCGCAGGACGCCCCCAGCGGCCATCGCAACTACTGGGGCTACGCACCGGTGTCCCTGCTGGCGGTGCACAGCGGCTATGGCTGCAGCGGCGATCCGCTGGAGGCCCTGGATGAGTTCCGCACGATGGTGAAGGCCCTGCACCGGGCCGGCATCGAGGTGATCGTGGATGTGGTGTTCAACCACACCGCCGAAGGCGACGAGCAGGGAGCCAGCTTCTGCTTCCGGGGCCTGGCCAACGAGGCCTACTACCACCTCCAACCCGGAGGCGCCTACGCCAACTACAGCGGCTGCGGCAACAGCCTCAATGCCAACCACCCGGTGCTGCGGCGCCTGATCCGTCACAGCCTGCGGCACTGGGTGCAGAACCTGCATGTGGATGGTTTCCGCTTCGATCTGGCCTCGGTGCTGGCCCGCAACGAACACGGGGAGGTCTCACGCCTGCCAGCGGTGCTCTGGGATCTGGAGACCGATCCGGTGCTGGCCGGCACCAAGCTGATCGCCGAGGCCTGGGATGCCGCCGGCCTGTACCAGGTGGGCTCCTTCATCGGCGACAGCTGGCAGGAGTGGAACGGCCGCTTCCGCGACGACATCCGCCGGTTTGTGAAGGGGGATGCCGGCCAGATGCCGCAGGCGGCACTGCGCCTGCTCGGCAGCCCGGACATCTACGGCCACGAGGAGCGCGAAGCTGAGCAGAGCGTGAACTTCATCACCTGCCACGACGGCTTCACCCTCGCCGATCTGGTGCGTTACAACCACAAGCACAACGAGGCCAACGGCGAAGACAACCGCGACGGCAGCGACAACAACGCCAGCTGGAACTGTGGCGTCGAGGGCCCGAGCGATGACCCGGCGGTGCAGACCCTGCGCCGGCGGCAGGTGCGCAACCTGCTCACCATGGTGCTGCTGGCCGTGGGCACCCCCATGCTCTCGATGGGCGACGAGATGCTGCGCAGCCAGCAGGGCAACAACAACGCCTATGGCCAGGACAACCCGATCAGCTGGCTCGACTGGACCCTGCTGGAGCGCCATGGCGAGCTGCACCGCTTCGTGCGCCTGCTGATCACCGCCCGCACCCAGGGGCGGACGGCAGCGGCGCACGATGGACACCGCCTCAGCCTGTGTGACCAGCTCAGCCGCTCCCGCATCAGCTGGCACGGGGTGGAACTGAACCAGCCGGACTGGAGCCCGGAGTCACGCAGCTTCGCCCTCAACCTCGCCAGCCTCTCGGGGGAGCTGCAGCTGCATCTGATGGCCAATGCCTTCTGGGAGCAGCTGCGCTTCGCCCTGCCACCGGCCGATGGCGCCGACGGCCACTGGCGCCTGTGGATCAACACCGCCGCCGCCAGCCCGAACGACATCCACACCTGGGAGGACGCACCCACGCTCCAGACGCAGGCGATCACCGTGGAGGCCCGCTCCACCGTCGTGTTGCTCAGCGCGACGCACACAGGGCGGTGAGCACCTGATCCAGCAGCGCCTGGGCGGCCGCGTAGCGCTCCGCCGGCGCCGCCAGGATCTCGGCGGCCGACTGCACGAAGGGGGCCTCGATCAGTTCGTGGCCGCCGTGCTCCACCAGGGCGCGGGCCGCCTCCGGGGTGGTTTCCGGATGGAACTGGAGCGCCAGCACCCGCGAACCCAGGCGGAAGGCCTGGTGGGCGCAGGCGGCGCTGCGGGCCAGGGGTACGGCGCCAGCGGGCAGCTCAAAGGTTTCGCCATGCCAGTGGAACACCGGCAACGACGGAGGCAGCGCGAAGCCCGCCTCGCCCTCGCCGCCGGGGACGGAGATCGCCTGCACCGGAAACCAGCCGATCTCCGGTTCGGGGTTGGGGCCCACCCGGGCGCCCAGGGCGCTGGCGATCAGCTGGGCGCCCAGGCAGATGCCCAGCACCGGAATCCCCCGCCCGATGGCCTCGGCGATGCAGCGCTTCTCCGCCACCAGCCAGGGATGAACCGCCTCGTCGTTGACGCTCATGGGCCCGCCCATGGCGATCAGCAGGTCCAGCGCGTCGAGATCAGGCAACCCGTCCCCCACTGGCCCAGGCCCTGCCGCGGAATCGGGCTGCCAGTGCTGGAAGCGGGTGACGCTGATCTGATGGCCGCGCTCCAGCAGCCAGGGCTCGATGCTGCCCAGGCCCTCGAAGGCCACATGCTGAAACCAGTGAACGCGCATCGCCGCCGGCACTTACCCGTCAGCATGGCCCTGGAGTGCGCCGCCTTGCCGTGCCAACGCCCACCAGCACCAGACAGGAGCTGCTCGCCCTGCTGCTGAGGGGGGCCGGGGGGCCGCCAACCGCCAGGCCGAGCGGCTGCGGGAGCTCTTCGTGGCCCTGGAGCGGGCGCTGCCGGCCGATCTCGCCGCCCCCGGAGCCCTGGAGCAGCTGGAGGGGGTGTGGGAGCTGCGCTGGAGCAGCAGCAGCCAGCCCTACCTGGCGGTGGGCCCCTGGATCGAGAACCTGCAGCTGCTGGCCCCCTCCCTGGGGCGGGGCATGAACCTGCTGCGGCTGCCCGGGCCCCTCGGGCCCGTGGCCGGCATCGCCGTGGAGGCCGCCATCTCGGTGGAGAGCAGCCAGCGGGTGCAGGTGCGCTTCCAGCGCGGCGGCTGGCTGGGCCCGCGGCTGGGGGACACCCGGCTGCAGCTGCTGCGCACGGTGCGCCAGCCGTTCCCGGCCTGGCTGGACATCACCGTGCTGGACGACGAACTGCGCCTCTGCCGTGGCAACGCCGGGACCCTGTTCGCCCTGCTGCGCCGCCCGGATCTCTCGATCACAACGCTCCTGCCCGAAACCCCGGCACGGCCCGAAACCCCCGCAGACGGGCCGGCACCTGAACCGTGAGCACCACACCGGCGGGATGGCGGGCGAGGCCGGCATCCCGCAGCCGCCGCACGGTCCAGAGGTTGCAGTTGCGGCTCCAGTGGTAGCTGCCCGTTGCCGGGTAGAAGCGCCCGCCGGCGATGGGCGAGCCTGGCAGGGGCGGGGGCCGCTCCCCGTCGTGGTCATGGCGCAGGGAGCCCACCAGGCTGGTGGCCAGGGCCTGCAGGGTGGGCCCATCCACCTGACGTTCCAGCACCCGCACGCTGCCCGCCAGCCGAGGCGGATCGGCGTGGCCGGCGATCAACAGGGCGGCCTCGCTGGGCAGGACCAGGGCGGCGAGCACCGCAGCGGCGCCGCGGTCGGCACCGGAGAAATAGCGCCGGTCACCCCAGGCCACCTCCACGAAGGGGGCCGTCTCGGCGCCGGGAGGGCCGAGACGCCAGCCGGGCGGCTGCTGCACCACGATCGCGGTGTGCAGACCCCAGTCCACCACCAGCACCGTGTAGGAGCCCGGCGGTGGTGGCGGCAGGGGGGCCAGGGAAGGGCGGACCTCCGGCAGCAGGGCGGCGAGCAGCAGCGGCCAGCCCGCCAGGGCCAGCAGCAACGGCGGCATCAGCCCGCCGTTTCCACCCACACCGAGAACGATCCCGGCGGGCAGCGGAACTCCGCCCAGCCGTGCTCGTTGGTGCGGATCAGCTCTCGGCGGTGCTCGGTGATGTCGATGTAGCTGGCGTTGGGGCGTCCGGTGTCCATCCACTTCCAGCCCTCGCCGCCGTTGCTGATCAGCACCGCCAGGCCGCGGGGATGGGCGGCGGTGCCGCGGCGGGTCCAGCCGATGCAGTTGGGATGGTCGAGCCAGTCGTGCTGCTCGCCATAGGCGTGGTCGCGGCGGGCGGCCAGCAAGCGGTCGAGGATCCAGCGGTGGCTCACCAGCACCACATCGTGCTGCTGGCCGTCATGGCCGCGGTCGCGGTAGTGAGCGCCCTCGTAGTCGGGCAGGAACAGGCAGGGATAGCCCTCCCGTCGCAGCAGGATGAAGGCGTAGGCCAGGGGCTTGAACCAGGGCTCCACCACCGATTCCAGGGCCTGCAGGGGCTGGGTGTCGTGGTTCTCCACCAGGGTCACTGCCAGCTGCGGCAGGTGGCGCATCAGGGTGCCATCCAGCAGGCGGCGCAGGTCGTAGCCCGAGCCCAGCTTGCTGGCCACGTGGAAGTTGTGGTGCAGGGGGGCATCGAACAGATGGATCCGCCCGCCGGTGTGGTCGGCGTACCAGCTGAGGGTGGCCAGGCTGGTGGTCCAGTACTCGCCCACCACGAACAGGTCGCGGCCGGCATGGGCCTCCACGTGCTCGATCCAGTCGGGGAAGAAGCCGCCGCTGATGTGCTTGATCGCATCGAGGCGGAACCCATCCACGCCCACCGTGTCGAGCATCCAGGTGCCCCAGTGCTTGAGGGCTCCGCGCACCTCGTGGTGGTCGATGTCGAGGTCGCAGCCCATCAGGTAGTCGTAGTTGCCGCGCTCAAGATCCACGTTGTCGTCGAAGGCCTTGCCCTCGATCCGCCACACCGCCTGGAAGCCGGGCTCGAGGCTGTTGTAATCCACGGCGTCGAAATGCCACCAGTGCCACTGCATGGCCGAGTGGGTGCCGGCGCGGGCGGGGTAGGTGTAGCGGGTCCAGCCGCGGATCCGCCGCTGCTCGCCGATGGCCTGGAAGCGGTTGTGGGGGTCGTAGGGCGTGGCGTTGAAGTCCTCCTCCCCGTCGGCCCCCATCAGGTGGTTGAACACCGCATCGGCATACACCTGCAGACCGGCGGCGTGGCAGGCGGCCACGGCGGCCAGATACTCAGCGCGGGTGCCGTACTTGGTGGCGATGGTGCCCTGCTGGTCGAACTCCCCCAGGTCGAAGGGGTCGTAGATGCCGTAGCCCACGTCGTGGCTGCCCGCCAGGCCCTTGCCGGCCGGCGGTAGCCACAGGGCCGTGATGCCGGCCTGGGCCAGGGCGGTGGCCTGCTGTTCCAGGCGCCGCCAGTGGCCCCCATCGGCGGGGGTGTACCAGTGGAACGCCTGCAGCAGCACGCCGTTGATGTCGGCCGCCGCGGTGCTGGGAGTGGAGGTCATGCGGGACTCGGGGTGGGGCTGGCGAGGGGTGTGGGAAGGGCGGAGCTCCGGGCCCCACCTCACGGCGGCGGTGGCTCCAGCCACGCCGGCGATGGCTGCCAGGAACCGGCGTCTGGACAGCGTGCGAAGGGACAACCGCGGACCCGGAGCCATGCGGCGCTCCTGAACGGGGAGCAGGACCGAAGGCTAGGAACCACTGGCACCAGCGGCCAGACCTGCGGACGTGACCTGGGGATAATCATCCTCACCCCCACGGTTCCATGACTCAGCGCTACGGAATCGTGACGCCTCCGGCGAGCTGAACAGGTTGCCGCTTGAGGTGGTGACGATCGGCGCCACAGCCTTTCCCCCTGGGGCCGTGGACGAGACCTATGGGATTCTTGGGCGGCTGAGCGGGCGCAAAGGGCTGCGCTTTTCGGTGGATTACTTCCGCAAAGAACAGGCGATGCTTCACGCGGAGCTGCCGGAGGCTGTGCGTGGGGCCGGCATCGATGTGCTGCTGGTGGATCAGCTGTCCCCAGCCGGGAGCACGGTGGCCGAGTTTCTGGGCCTGCCGTTTGTCACGATCGCCAATGCCTTGCCGGTGAACCGGGAGCCGGCGGTACCGCCCTACTTCACCGGGTGGTTGCCAGGCAACAGCCCGTGGGCGCGCTGGCGCAATCAGCTCGGCAATGCCCTTCTCGACAGGCTCACAGCACCGCTGTTGCGTGATCTCCAGGAGCAGCGCCAGCGTTTTGGGCTGCGACTGCTCCGGCAGAAGATTGAGGCGCTCTCTCCCCTACTGCAGCTGGCTCAGCTGCCCGCCGCCTTTGATTGTCCCCGTGAGCGGTTGGCGCCGCACTTTCACTACGTGGGCCGGCTGGCGGATCCCTCAGGACAGGAACCGTTGTTGCGCGATAGGGTTCCATTCCCCTGGGAACAACTGGATGGGAGGCCGTTGCTGTGTGCCTCCCTGGGGACTCTGCAGAATGGCCTCGCATCCAACGAGCGTGCCCCTGGATCTCCCCGGTGAGCTCCTCGTGGTGGCCTATGCGCCGCATCAACAGCTGATTGAACGCTCAGCTCTGGTGATCAGCCATGCGGGCCTCAACACCACCCTCACCGCCCTGGGCTGCGGGGTGCCGGTGTTGGCCATTCCCATTACCAATGAACAACCGGGCATCGCCGCTCGGCTGGCCCATAGCGGAGCGGGGCGTGTGATACCCGTGCAGAAACTTGGGGTGGCGAAACTGAGGACACTCGTGTCGGAGATGCTCAGCGATTCAAGCTACAAGACGAATGCTCAGCGACTTCAGCGCGAGTGCAACGCAGCTGGCGGAGTGGCCAAAGCGGCGGAATTGATCGAGATGATTTAACGCTCCAGATCAGATGCGGGGATGAATCTTGGCACAGAAGTCAGCCATTGCTACCTTCTACTGTATCTGGATGTTAGAAGGTGCCATCTTTCAGTGAAGCGGACAGCATTTTAATAAGTTGGCAGATAACTTCTGAAAGCTTGGAATGGGTCAGATGACCAGCAACTCTAAGAATGAGAGCCTCATTGGCAGTGAAGAGCTTGGCGCCACGAATGAAACTGTCTCGCTTAATGCCACCGGAGAGGAAGTCGGACTGTTTGAGGGACAAGGCATGTACGTCATCATATTGCTTGCTGGTGATCTGACAAAGAAGAAAATCACCTCTGCCGGCTTCAGCTAGAACCAGGGCGGGTCTGCGCTTGGATTGCGATAGATCGGAATAGGGAAATGGAATGATGACTACATCTCCTACTGAAGGTGCGCCCATGCTTCTTCTTCATCTGGATTGAGCCAATCATCTGAAAGCGAGGGTTCGCTTAATGCGATTCCGCTTAAAGCGGAATCTTTGTCGCTTCGTGGCACTGCCACCAAGACCTTGAGGCCCTTTTCTAGATGAACTGATGTATTGAGCCGTATTCGTCCGTCAGGCTCAACGACAGCTTCATAGAGGCTTTCCATTTTCTTCATTAGATCTCCCTTGCATTCGTGTTCCACCTTAGCCAGGAAACTACCCAGATGCCCAGCTGATTTGCCAAAGGGAGGCTGGAGGCGTCTACCGAAAGGATTGAGCTCTCAGCCTCTCACGCATCCTTCTAACGCTGCCGCTAAGTGGCAGGCAAGAAGTGTAGGCCGCGTCGATGAAATCATGGTGGCCTGACCACTCGAGGGGCATGTCATCCGTTCCTCTATGCCGTGACACTTCTCTGGAGTGCTTCCTGAGCTAGCGTGTTGAGACTCTTCCCCTGCACCTCCGCAGTCATCGCCAGCTTCTCGTGCAGTTCAGGAGGGATCCGAAGGTTGAACTTGCCTGAATACTGTCTACGTGGCTCGATTCCCTGCTCCTTGCAGACCTCAAGAAAAACTTCCAGTGATTTCTTGAACTCACGACGAAGCTCATCTGGGCTTGATCCATAGAAGTCCGCTCCTCCAGAAATCCCAAGAATCTCGCCGCGAAACTGATCTGTTTCCTCGTGGTACTCAATCTTGGCGTGGTAGCCGTCAACTTTCATCAGATTCATGGTGTCACTCCGTGTTCTTCGAACCATTTGCGGATTGAAGCGACAGCACCCTTGTCTGTATCGGGCGATGGGTGGGGTCTGTGGAAGACCCTGACTTCGCCAAACAGAACGACCGCGACTCGGCTGCCAGCCCTCTCGCTTACGTCCCCACCAAGCTCCTGAAACAGGGCTTCAATGTCCCTCCACGGCAAGCTGCCGCTTACATGTCGGGAGAAGATCAGCTCAAGGGTGCGCTGGTGCTTCCGCTTCATTCCACCATGGTACTGCCTCTCGGTACCAGATGCAGCCACCTCTCAACGGTGTGTTGGATACGGATAACGCTGCCCCTGAGTGGCAGGCAAGAAGCTATCGCTACCGATGCAGACTCGACGGCGGCCTGTCCACTCCAGGGGCTTGTTCGAAGGTCTCGCATCTCCACAGGCAGCATGTGAGGTCTTGCACCGCCTAAACAGAGTTCAAATCACTTCCGCTTCACTTCTCACACTGGAGCTCAACTTCAGTCCAAGGGCCGAGACGACCTTGAGGATGGTGTCAAAGCTCGGGCTCCGCTCTCCAGATAAGGCCTTGTAGAGGCTTTCCCTGGAAAGACCTGAGTCTCTGGCCACCTGGGTCATCCCCTGGGCCCGCGCGATGTCGCCCAGGGCCTTGGCAATGAAGGCAGCATCACCATCCGCCTCCTCGATGCAGGCTTCTAGGTAGGCCGCCATCTCCTCCGGGGTTCGGAGATGCTCGGCAACGTCGTAGGGGGTAGTCGTGGTTCTCATCAGGTCTCCTCCGTCAGGTGATCAGCCAATAGAAGGGCCTCATCAATGTCCTTGGCTTGTGAGCTCTTGTCTCCGCCAGCCAAAAGGATGATCAAGGCGGCTCCCCTCTGCAGGTAGTAGACCCTGTATCCAGGGCCGTAGTTGATCCGCAACTCCGACACGCCGGCCCCAACGGGCTTGACGTCACCAGGATTACCGCCGATGAGGCGCTCGATCCTGGCCAGAACCTTCGCCCGGGCTCTCAGATCACGGAGACCCGCAAGCCATCGGACAAACCGCTCTGCCTGCCGGACTTCAACCATGTGCCAACTGTAGCCTCCTGGCTACGGTCGCGCAACGCTGCCTGGCTGGCTCCCATCATGGACAACACATCCTTCGACGCCAATTGGGCCGATCCGCATAAAAGTCTACTCCGGGCCTTCTTGGCAGGATAAAAGCCGGGGATAACAGCTGGCAAGATGGAAAGAAACCTGTTTTGGCAAGGGTTTTCTGAATACCTCCGCACGGACCCCGGCGTCTTATGCGGGTCCGCATAAGACAGTTCACAACGATACAAAATAGCGATCCCGAGCTTCCCGGGCTAATGCCCTGGCTTGAATCAAAAAAACCGCAACTCGGCCCTCTGGGAATAGAGCCTAAGACGTGATTGCACCTGATAGGCGAACAAATTGTTTGTTTTGGGTTTATCGATCCTTCGAAGTCGTCATCGGAGGGTTCCCTGAACGCCCTCGTCGGCCCTTCCAATTCCGATCACGAAAGGGAGCAGTTCGCACCCACTTCTCGATAACCAGGCTGCCCCATACGATTTCAAGATCCCGCTCCGAAACATAGCCGTGGTTTATGAGCAGCGGCCGAACATAGTGACGATGGATACTCCCTACCCCGAAGATCACTGTAGTCGTAGTCACCACATGGTGCCCATGCTGCCCTGCCAGAGCCTTTGCGGGCTGAACACTCAGCCTGGCTCCAAACGGATCAGCTGACCATCCCGAGGGTCGTCGGTGAGCACGTAGAGAAAGCCGTCGGGGCCCTCGCGCACGTCGCGCACCCGCTGGCCGATCGGGATCCGCTCCTCAGCCGCTACCCGGGCCTGCCCATCCAGCCGCAGCCGGTGCACGTCCCCGGACACCAGCCCGCCGGCGAACAGATCCCCGCGCCACTGGGGCACCCGGCCGCTGGCCACGGCCAGGCCGGAGGGGGCGATGGCCGGTGTCCAGACGCGGCGGGGATCCACCATCTCCGGCGCCGAGCGGCGCGGGGTGATCTCCGGGCCGAAGTACTCGCTGCTGTGGGTCACCAGGGGCCAGCCGTGGTTGCCGCCGGCGCTCACCAGGTTGAGCTCGTCGCCACCACGGGCGCCGTGCTCCGTCGCCCACACCCGATCCTGCAAGGGGTCGTAGGCCAGGCCCTGGATGTTGCGGTGGCCCAGGCTCCAGAGCTCCGGCAGAACTCCGGCTTCGCCTGGGAATGGGTTGCCAGGCGCGGGGCTGCCATCAGCGTTGAGGCGCAGGATCTTGCCCAGGGCGCTGCCGCGGTTCTGGGCCTGCTGGCGGATCAACGCGCCCTCGAGCTGCAGCGGCGGGTTGCCGCCGTCACCGATGGCCAGCAGCAGGGTGTCATCGGGCAGCCACACCAGCCGCGAGCCGAAGTGCTGCGTGCCGCTCTTGCGCTGCGGCACCGCGTAGAGCACCTCCAGCTGGCTGAGGGCGCGGCCGTCGAAGCGGGCCCGGGCCAGCCGGGTGTGGTTGGCCTCCGGGGTGCCGGCGGCATAGGTGAGGTAAACGAGCCGGTTCTCGGCGAAGCGGGGGTGCAGGCTCACATCCAGCAGGCCCCCCTGGCCGGCGGCCAGCACCTCCGGCACGCCGGTGATCGGCACCGGATCGAGCACGCCGTCACGCACGATCCGCAGGCGGCCGGGCCGTTCGCTGATCAGCAGGTTGCCATCCGGCAGCCAGGCCAGGCCCCAGGGATGCTCCAGGCCCCGCACCAGCACGGTCTGGCGGAAGCCGGTGGCCTCAGGGGCCTGGGCCGGGTCCACGGCCTCGATCGGTGCAGCGGCAGGGGCGTCCGCCTTCGGGGCATCGACAGGGTCGTCGGCCCGGGCGCAGCCGCCGCCCAGCAGCAGGGCCGTGAGCAAAGCCAGCGTGACCGGTTTCATGGCGTCCTCCCGTTGATGGAAACTGGGGGCCGCCGCCGCGCCAGCGCCACCCCGGCCAGCAGCAGCAGCACCCCGGCCACGGTGGCGGCATCGAGCGGCTCGCCCAGCAGCAGGGCGGCGGCGAGCACCGCCACGGCGATCGAGAGGCTGCCCCACAGCGACACCGTGGCCACCCCGGCATGGCGGTAGGCGTGGCGCAGGGCCAGCTCGCTGCCCAGCGACAGGCTGAGGGCGTAGATCAGGATCACGCCCACCACCCACCACAGGCGCAGCAGCAGGAAGTGGCCGGGGCCGTAGAGCAGCACCGCCAGCACCGCGAACACCAGGGCCGACACCAGGGAGCCCACGCCCACGCTGAGCACCGGCGGGGTGCCGGCGGCCGCGATCCGGCGGCCGGTGAGGGCCGCGGCGCTGAAGGCCAGCACGGCCATCAGGGCCCAGAACACGCCGGACGAATCATCCATGGGCCCGGGCGACGTGGTCGCTGCCAGCTGGGGCAGCAGCAGGCCGGCGGTGATCAGCAGCAGGCTGGGCAGGAACGAGCGGGGCAGGGGCTCGCCCAGCAGGGTCCGGGCCAGCAGCGCCGACAGCGGCAGCACCAGGGCGAACAGCAGCGTCTGGCTGATCACCGAGAGCGACTGCAGAGCCGTGAAGTAGGCCACCGGAGCGAGGAAGCGCCCCAGCAGCGTGTCCGCCGCCAGCAGCCAGCGCTGCGGCGTGGTGAGTGCGGCCAGGGCGGGACCCACCTGGCGCCGGCCCGCCAACAGGGCCACCACGCCCACCACCAGCTGGGCAAAGAAGAACACGTTGCAGAAACTGATCGGGTTTTCGCCGTTCACCTGGTACTGCAGGCCGAGCTCCTGCAGCCGCTTGAGCACAGGCGCGTCGAGACCGCGCAGGAGCACGTACAACCCCAGCGGCAGCGCCACCGCCGGCAGCCGCAGGCCATCCGCCAATCCGCGGGGCCTGTTCACCGGTAGAGGGGTGCAGTCGGCATCCATCCACCATGCGACCCAGCACCCACATCCTGGCCTGGTCCCTGGCCCTCGCCGCCCTGGGCGGCGCGCCCGTTGTGCTGCAGGCCACCACAACCCCGCCCTCCCGCGCGGCGGAGACGACGACGCATGCCTTCCGCCAGGCGGAGAAGCCAGTGCGCGGCAGCGTCACGATCCGCCGTGACGGCGACCGCACGCTGCTGGTGTTCAGCGGGGATTTCCGCACCAGTGAATCGGCACCGGATCTGAAGGTGGCCGTGAGTCCCTCCAGCACCCCCCTGGCGGGCAGCAAGCCACCGGCCTATCCGCTCGAGCCCGACAGCTACACAGTGCTGGCGCCGCTGAAATCGGCCTCGGGCGCCCAGGTCTACGAGGTACCGGCCTCGATCGATCTGAGCCGGCAGGGATCCGTGCTGATCTGGTGCGAGCAGTTCAACGCCACCATGGCCTGGGCGCCGCTGCGCGGCTGAGCCCATACAGCGCCGCACCGATCAGCAGCACCAGCCCACCCCCCAGCACCGAAGCAGCCGGCAGGCTGAAGGCCAGCAGGATGCAGCCCAGCAGTCCCGCCAGGGCCAGGCCGCGGGGCCAGCGCCGCTCCGCCGGCTCCAGCCTCAGGGCTGCGGCGTTGGTGATGGCGTAATAGAGCAGCACGGTGAAGGCACTGAAGCCGATCGCCGCGCGCAGATCGCCGACCGAGACCAGCACGGCCACGATCAGACCCACAGCCAGCTCGGCCCGGTGCGGCACCTTGGTGCGCGGATGCACGCTGGCGAACCACGGAGGCAGGTCGCGGTTGGCCGCCATCGCGAAGGTGGTGCGGCTCACGCCCACGATCAGCGACAGCAGCACCCCCAGCGACGCCACCGCGGCTCCGATCCGAACGACGGGACTCAAGCCGGCGAAGCGGCCGGCCTCCACGGCTGTGACCAGCGGCGCCGGAACCTGGCCGAGCAGGTCGGCATCCACCGCCAGCAGCGCCGAGACGGCCACGGCGAGATAGAGGATCAGGGTGAGGCCGAGGGCCAGCGGGATCGCGCGCGGAATCGTGCGCTGCGGATCCACCACCTCCTCCCCCAGGGTCGCCAGCCGGGCATAGCCCGAGAAGGCGAAGAACCACAGACCCGCCGCCTGGAGGACGGCCTGGGGACGCCAGTCGGGCGCGGCCGTGAGGCGACTGAACGAGGCCTCGCCTCCCAGCAGCACCGCCAGGATCACGGCCGCCAGCGCCAGCAGCACCACGGCCACGATCAGGCGGGTGAGCTGCGCCGTTTTCTTCACCCCGAACAGATTCACCACGGTGAGCGCGAGCACGGCAGCCACCGCCAGGGGCCGCATCAGCGTGGGCGCCCCATAGCTGGCGAAGGTGAGGGCCATGGCCGTGCAGCTGGCGAGCTTGCCCACCACGAACCCCCAGCCGGCCAGATAGCCCCAGAAGGCCCCGAGCCGCCGGCGTCCATACACGTAGGCGCCACCCGATTCGGGATGGATCGCCGCCAGCTGGGCGGAGGAGGTGGCGTTGCAGAAGGCCACCAGGGCCGCCAGCAGCAGGGCCGCCAGGGCGCCGCTGCCGGCGATCGCCACCGCCGGCCCGATCACCGCGAAGATGCCCGCCCCCACCATGGCCCCCAGGCCCATGACCACGGCATCGAAGGCAGTGAGCTTGCGCGCCAGGCGGCTGGGCGCAGCGGCCGGAGGTTGATCGCGCACAGGCTGGTGATCCCGTCGTGGGGCGGCCATCCTGCCGCTGGAGTTCCCGGATGTCGGTCTGCGTCACGGCGCTCACCGCGAGCTTGTGCTCTGGATCACCGCTCCCTTGGGCCGCCAGTGCCGAGGGTGAGGTGGCGATCCGCCCACGCCCAGCCGCTGCCGGTCATGAACCTCTGGATCCTGCAGAAGCCCACGGCTGGTGATGCCTCCTATGAGGACCAGCGGTTTCAGGACGAGGGCCGCATCCTCGGCATCGATCTGCAGGTGGTGGCCCCCGATGAGATCGACCTGATCGTGACGCGCGGCGGCCGGCGCTCGATCCGCTGGCGGGGCCAGGAGGTGGACCTGCCCGACGCCGTGCTGGCGCGCACCGGCAGCGGCACCAGCTACTTCAGCCTGGCGATCCTGCGCCAGTTCGAACATCTGGGTGTGCCCGTGATCAACACGGCCCGCGCGATCGAGGCGGTGAAGGACAAGCTCTACTGCCAGCAACTGCTGGCCCAGATGAATCTGCCGATTCCGCGCACGATGCTGGTGCGCTTCCCGGTCGACAGCGAGCTGGTGGAACGCCAGATCGGCTTCCCCTGTGTGGTGAAGGTGCTGGCGGGCTCCTACGGCGAGGGCATCTACCTGAGCCGCAACCGCGAGAGCTTCCGCGACCTGATGGAACTGGTGGCCAGCCTGGATGCGGGCAAGTCGCTGATCCTGCAGGAATACATCGGCGAGCGGCCGGGGCAGGACCTGCGCGTGTGGGTGATCGGCGGCCGGGTGGTGGGGGCGATGCTGCGCCGCAGCGTGGACGGCAGCTTCAAGGCCAACATCACCCGCGGTGGCCGGGGCGAGAACTTCCCGGTGGATGAGGCGATCGACGTGCTGGCGCGCGACTGCGCCCAGACCCTGGGGCTGGAGATCGCCGGCATCGATCTTCTGTTCGACGGCGAGGGCTACCGGGTGTGCGAGGCCAACAGTGCTCCGGGCTTCAGCGGCTTCGAGGCGGCCACCGGCGCCAACGTGGCGCGCCAGATCCTGCAGCACTGCCACTGGCGCATCCGCCGCCAGCTGGCCTCACCGCTGCTGCCGGCGCTGACGGAGTCCTTGGAGCCAGGGGTGCCGGGGTCGCCGGGGGTGCCGGTGACCTTCAGCCAGCAAGCCGTCTGATCGGGCCCCCCGGTCGTGGACCCATAGGCTCGCCGCAGCACTGACCACCCGCACGAGTCCCCGTCATGACCTACTGCGTTGGCTACTGGCTGGAGGAGGGCCTGGTGCTGGCCTCCGACTCCCGCACCAACGCCGGGGTGGACTACATCTCCACCTACAGCAAGATGCATGTGTTCCAGCCGGCGGCCGACCGGCTGTTCGTGCTGCTGGCAGCAGGCAACCTGGCCACCACCCAGGCCGTGGTGAGCTGGATCCGCCGGGATCTGGATCAGGGCTTCGAGGCCGCGGAGGGGGGCCAGGGTGATCTGCGCCACTGCGACTATCTGTTCGAGGCCGCCGCCTATGTGGGGCGGGTGAATGTGGCCGTCCAGCAGGAAAACCAGCAGGCCCTGCGCAGCGTCGGTGCCAGCTCCGAGGCCAGCTTCATTCTCGGCGGACAGATCGGCGCTGAACCCCACGGCCTGTATCTGATCTATCCCCAGGGCAACGCGATCATGGCCACCCGCGAAACCCCTTTCCTGCAGATCGGCGAGAGCAAATACGGCAAACCTCCGCTCGACAATGTGGGCCACACCCATCTCTGCCTCGAGGATGCCGCCAAGCTCTGCATCGTGTCGCAGGTGCTCACCCAGCGATCCAATCTCACCGTGGGGCCGCCCTTCGAGCTGGCGGTGATTCCCGCCGGCAGCCTCTCGATCGCCCAGCACCTCAAGCTGGACGCGGATGACCCCATGCTCACCACCATGATCGACACCTGGAGCGAGGCGCAGCGCGAGGCGCTGTATCGCCTGCCGCCCCTGCCCTGGTCAGCCCAATGATCTCCGTCCCATCCCCCTGGGTATCCACGGGACACCTGCCCACCCCCGAGGTGGTGGGCCATCTGGTGGAGGAGGCCCACGCCCACTTCGCTTCGGTGGAGGAAGGGAACGTGGCCACCTACATCCCCGCCCTGGCGGCCGCCTCGCCCCGGAGCTTCGGCATCTGCGTGGCCACCACCAACGGCGCCAGCTTCAACGCCGGCGACTGGGCGGTGCCGTTCAGCATCCAGAGCCTCTCCAAGCCGTTCCTGTTCGCCCTGGTGTGCGAGGCCATCGGCGAGCAGCTGGCCCGCGACGCCCTGGGGGTGAACAGCACAGGCCTGCCCTTCAACTCCGTGCTGGCGGTGGAGCGCACGGTGGAGGGCCTCTCCAACCCGATGGTGAACGCCGGCGCCATCGCCACCACCAGCCTGGTGCCCGGCGAGGACGCCGCGGCGCAATGGCGCTTCATCGAGGATGGTCTGTCGCGCTTCGCCGGCCGCCGCCTCACCATCGATGCCGAGGTGTATCAGTCGGAGCGGGCCACCAACTGCAGCAACAAGGGCATCGCCAGCCTGCTCAGTGCCCATCAGCAGCTCTGGAGCGATCCCGCCACGGCGATCGACCTCTATACCCGCCAGTGCTCCCTGCTGGTGACCGCCCAGGATCTGGCCCTGATGGCCTGCACCCTGGCCAACGGCGGCCGCCACCCCCTCAGCGGCGAGCAGGTGGTCGCGCCACTGATCTGCCGCCGCGTGCTGGCGGTGATGGTCACCGCCGGGCTCTACGAAACCTCCGGCGACTGGCTGTATCAGATCGGCCTGCCCGGCAAGAGCGGCGTGTCGGGCGGGATGATCACGGTGGCGCCGGGCAAGGGGGCGCTGGCCACCTGGTCGCCACCGCTCGACGAGGCCGGCAACAGCGTGCGCGGCCAGCTCACGGCCCACTTCCTCTCGGAACGGCTGGGGCTCAACCTGTTCGACTCCCTGCCCAGCAAGCTGCCGGCAGCGGCGGAAGCCGACGCGGCAGTGTGATGCGACGCCTCTTGCTGGTGCTGCTGATGGCGCTTCCCACGGCCCTGCAGGCCCAGGGCGGCCCGCCTGGCGCGCCCCTGTCGCTGCGGTTCGGTGACCGGGTGTACGAACGGCGCTGGTCGGGCCCGCACCAGCACGAATTCACGCCACCCGGCCAGGAGGACCTCAGTCGCTGGACGGACATGGTGACGATCAACACCTATCCAGGGGTCAGCGATGGGGCCGGGCTGGCGGAGGTGGCCAACCGGGTGCTCGCCACCTACAAGAGCAACAACGGCAGGGTGCTGCGCACCGCGTCGGTGCCGCTCAGCGCCGCCGGGCCCGCCGAACACCTGATCGTGGCGCTTTTCCCCCGGCCCGAATCGATCGAGGCCGTGTTCGTGCGGTTCCGCCTCGCCAACGGACGGGGCACGGCCGTGATCGTGAGCCATCGCATCCATGGGCGCAACGCCGGTCCGGCCATGCAGGCCTGGCTGGAAACAAACGGCGCCGCCGCGGAACGCCACCTGATGGCGCTGGAGGGAATCCCCTCCCCCCGCCTCCTGGAGCCGGACGGTCCATGACCCCTGATCCGGTCAACCCCTGGCGGGTGGAGATCGTGGAACACGGCCGCAGCGGCAGCGTGGTGTATCACGAAATGGGCGGCCAGGCGGCGTTCCACTGGGAGTTAAGCGGCGGCAACGGCATCGCCAGCCTGTGGGTGGGTGCGGCCGATGACTGGAGCATCCGGGCTCCCTGGGCGGCCGGCCGTCGGGCGGAGATTCTGCAACGGGTGGCCCAGGAGGTGGTGCGCCGCAGGGCTCCAGGCTGTCGTGCCCTGATCGAGGCGCGGCCGGGATTCATCGACCTGCGCTGAGGCCTTGCGGAACATGAGCACACGCATGCCTCAGGCATGCAGAGCTCTCGCCGAGTGGGCCCTAGCACCAATGGGGCGGTTGGCCCGGTGCGGGGGTGACGCTCGATGCGGGGAACCGATCCAGGCCGCACGTGCGCTGAACTGGACGGCTGGGGTGAGGAACTCTCTCCCGATGGCTGCGGTCCAACTGGTCCTCTTGCAGGTGCCCCATCTGCTGTGGAGGCCAGTGGGAACGCTGGTGAGCCGGC
>SLIG01000117.1 GCA_007135755.1 Cyanobium sp.
CCTGCCACTGGCCGGCGGCGCAGGCTTCTTCCCAGCCATCGATCACGCCCTGCAGCTGGGGATCGGGGGCCGGCCTTTCGGCTCTGGCTGCCATCCACTGATGGAGGCGATGGACGGCAGACCCGCAGGCGAATCCGGCCTGATGGGTGAGCTCGGCCGCGAGCCAGATTGCGGCGATGGTGTGGGCGAGAGCCAGGCGTGCTTTGCGCTGCAGGGTGGTGGCTTCCATGGCGGTGGAGGCGAAGAACACCGCCCCTCCGCAGCGGCAAGCCGGGGTGTCAAGGGCGGCGCAGCCGCTTGTCCTGCCCTTGACGCCACGGCGCCCGCCAGCCCGTTAGCGCAGCGATCGGTTGCTGGCTGGCCGCTGCACCATGGGGGAGGTGTACGCCGAGCGCCAGGGACCAGCGCCTCAGCCCTGCTGAGCGGCTCTCCGCCCACCCCGCCCGTGCTGGTGCGTGCGCCAGCCCACCGCCGGCGGAGCCGGATCGACTGTCGCCTCAGAGGGGAGCAGCTGGCCGCAGCCGGCCACTCCCCCGGCCAGGCCGATCAGTGGGCCTGGGATGCCGTGTGCCGCGGATCCCACAGGGGCAGATAGGCCTCGATGAGCTCCATCGCCAGGAAGGCCGGGAAGCTCATCCGGCCGCAGCCCACCGCCTCGGTGACACCGGGGATGCTGCAGCGATGAACGGCCCCCTTGGTGGCTGCCGCCCCTGGGGACTGCCTGGAACGACGATGGCGCCGCTGCAGCTCAGCCTCGATGCGCTCGCGGAGCAGCTGCGGCACCCGGGTGCTGGGAGCATGACCTGGAGCCCAGCCGCCCTGGGGGCTCCAGCGACAGAGCTGATCGAGGAGCCTGCCGGCCCTGCCGCGCTTGAGGAAGCGCACCACCACGCTGCCCTCAGCGGAGAGCTCGGGATGGATGGAGACCCGCCAGCGGATGCCGGCCTTGGTGTGATCGTGAAGGACAACCGGAAACGGTGTGGACGCCATGGGAAGCCGGCGAAGGACGCCGAAGCCAGGCGCGGGGAGGGCAAGGGCGGCAGAGCGCAGCGAGGCCGCTTGCGCAGCCCTTGCCCCGCCGCGCACGCTGAGGTGGGCCGTCGCCAATCTTGAGCTTCCGTCAAGAGGGGGTGCCCCTTCCTCCCATCCGGACTACAGCGAAGCGCTGACGACGATGATGGAACTGTCGCCACTGTTTACTGACCGAATCTCTGGCGCCTGGATGCAGACCGCCTCCGTGGCCATCCCCGCCGCCGGCGGCAGGGTGGAGACCACCATCAGCGGCCACGACCTGCAGCCCGATCCGGCCGATGCCGAAAGCGCCGTGCCGCCGTGCTTCCGCTTGGCCCGCGCCATCGTCTCGCCCGACGCCCCCGGAGGGGATGTTCGTGGGCCTCACCGCCTTCCACGGTCTGTGAGGCGGGGCGATGAACCAACGACCTGACGCGCGGCCCGACCCGACGCCTGATGCCCTGCCGCTGGATCTGCTGCCGCCCCTCGATCGCGACAGCCAGATCAGCAGACCCAACCCGCCCGGCGGCGAGCACCGCCCGGTGCTGCAGTCCGATGAGGCTGCCGCTGGCAGCGCCGGTGGCGCCGCCGGCCCCCGGCACGATCTGCCGCCAACCCGGTTGCTGATCGGCAAGGACCGCGAGACCCGCTCCATCTGGCCGGTGCACCTGACCGGCTGGCGGGCGCTGGGATGGCAGGTGCTGACACCGGTCCTGCCGGCGGAGCTGGAGCCGGAGCCCGATCAGGAGGGGCATCAGCCAGAGCTGCCAGAGGCGGTGGACCCGGGCCCGGTGCCTCCCGACCCCGAGCACCCGGATGGGGAGGCGGTGGAGGAAGCACTTGAGCCCGAAGTGCCGTCAGCTCCTGAGGCCACGCCGGCGCCGGAAGTCCCCGACTTCGCGGCCATGACCAAGGCCGAGATCATCGAGCACTGCTCCAGCCACTACGGCGTGCTGCTGGACTCCAGCCTCACCAAGAGCGCTCTGGTGAGCGAGGCCGAAGCCCTGGCGGCACCACGGCTGCCGGATGCGCTGGTGGATGACCTGATGACCTGAGTTGGATTCCTTAGGTGTAGCGATCAAGGTTTAATCTGACAATCTATATTTGCTCCGGCCTATAGGCGTACTGTCTCGGGCCGGACTGTGCTGCCAAGAAATCTGGCGATGCGTGCATTGTTGGCACCACTGGGATGAGGCAGGAGAAAAGCTTCTATTGACCCTGGGATATCCCCCATTTGTCGGTGATAACAGGCGCTTTGTCGTGCTGCCTTGCCGTCTCCCAAAAAGATCACAGCCTTCAGGGCTGGACATACCCCAACCAGCTCACGGAGGTGAGACGAGGACAAGCTCAGCAGCCATGGCGTACGAATCAAAGCCGAATTCACCCGATAATTTCTGCCATGGTCAAAAACAGGAAAGACAAAGCGTGATGTGAGTGCGACACGTGCAGGGTCAAGAAGGCTCGCAAGCTTCAGATAGGCAAGCAGCCCGCAGTGATCCGCGATCTCATCGATCCGCAAACGCAACCCTGCAAAGGCAGCCTGGGAATGAGTGATCCTCAATTTCTCAGATGTCGACAGGACAGGAGAAAGAGACTCGAGCTCACGCCAAGCTGTTTCTGCTTGTCTGCGGCCGGGCGTATAACCAATAACGGCAAACTCTGCGGCGGTATTGACCACCTCAAAGCCGGGTGCATAGTGCTCAGTGTGGCGGCCGCACGGGGACACTTGGATCCGAGCGGAGTCAACATCCCTCACCCCGCTGGCCAGAAACCTCTCAAGGAGGCCTTGCCTGGACGGCAGGATGATCTCAGTGGAGTTCAGCGGCCTTTCCAATTGCTTCACGCAGTTCTTTGTACTTCACGAGCCTGTTGTGGGGAGCCAGTGCCTTGAGGGAGGCAAGTGTGATCGAATGCTGGCTTCGCGTTCGAGCATTGAGAACAGATGTCGGCACCACGTAAAAGCACCACTGGCTGAGGTCCATCGGGTTAATGGTAGGTTTGTCTTTGTGGGCCAGCAGTGCAAAGACGTAGATGTCTGCATGGCGCTGTGGCGTTTCGTCGTAGACGCCGGTGGCGGAATCCCATCCGATTGATCTTTTGTATGAAAAGCTGACCTTCGACAGCTCTTTCTGCCCCCAGCTTTGAACGAAGGCCGATGACTTGACTTCGATCTTGATCCCCCTGGGATCGTCAATGTCGTAGGCAGCCCACGCATCGCGCACACCATCAGTAGCGTCGACAGCCTTTGCAACCAGATACTCGGCCAGAATGCCGCGCGTGACATTGTTGACAACGTCAGAAACGCCCCACTGCCAGAACGACAGCAGGTCAAAGTCGAGAGGCTCTTCACCATCACGAAACCGCTCGGTCGCTGACCGTGGGGCAGTCTTTATCGGGCCAAGATCCATGTGCGAAATCAGTTTGATAGTCAGTAGAAAGGGGCTGTCCACACACTCGGGTCTTCACAGGGTGGAGCTTGAGCGAGGCGGAGGCCCTGAGTATCTACTCCTCGCCCTCCAGCTCCTCGGCCAGCGCCAACACTGCGGCATGGGCTGAGGCCCACTCGTCAAGCACGGCATCGTGCTCAGGGGAGCCAGGAGCGGTCTGTCGGCCTCTGGCGTTGAGTTCGGCCAGCTGGCGGCGCAGTTCGGCAAGTCGCTCGTGGCGGGGGGCAGATTCATCCATGGTGAAGTGCGGGAGGCCACAAATCCACCATTGCTCCGGCAGCCACAACGGGCCCGCAGCCATTGCAGGCGGAGGCGACCGCTCAGGGGGCCCAAATGATCTCCATGGCCAGGAAAGTCCTGCAGCTCATCCGGCTCAGCAGCCCTGGTAGCTCAAGCGGCAGAGCGGATCCAGGAGCCTGCCGGCCCTGCCGCGCTTGAGGAAGCGCACCACCACGGTGCCCTCAGCGCTGAGCGCGGGATGGATGGAGACCCGCCAGCGGATCACGGCCTTGGTGTGATCGTGAAGGACAACCGGGAACGGTGTGGATGCCATGGGGAAGCCGGCAAAGGATGCCGAAGCCAGGCGCAGGGAGAGCAAGGGCATCAGCGAGCAGCGATGCCGATTAGCGTATGAGCGTCATAGGCACTAAATGGTTTACCTGTATAGCTACTACCTACCGATATAAAGACACAAGCGTGTCTCCCCATGGCTACCTGTTCTGATGTGTAGTCACGCCATCGGCTAAAATAATGAAGGGCCTAAGACGCCAAAAAGATCCTGGATTAAGGGTTTGGCGTATCCCGCTTCAGTTTTCAAATGTTGCTGGAGATAGCTTGATCCCGTTGACCATCCAGCGCGAGAGTCCTTCGCGCTCCATTGTGAAAAGGACATATTGATCCGGCTCATCAGATTGAGCTACCTTAACTTCAAACTGGTTCAGTGAAGTGTATCCCATCGTGACATCGGGTGACTGATCGGTTTCGCTTCTGTATTCTCCAGGCTCACTTGCTTGCATTGACTCTGGATCGGAGAGCCTGCCCTCGCTGAATAACGCAGCAAGGCCAGATGGGGACACTGTTGAATCCACGATGCTGTCAACCATTGGGGCAACCATGAGCATGCCAATGCCCGCGAAAGGGTTATCGGCCATCTCTCGAGTCATGTGTTGCATGAAAGCCGTTTTCAGCTGATCCTTGAGGTCGGATCGCACGGCTTCGAAATCAATTTTCTTGCTGAGACGTTTTGCGTCGCCCTTCTCGACTGAGTCGCGAATGGAGTTAATTGCCAGGTAGGGTGATGCAAAGGCATAGCCTGTTACAAGGACAGATGCGGCAACGATGCCTGCCCCGATAATCCGCTTCATTGTTGCTTGACTCTGTCGATGCAGGCTATTAGCTTAGCACTAATTCTGTTTTCCGTCACTTCGCCTTCTCCGGTTTGGAGTATTTGAGTCTTGAAGGGTGGTCGTGCGGGCCTGTCGATGGTATTGAAAGCTCTTTTCTCCTCGCCCGGAGAATTACTCTGTGCGTCGTGCCCCGCTGTGTTCAGCATAATTCCTGCTCACAGTTAGAGCCTCAGTTGATGCCGGTTGCGAGAAACTGTGACGGCTTTCCGCTGTAGGTGACCACCACACGTTTCTTGGCGCGGGTGGCTGCGACGTGGAGGAGGGAGCGTTCCTGTTGCTCGAACTGATCCCTTGAGGTCTGGTCGGGTCTGCGGTTGAGTTCGTAGCGGAAGGGCATCTGGTCGCCATCGAGGCCGGGGATGAACACCTGATCGAACTCCAGGCCTTTGACGCGGTGCATGGTTGCCAGGCGCAAGGCGGGATCAGAGGGGTCGTCTGACTCGTTGGCTTCGATCACGCGGGTGGCGAAGCCTTCCCGCTCAAGAGCCCCTTTGAGCTTGTCGATGGCGGCATGGGTGCGGGCTGTCACGCAGGTGCCGGCGAGGTTGCCCTGCTCCTGCTGGATCTGGTTCAGCTTCTCGGCGAGGAAGCGCTGCTCATCGGCGGGATCCTCAAACCCCTGCACCAGCGGGTGATCGCCATGCAGCAGGGAGCGGTAATCGCTGGCGGGATCGCTGCCGCCGTCGAGATCATCGAAATCCAGCCCCTGCAGCACGGCGGTGGCCCAGGCGCGGGTCTCCTCGGTGGTGCGGTAGTTGATGCGCAGCTTGCGGGAGCGGCCGCGGATTTCGATCCCGCAGCGACTGAGCACCACCGGCTTGCCGTAGATGCGCTGGTGGGGATCGCCGACGATGAACAGGTCGTTCGCATGTTGCTCGCCCGCCAGGGCGCGAATGAGGCGGAAGGAGGCCACGTCCAGATCCTGGGCTTCATCCACCACCACCGTTGTGAACAGTGGCGGCTGTCCTGAAGTGGTCAGCAGGTCGGCAGCGGCTTGCTTGGCTTCCTCTGCTTCCCAGAGGCCGCGTTGGCGGAATTCAGCCCGCAGGGCATCAAACACCGGCCAGATCTGAGCGCGGTTCTGCCGCGTGAGGCGGGTGCCGCGGCCGACGCGGCGGGCCATCAGGTAGTCGTCACGGGTGCGGCAGCCGTTGGCCAGCACCACCTCCTTCCACTCTTCGCTATAGAAGCGCTTCTCCAGTCCCAGGCTGGTGTCGGCCACGTCCATGGCCATGCTCCAGCAGGCATCACGGGCCTCGTCGTTGAACACCCTCACCTGCAGGCCCTGGGCCTTGAGGAAGTTCATCACCCAGCCATCGAGATGAATCACCTCGATGCGCTGCAGTGCCTCCGTGCTGCAGATCTTGGTGAGGTTGCTGCGGATGTCGGTGGCCAGATTGCGGGTGAAGGTGGTGAACAGCACCCGGCCTGACTTGCCGGCATCGGCGAGCCGCTGGGCGAGCCAGGCGGCACGGTGCATCGCCACCACGGTTTTTCCCGTGCCGGCACCCCCGAGCACCCGAACAGGACCGTTCCACTCCCGGGCCACCAGCTTGCGCTGGCTGGGGTGGAGGAACACCCGCCACTGCTCCAGGGGTGCCGAGAGCATGGCCTCCAGCACCTCGTCGTCGGTGATCACCAGGAAGTGGGCCTGGCTCTCGGGCTTCTGCAGGGCCGTGGCCACATCCGTGGGGTCGATGTGGGCCGGACGTTGCCGCTCCAGCTCCTCGATCACCGTGTCGATCGGCTTGCCGGTGGACAGCAGGATCAGACCGTCAACCGAGTCCTGCGGCAGCCACTCGATCAGCCTGGCCAAGGCATCCTCAGTGCGAACGGCACGGACGGCCGGCAGCAGGGCCTCGGGAACACCCAGCAGCATCAGCTCGTCGTCGCTGCAACCGGCGAACACGGCCGCTCCAGCTTCGCTGGTCTGGTGAGCGGTGGCTGACGCCACCGGCAGGTCCTGGGCCGGATGAGGGGTGGACTCTGGGCCGGATGCGGGGGCTGGAAGGGGATTCGGAGCACTGGAACTGGATCCACCCACGGCCGTTTCGGCGGCTTCCACATCCACCACCTGCAGGGCACCGGAGACCCGGTTCACGTGGCAGGTCTTGCGCCGTGCCCACTGGTAGGCGTCATCGTGCTTGTCGATCCACAGCAGCACGTAGGTGTTGCCCTGCTCCGGCGCACTGACGATGCAGCGGATGTCCTGGTCGACCCGCAGTGAGCGGATCGTCGGATCCTTGCCGCCCTCGATGCGCTCGTAGTTCAGGCCAGGGCTGCGGGGGTTGTGGCGGAACTTGGAGATGAAGGTCGCGGCCTTGCCGCGCCCCCTCTCAGGCAGCTTGTTGAGCGCCTTGAGGAAGTCGCTGGAGAGGGCGACGGTGAGACGGGGTTCACTCATGGGGCTGCGGTGAGCTGGGCGGCGGGGGTGGCTTGATGGAGGCCGAGGCGGATGGCGCTGGCTGTGCTGTCGGGTGGATTGTCTGTGGTCCAGCAGCGCCAGCCTGCAGCCTCGAAAGCGGTGCGGTCGTCGGGCTCCGCGATGAGCGCCAGGCGTTGATCGGGCCAGGCCAGTTCCGCCTGGGCGATCACGTCGCCCCTGGCGCCTTCCAGCTCGAAGCCGGCCTCTGGCAGGGAGATGTCCTGGCCGAGGGCCTCCAGCACCTGCCGGACGCTGGGGATGGCTAGATCCATCAGCTGCTTCCAGGCACCCTCGTCCCCGTCGCTGGGCTGCCCACCCGCTGGCTGGCCGGGTTGGGGTGCAGTCACCCACACCGTGTAGGGATCGATGGCCGAGGCCTGCTCGGCTCCGCCCCAGCCCGGCGTGGAGAGCAGGAGGTGGGGGAGGAACTGGAAGAGATTGGCCTGCCGCAGCCACTCGCGCCAGGCCGCTTGCTGCTGCTGATCGGTGGCCCCTGGGTCCGGCTGGAAATGGATGGCGCGAAAGCTGGCGGCGGGGTGGTGCTGCTGGTGCAGCTGGAGATCCGCGAGGTTGAGGGCTTCCAGCCCCGGGGCCATCGCCAGCCGCTGACCCATGGCCTGGCCGGTCGTTGAGGCTTGCCATTCCTGCACGTGCGGCTCGAGCTGGAGTGTCTCGATGGCGGCGCTGATCTCCGGTGAGTGCAGCGGGGTGGGGGCGAGCTGGGCCTGGGCGAATTGCTGCGCCAGGCCCTGCCACCAGCGCTCTGAAGGGTTGAGCAGGTAGGCCATCAGCAGCTGCAGGCTGCTGGCGGTCTGGGCCTGGCGGGCGCTGTCGAAGGGAAAGCCGGCCGGCAGCTGATCGAGGAGCGATTGCGGCCACCAGTGTCGATACAGCTCCGGTTTGGTGCTGAAGGTGGGGTGGACGCCCAGGGCCAGACCGTTGGGCTCCAGCGGGTCCTGACCGTTGGGCAGCTTGTCGACCACGTCCGCCCAGCTCAGGGCCCAGAACAGATAGCGCCCGCTGCGCTGGATGGCCATGCGCTGCTCGGCATCGATGGCCAGCCGGCCGTGGTGGTATTCCCAGCCGTCGGTGTAGATGGCGATGGGTTTGCCGCCGGCGGTGGGGGTGAGCAGGAAGTCGGCCCGCGAGTACACCGCCACCCCTTCACTGGGGGTGAGGGGCACCTGCTGCTCGAGCTTCCAGCTCACCGTCTGGGAGCCGGAGCTGAGGGTGAGCAGATAGCCCTTGCGTCCGTTGATCAGGTCGTCCTGCAGCCGCACGCTCACACCATCGGGTGCGCCCTTGCCGTCGCGCAGCTTTTCGATGAAGCGCAGTTCCAGTTCGCTCTCGGCGCGGGTGTTGACCACCACCTCGGAGAGACTGCGCTGGCTGGGGTGGAGATCGTCCCAGCGCTTGAGAATCGCCTGCAGCTGCTCGATGGCGCGGCGTTTGCTGATGCGCAGCCGATCGAAGCGCTGGCGGTAGAGAAAGATGCAGCGGTAGCAGCCGTCGGCGCAGGAACAGCCCTGGAGCGTCTGGAGGGATCCTTCAAAGACAGCCTTGAGGTCTTTGCCGCCGCCTTCCATCAACTGGCGCACGTAGCCGGTGCCGCCTGGCACCGAATCGAACAGGTAGAGAAAGGTCTTGCGCTGCTGGCTGCCGGGCTGGGGTTCTTCCGCCACGGCCGACTGCAGGTGATCCACCTTCCCCCCGAAGCGCTGGCGCAGGCCCAGGTGCAGGGCACTCACGAACGACGGCTGGCCGGTTTCATCCCAGAAGCTTGCTCCCGGCAGCAGGAAGCGCAGTGCCTCGGAGTTGAACTCCCGGTACATGAACAGCAGCTGGCGCACCTGGGCATCGGTGGGCTTGTCGCGAAAGCGGCAACCCCAGGTGTGGTTCCTGGAGCTGGGCTGTCCGCGTTGCACCTTGCCGCAGCTGCTGCAGAGCTCGAAGCCGCGCACCTTTAAGGCCTTGCCGGCGATGGTGTGGGCCTGGCCCACGGGGGCGGGTTCGCCGAAGTTGATTTCGCGGAAGCTGCTGCTCGCCAGGTATTCGGCGCCGAAGGGAAACTCCTCGACCTCGATCGCCAGGGAGATCTCGCGGCGGCTGAGGTCGGGGAGGATCAGCAGTTCGCTCTGGAAGAACTGGGGATTGCGTTCATCTCGATCGTCGCCGAAGCGGCTGCGGGCATCTTCCGTGGTGGCCTGCACCTGCCGCAATTTGGCCATCTCCTTGATCTGGCCCTGATCGGCGTAGCCGCTGTGGCCGCAACGCGGGCATTCCTTGCGGCTGAAGTCGTCGTCGGTCTGGCGGCAGGCAAAGGAGCAGGAGGGACAGAAGCGCCAGCGCTCGGGCTTGTTGAGGTTGGGGTCGACCTGATCCACTCGCACCCGGCGGCCCTGGGCATAGAACTGGCCATCGGGCACCAGCTCGCGGATGGCGACGTTGGCGGGGCGCTCGTAGCTGAGCGGCGGCAGCTCCTCGCTGCGGCGGCCATCACCCGAGCCGCTGCGGCGGGGTAAACGCCGCCAGAGCACGGATTTGAGGGTGACGCCAGCTTCCGGGAAGGCGTAGTTGGGCAGAAATCCCTCATCGGTGAGCATCGCCAGCAGGGGGCGGTTTTCGAGGTCTTTGCGGAGCTGGTTGTAGGCCTTGAGCTCGCGGTAGATCTCCGCCTTGGCCTCCCGCTCGCTCTCGGTGAGGGAGGCTTCATCGCGGCCGGAGAGCTTCTTGAGCCGCTCGCGCAGCTTGCGCGCCTCGGCGCCCAGGCGCTTGCGCTCGGCGATCAGCTGCTCCAGGCGCTCGATGAGGTCGCTGGCGTAGGGGGCGCTGAAGGGCTTCTCACCACCGGAGCGGAACACGTGCTCCAGCTCCAGGCGGGTGGCTTCTGCCAGCTGCGGGTCGAAGAGAGCCAGAAAGCGCTCCAGCAGCTCGCCCTGGTGGGCCTGGCACCACTGCAGCCAGGTGTAGGGGAAGAGCTCGGGGATACCCTTGCCGCCGGCCTTCTCCACCGCATCAAGCACGGGTTTGAGCGGGCGGGGCAGGGCCTGGCTGTCGATGCCGCTCTGCACCCAGCGATCGAGGCTGTAGGCGAGCAGTTGGCGGCGCAGGATGGCAGCGGCATCGAGATAGCAGCCCGGCGGGCTGACGAGGCCCTTGAGCATTGCCTCGGGTTCGGCGAAGAAATAGAGGTCGTGGGGGGTGCCGGTGGCGAGGGTGCCGATGAGGGCATTGCCATCGCGGCGGCCGGCGCGGCCAATGCGCTGCAGGTAGTTGGCGGGCTCGGGCGGCACCGACGCCAGCAGCACGGTGGAGAGATCGCCGATGTTGATGCCCATCTCCAGGGTGGAGGTGGCCGACAGCAGGTTTGGGTCGCTGCGGTACTTCCCGCGGATGAAGTGGTTTTCCAGGCGCTCGCGATCCGGCCGCGCCAGCAGGCCGGTGTGCTCCCGGGCGACGATGCGATGCACCTGGCCACGCTCATAGAGGCGCCGGTAGAGGGGTAGCCCGCCGCGGGGATCGAGCCGGTAGTGGCCGGGGCAGTGGCGCACCAGGCAGGCCATCCCATCCCAGAGCGGCAGCTGCTCGGCCAGTACGCTCTGGCCGTCGCCGCAGCAGGAGCAGCGGAGCCGCTGGGGTTTGGCACTCACCTGCACCGCCGAGCGGGGGATGGCCCAGATGCGCTCACCGCCGCCGCCGCGGGATTCCTCCAGCAGCCCCGCCTCCAGCAGGGCGGCCACCACCGTGTTGAGGGCTTCTTTCTGCTGCTCGCTGCTGAGGGGCTGGCTGGGCGCAAGGGTGCGCGCCAGCCAGTGCTGCGGCCAGGTGGACCGGCCGCCATCGCGCACCAGCTGCTCGAAGCTCCCTTTGCCGCGGAAGCTGGTGGGGAAGGTGGGGCGCGTGGCGGAACGGCCGAAGTTGGGCGTGTAGGGGATCTGGTTGAACGGGTAGGTGTTGGTGCCGCCGGAGCTGAGGTACTCGCTGCCCTGGCCGTCTCGACCGAAGATCTCGGGCACCACGAGGGCACCGCGCTGGCGCCAGTGGAGCAGCAGCCCCACCACCAGTTGCAGGAGCTGGCCACTGCGGCTGTGGCGTAGGGGTTCGATCTCGTTCTGCAGACGGGTGAGCAGGGCGGGAAGCAGCCGCTGGATGGCGATGGGATCCACCGCCGCGGCCAGGGCGCCGGCCTGCTCCACCGAGGAGCCGAGGCGGGAGCGGTAGCCGAATTCGGCCGCTACCTCCCAGCGCAGCCGATCCGCCACCCACCCCCAAAGGCTGCCGCCGGCGTCGATGGTCGGGATTTCTTGGTGCTGCAGGGCGTCCCACTCGCGCAGCCACTCCAGATCGGGTGGGAGGAAGGTGGCGGCGAAGTCGACGGGATTGATGAAGCGCTGCTGCCACCGCCGGATCAGCTCCTCCTGCAGCTGATCGAGCCGCAGGGGGCCGCTTTGGCTGGCGGCGAGACCCTGCACGGTGCTGGTGAGGGCGGTGCGGAAGGTGGTGCGGTAGGCCCGGGCGGCGATGTAGCCAGCCCGGTGGGCGGCGTCCTGCACCGAATCGCTGAAGGTGAGCAGCTTCTTGTCGCCGTTGAAGCTGGAGGCGAACAGCGAGGCGCTCCAGGTGCTGGTGAGGTTGGCGGCGGAGGAACCGATCAGCAGCAGGCCCTGCTGGGCATTGCAGTACGGGCAGTCGCGGCTGACGCGGGGGTGGTTGTGCTCGTCGGTGGTGCTGCAGTCAGGCATGTCCACCGCCAGCAGCTCCGGGCTCTGGCAGTTGGGGCAGACGGGCTGGCCCTTGGTGCTGCCATCGCCTGCGGTGGGGATGTCCTGGGGGCGGTGGATGGAGAGGCAGCTGGCGCACAGCCTGTGCTCACCGGCCCCTGGCGCCTGGGGGAAGACGTAGCGGAGTTCGGGGGCGCCGGAGAAGTAGGCCTTGTAGAAGGCCTTGAGGTTGGTGGCGCGATCGAGGCGGTTGCTGCCTTGGTGAAGGAGGGTGGAGGTCCAGGCAGTGGCGCCGCAGTCACGGCAGTGCACCACCGGCAGGTGGGGGCTGGCGTCGCTGCCGGAGAGGTCGTCGGAGTGGCGCAGTTCGGGTTCGGCCTCCACCGAGGCCACCATGCGCTTGAGCTCCCGCAGCCAGAGCTGCAGGCGCAGATTGAGCCAGGGCACCATCACCTCCTGGCCATCGAGGCGGGTGGTGGTGCGGCGGGCATGGGCGATCAGGGCCAGCAGGCTCTCGAGCAGCAGCACGCGGTAGCGCCGCGGGAACTGCTCCCCCAGCCCCAGCTGACGGGAGAAGCGCTCCAGCAGGGTGTCCACCGAGCAGGTGCCGGCGGCCTGCCGCACCAGGTTGTGAACGGCGGGGAGGGTGCCGAGTCGCTGGCCGAGCGCGAGGCGCCAGCCAGGTGCGTTCACATCACCCTCGGGAGGCAGCGGCAGGGTGTCGGCCAGCCAGAGCTGGGCCTGAAGGGCGATGTAGGCGCCGGTGCTGCTGGCGTGTTCCGGATCGAGCTGCTTGATCGCCTCGACCCCGGGCAACGGCAGCGCGAAAAGCCCGCCGTTCTCACCATCCCCGAAGCCCGTGTGCGCCGTGAAGAACTCCTCGGCGGTGAGGCGTTCCTCTTCGATCAGGGCCTCGGGCTCGAAGCGGCTCGCGAAGATCTGGCCGGCGTAGTCGCGCATTGCCTGGCGGGACTCGGGGCCGCCGAGGGTGGCGGAGGTGCCGACGCACACGAGCGCATCGCCGGGGCAGTGCAACCGGTCGCGCAGGCGGCGGATGAGGCAGGCCAGATCGGTGCCCTGGGCGCCATCGAAGGTGTGGAACTCATCCACCACCAGGTAGCGCAGCACGCTGCTGCCATCGCTGAGGGGGTGGTTGTTGGCCCAGAGGCCCTGCACATGGGGCTGGAGTAGCAGGTAGTCGAGCTGCTTGTAGTTGGTGAGCAGGATGTCGGGCGGGGCCTTGTGAAGGGCGTCCTTGTCGGTGATCACGCTGTTGGCGCCCATTGCGGCGGTGGGCAGCTCATCAGCGGCTCCGATGTAGAGGCCGGCCCGCAGGCCGGCGAGCGATGGGGTGGTGTGAATCAGCTCGGCGATACGCCGGGCCTGGTCGGTGGCCAGGGCGTTCATCGGGTAAATGAGGATCGCCTTGATGCCCTTCTGACCCTCGCTGTGCTGCAGGCGGCAGTGCTCGAGGATCGGCAGCAGGAAGCACTCGGTTTTGCCGGAGCCGGTGCCGGTGGCCACCAGGGTGTTGCGGGGGGTGCCGGGCAGCAGCCGATCAAAGGCCTTCTCCTGGTGCCGGTAGGGCGGGAAGGGGAGAGGGATCTGCGGGAACCAGTTACGCCCTGAGCCTTCGCGGAAGGGCAGGGCCACGGAGACGTAGGGCCCCTTGAGCAGCCGCTGACGGTCGCTGAGGAAGCGGTCGATCAGACCCGCAAAGCCTGGTGTGGTGGGGTGAAAGGCGGTGCGGATGGCATCGGCCGCCACCTGCTCCAGCTCGCTTGCTACTACGGAGGGCAGCATTAGCCGAGAAGCCGGGCATCACTGCCCTGGCTTTCGAGCAGCGCCACTGTCTGTCGGTCGAACGACACGAACGTGTCGCCACCGAGCCACTGCCCCCGGTGGGCGATCACGCCATCGGCGAAGTCACCGCCGGCCTCCAGCATGGTCAGGCCGGCCTCGACGGCGGGGCGATCGAGGCTCACGCTGGCGGAATTGATCAGCGTGCGGACAGATCTGGCGATGTCGGCTGGTGAGAAGGAATAAAGCCGTCTCAGCACCCACACGAACTCGCAGAGGCAGGGCAGGGTGACGGCGATGCGCTCGGCATCCCGCAGAACCCCAGCTGCCACCGCTGCCTGAGCCGGGTCATCCCCCACCACTGCGCGGATGAGGACATTCGTGTCAGCCGTGATCCTCATGGGCTGCTCGACCAACCGGCAACGGCGGCTTGCTGGATCTCCTCCAGGCTGGCGACCTTGGCGCTGCGACCGGCCAGGCTGCCGATGAATGCCTCGATCGAGCCAGGCGCCTGTGCTGCGCGCACCTCGATCCGCCCGCCTGGTAAGGCTTGCACCTCGATCTGCTCTCCCGGCCCCACGCCGAGGTGGCGCAGCAGATCGCGGCGCAGGGTGACCTGACCCTTGGAAGTGATGGTGAGGGTCGTCACAGGCCCGGGGGCAACGCCAGACTCAGCGTAAGGACTGCTGCCCTTACCGTCAGCCCTACATGAAGTACCAACCTCTCACCAAGCTCTCCCTCAGGGCCCATCCGGAGCTCTCAGAACGCTGGGTGCAGGACCGGATCGCTGAGAACCCCATGATCCTTGGGCTGGGGGATGTTGTGCTCAAGGACAAGGAGCGGAAGCAGCCCACGGCCGGAAGGCTGGACCTATTGCTGCAGGACACAGAGAGCAGCCACCGCTTTGAAGTGGAGCTGCAACTAGGGAAGACTGATGAATCCCACATCATCCGCACGATTGAATACTGGGATGTGGAACGCAAGCGTTACCCCCAGTATGACCACACTGCCGTGATCGTTGCCGAAGAGATCACAGCTCGTTTCCTGAACGTGATTTCCCTCTTCAACGGCATGATTCCGTTGATGGCGATCCAAATGAGTGCGGTGCAGCTTGGGGATACCGTTTCACTGTTGTTCACCACGGTGCTGGATGAGTCGCGTTTTGGACTCGTGGACGAGGATGAGGAGGTACAGGAGACAACGGATCGCGCTTACTGGGAATCCAGGGGTTCGAAAGCGACAGTGGCCATGGCTGATGAGCTTTTGAAGAAGATCTCCGAGTTTGCCCCTGGCCTGGAGTTGAAATACAACAAGTTCTACATCGGCCTGGCGAGCAACGGCCAGCCCAACAACTTTGTTGTTTTCCGCCCTCAGAAGAATGCCTTAAGGGTAGACATCCGTCTGCCACAAATTGAAGAGACGACAGCCAAGATTGAGGCCTCCGGTTTGGATGTGATGGAATACGACAAACGTTGGGGACGTTATCGCCTCAGGCTCGGCAAAGGGGAGGCAGGGAAATTTTCTGATGTGCTTGGCGATCTCTGCTCTCAGGCCTACCAAGAGACGGGAAAGGGGCATGACTGAAAGCGAAACCAAGAGCGATTGCCAGCAGGGGGTCAGGTTCCTTCGACATCAACTTTACTGGCTGTACTGGACATGGAATTATTACAAAGGATTGTTCTCCAGTGAAACCAACTTTGAGCTCATGATCAGAACGACGGGCGGCCTCGCCAGAGCCATCCGAGTTTCCATGCTTGATAGCATCCAGCTGAATATCTGTGCATTGACAGACCAGGCCAGCAGTGGCAAGGGCAATACAAATCTCTCACTTTACAGCTTGTTGCACTGGTGCAGCCCCACTGACGAGACTTCTGACCGTAGGCAATTACTCAAAGAGAGACTCGATGAGGCGAAGAAGGAATCGGGGAGGATACGCAAGCGGCGCAACAAACTGATCGCCCACTATGACTCTCCCGCAATCCTCCAGGAAGATCCCGAGCTCATCGAATGGCCGACAAACGACGAGATCGAAGGTTCAGTCGAACTGTTGATCGAGGTAATGAAACTTGGCGAGCAGCTGCTTGGAGAATATCTCTCAGAGTTTTTCGAAGATGACTGGTTCACTGGAGCACAGGTATTGTTGGATCAGCTGACGGTGATCGACAAGCGAAACCACTAATGACTCGGGCATCGAGATCTCACTAGACTTGCCGAAGAAGACCCAAGCAACCCGATTATCTAGTGCCAAATCAAAGTGATCAAACGGCGCCTCCTAGGTGATCGGTGATCGTGTATTCCACCGGCTCTCCAGGATGGATTTCTTTGAGCACCGTGCTCGAGACGGAATTAATCAGCATCCCAGTTGGTTTCACAGACGGTACGAGTTCTGGGATTTCAATAGGCAAAAGAAGTCCTGAGTTCAGAATCAGCCATCACATATTCAGGCATGGTCAATCGCTGCAACAACTTGCTCAAGCTGCTGCTGCAGGAACTGCGTTAGATCGTATATCTATTGGTCTGACTCCGGCCCTTACGGTATCAGCAGGTGGCTGGCGAGCACCGACGCCTGGGGAACCCCAGTTCCTCGCGCAGCTATGCCACGTAGTCCGATGAGGCTTGGCGCTTGATGCGCTGGTTGGTCTCTCGAATGATCAGGCAGCGGTTCAGCAAGTAGTCGAGCTAGCGTAGTTCAACAGCGCACACATCGAGGTAGTTGGCGGGGGAGATGTGGTGGTTATAAACGCAACTGCTGGCCAGGAGGTAGGCATTGAGCGCAGCCCGGCTTTGGAAATCAAATGGGCGATCATGTCAGGAGGGAATCAGACCGATCGTGTCGCGATAAAAGTGGCTAGGGGTGACATCGCGTAGCTGCACGAGGTTTATGAAGAAATACCAGACGTTGTCAGTAGCTGGTGCAGCAGGGGTCTTAAAGCGAGCGGATCAGCTCGGTGACATCGTGGCTGCTCTGGGTATGGCAAGAACTCTCGTAGGCCTGGCCACCAGGGTGTTGCGGGGGGTGCCGGGCAGCAGCCGATCAAAGGCCTTCTCCTGGTGCCGGTGGGGCGTGAGTGGAAGCTGGGTACAGCGGCAACCAGTCGCGGCCCGAACCCTAATTGAAGGGGAACGCAACAAATAGGGATGTGTGCCTACTCTACACAAAGAACTATGCTCGGTTAAGGCGCATACTCCGAGTATGCCGCCTTGTCAACTACCGATAAAGCCAACGTGAAGATTCAATGATGCCAAACGCTCAGCTTGTCTTGACTCGCCCTTCCAGTTTGGTCAGTACCTTGACACCTGGGCCCAAAAGCAAAGGTGCCGAGCCCAGCTCGCAGCTACACGCGTCCGGGCATCATGGCTCATAGACCATGATTACAACCTTGGTGATACATACATAGATCAAGCTAACTGTGTTAATATCTGTTGACACCCCCGTGGGCCAGGCTACAATTCGTAATGTCAAGGATTAAAGCTTTCATCCTTGCTCTAACCAGACCCAGCTCCCCACCAGCGCTCTTTCAGTTACGAACGCTTTAATCAATAGCTACATGCCTTGCCTGAGTTCAGGCGAATTATTCTTATGATCGGCTGCCACCATCACATGAAACGACCCACTTCAAGGCGCCTCAGCCAACTTATTCGACGCCTGGTATCCGGTGACGTCATACCAGGTATAAGATTGACTACATCAGATCCCATCCTCGGCCGAAGGGATCTAGCACGAGTGATTATCCACTCGTCCGGAGCATCCTCTGTTAATGCAGTGGAATCCCTGCTTAGCAGGAAAGGGAAAAAAGATCTAGAGGCTATAGCCGGAGTTGCAGAGCGCCTCAATCTTAGACAACCTGTAGAAGATACTCCATCAACTGACTTGGCCCATCGCTAGCTCTATCGGAGAATGCCTTGGAATGCACTCTTTCTTCCACTTGTGGGCGGGTTTCTATTCTACTCACAGTGGAATCGTACTAAGTACAATTCTACCCGCTCCGATGGCCAGCGGCTTGTTCTTGAGTCTGCTCTATGGGGTGTGTGCCTATTAATAGTATCATATACTGTTGTACGGATACTTTTGATCTTTCTGCCCTCTATCCATAGCTGGTGGAGAATCATTGTTGTGTATCCTGGTATCGGCGCCCCTGCTGGAGCAATGCTCCTCGGGTTGATATTGCCTCATATTCTTAACTTGTTCTGGCAGGAAGCTGCGGAAAACAGGAGAAGCTATAGGTCATTCTCCGATTACTTCGGTTCGCTTCTCTTCCAGGCCCAGCTTGAGGACCGCCCTACCGCAATCGACCTGCGAAATGGTAAAGTATATGTCGGCAAAGTAATTGAATGTAATTCCCCTGGAAAGCATGATGGTGGTGGATCAATCCTGATTCAGCCACTGCTGAGTGGCTTTCGCTCTCGGCTTAGACACGAGCTAATCCTAACTACAGACTACACACTAAGAACCCAGCAGATTATTGGAAAAGTTGAAGCAGCTGCAAGTGCCCTCAAAGAAGCCAATAACAAGTATTACGAAGCAATGAAAACCAATGAACAGCATAAGATCAGAGACTTTCAGCACGCTCTAAGGCTAACAGATAAAAGATATTCTGATACCATTGCCGATGCCAACGCTAGGCTGAGTGCATTCCAGATCGCAATCTCTACGTCAGACGTAGTTACTGTGCGTCCTTTTGATCGCCATATGTTTGCAATGTTCAACCCTGCTTTTACCCCATAGCCAGAAACCGCGACATTAAGAATTGATAGACGGGCTCTCTTCGGCAGCTTTCTTATCTGAGTTGTTCACTACTGCTGTTAAAGAACTCCCACACTACCCGATAGTCCTCCACCCGATCACACCGATCAAACGGCGCCTCGTAGGTGATGGTGCGCTCCACGGGCCCACCGGGCAGCGTGTCATCGATGATCGTTCGCTTGACCGTTCCGGAGCTCATGGCTTTGATTTCATCCCAGCCTGGCTCCCTGTTGGCACCACGAACTTTGCCTTTCCGCGGGATGCTTATTCCGTTGAGCCCCTTGCCATTATTGGTTAAGACTATGCGTCCCAAAGCATCATAGAAGGTTCCATTTTC
>SLIG01000144.1 GCA_007135755.1 Cyanobium sp.
AGCGACTGATTCCCTGGATCCTCCTGGCTTTTGCCTTCTTTATCCTGCCTGCAATTCTTGACCAGTTCAGGCTGAATCTCTTTGGCCGATACTTCTCCCTGGCGATCACTGCTCTGGCAGTCGACTTGATCTGGGGATTCACTGGTTTGTTGAGTCTGGGCCAGGGAATCTTTTTTGCATTGGGTGGCTACGCTGTAGCAATGTATCTGATGTTAAATACACCCAGCGAGGCCGGCGCGAATGGAATTCCCAAGTTCTTTGAGAACTATGGTGTGAGTCAGCTGCCATTCTTCTGGGAGCCATTCTGGTCACCAGTTGTCACGCTCATCGCACTTTGGCTTGTGCCAGCAGTTGTTGCTGGGCTGGTTGGTTATCTGATCTTTAGAAATAGAATTAAGGGTGTTTATTTCTCGATCATCTCGCAGGCTGCCTTGATGGTCTTCTTCCATTTCTTTAATGGACAGCAGCGGCTTATCAATGGTACGAATGGCCTAAAGACAAGCACTACAGAGCTCTTTGGCTTTATGGTCGGATCACCTGACTTCCAGATCTGGCTCTATCGCCTAACGCTGATCCTCCTGCCCATTGCCTTTGTTGTTTGTCGCTACTTCACTTCTGGTCGATTTGGAGATGCTCTTATTGCCATTCGGGATGATGAGCAGAGGCTCAGATTTAGTGGTTTCAACCCGGTTCCATTCAAGACAATTGTCTTTATTGTGAGCGGCGCCCTCTGCGGTATATCTGGCGCGCTTTATACCGTGCAGACTGGCATCGTATCACCTCAATACATGTCGATTTCAATGTCAATTGAAATGGTGATCTGGGTGGCCGTTGGTGGACGTGGCACGCTTGTTGGACCAATTATCGGGGCCACGCTCGTGAACTACTTGCGAAGTCTCGTGAGTGAGGCATTGCCTGAAATGTGGCTCTTCGTCCAAGGTGCGCTCTTCATCTTTGTTGTTGTTCTGATGCCTGATGGTATCTACGGCTGGTTCAAGGGCGGTGGTCTGCGGTCCTTTCTTGCAGCTTTTGGAATCGCACCCAAGGCGCGCACGTATCCAGAGCTCGATGAGCAGGTGGCAACTATAGAGCAAACGTAAAATTCCTACTTGTTTCCTCTCTTGATTCTGAATCCACCCGTTGCGCGCTTCTGTGATGACCCAGCCTTTGCTTCAGCTACAGGATGTAAGCGTCAGCTTTGATGGCTTTTATGCGCTTACTGACTTGACTCTCACGATCAATCGAGGTGAGCTGAAATCGATTATCGGCCCCAACGGTGCCGGTAAGACTACCTTTCTTGATGTGATCACGGGTAAGGTGCAGCCCACGAAGGGCAAGGTCTTATTCAGAGGCGAGTCCCTTCTTGGACTCCCTGAGCAGCGTATTTCAAGGCGTGGCATTGGCCGAAAGTTTCAGACACCGCGGGTCTTCAGCAATCTATCTGTGCTTCGGAACATGGAGCTCGCGGCATCTCCCTTTAGGAATGCCCTTAACCTTATGACAGCTAAACTTCCCACGGAGTCCAAAGACGAGGTTCAGCGGCTGCTTCGGTACGTTGGTCTTTCGCCGTTTGAAACGAAGCAGGCGGGCTCACTTTCCCATGGCCAAAAGCAGTGGCTTGCCATTGCCATGCTGGTTGTTCAGTCCCCTGAGCTCCTTCTCTTGGATGAGCCGGTGGCTGGTCTCACTGATGAAGAAACTGAGAAGACAGCTGAGCTAATTAAGTCTTTGGCAGGCGAGCATACTGTGGTGGTGATTGAACATGACATGGAATTCATCCGCGACTTAAACGCGCCAGTCACGGTTCTGCATCAAGGTCAATTGCTCACCGAGGGGCTGCTTGAGGATGTCAAGAACGACCCAAGGGTCATTGAGGTCTATCTAGGTCAGGCAGACTAACGTTATCGCTATATCGCTTCTTGCCGACCACCTCATCTTATTCAGGTTTTTCTTTTCACTGCTACCTTCCCCCTACCGATGGCAAATCCCCCCTTGTTGAGTGTTACAGGGCTCAATGTGTACTACGGTGAAAGCCATATCCTCCGTAACGTTGACCTTTCTGTCCCTGAGGGGCAAATGGTTTGCCTTATCGGTCGCAATGGAGTGGGCAAGACGACGTTGCTCAAGTCCATTATTGGACTACTACAACAGCGTACGGGAACCATTGAGTATCAAGACAAGACCCTGAAAAACCAGCCTCCTTACATGCGAGCTCGATCAGGTATTGGATATGTATCCCAGGGTCGAGATATCATTCCTCAGGTCACGGTGAGGGATAACCTGATGTTGGGCATGGAGGCCCTGCCGGGCGGGATGGCGAAGAATCGCCGTATTGACCCCCTTGTTTTCGACCTGTTCCCAATTCTTGAGAAGTTCCTTAACCGTAAAGGGGGTGACCTCAGTGGTGGTCAGCAACAACAGCTCGCGATCGCCCGTGCCCTCCTTGGCCGTCCTCGGCTGCTTCTCCTTGATGAACCCACAGAGGGAATTCAGCCTTCAATTATTCTCGACATTGAAAAGGCGGTGCAGCGAATCATGAAAGAAACGGGCATCAGCGTTTTGCTGGTTGAACAGCATCTTCACTTCGTTCGTCAGTCCAGCTTCTATTATGCGATGCAACGTGGAGGGATCGTATCCAGTGGGGCGACAAGTGAGCTGTCCGATGATGTGATCCAGGAGTTCCTCACAGTCTGACAGCTTTTCAAGCTGACGCCTGGGTCGTTACAGACTCTGGACCGGCCATTAAAAAGCCTCCTGAGCTTTCTCGGGAGGCTTTGTGCTAACTCTAATGATGTCAGTTGTTCAGCAGCCCCTGTTGAGCATCCAGGGTCGATTTGTGCTTTCCTTGATTTGGGCTCTGGGCTCTTCTTGCTTGGGCCGATTGGTCACAACTTTCGGCTCTGATGATGCCTGCTTAAGGCGTAGCGATCCGGTGAGGCTCATGAGTGGATGGAACAGACGAATCCCACTCGAGCCACAGGACGGACAATCTGTACTCACGTTACGCTCGGAGATAGTTCTCCAAATCTCATAATCATCGCAACCTTCCGGGCAGCGATACTCGTAAACTGGCATGGTGGATGGTAATGGTCCTTGCTTGGATAAACTGCTTGAGTCAGGCAAGCGTAATTCTGGCACTATGGCCGACCAGCCAGAGCCACAAAAGGCTTTGGCTGGCATTGGCGGGTGTGCGTCTCCTCTGAATTCAGTGGGGTAATATATCCTGATCGAAGATGGCTGTTGGGATCGCCAACGTGCAGCATGCGTTGGGAATATCGACGATGCCGCTGATTCGACCTTCTACAGGGGCACAACTCAGCAGGAGATAAGCCTGCTCTCCGGTGTACCCAAACTTCTTGAGATACTCAATGGCGTTTAGGCAAGCGCGACGGTAGGCAATATGGACATCCATGTAATATTGCTTGCCATCGAACTCGTCGACCGAGATTCCTTCGAAGACGAGATAGTCTGAATACTGTGGCTCAAGAGGGCTGGTTTTGAACATGGGGTTCACCATCCCATATTTCTCAACCCCACCTTTGATGATCTCTACGTGAAGATCAATGTAGCCAGACATTTCAATTGCGCCGCAGAAGGAGATTTCGCCATCACCTTGGGAGAAGTGGATGTCTCCCATTGAGAGCTTTGCTCCTTCCACGTAGACCGGGAAGTAGATACGCGTGCCTTTCGTGAGGTTTTTAATGTCACAGTTGCCACCATGTTCCCTCGGTGGCACGGTGCGAGCTGCTTCATTGGCCACCCGTTCGAATTCGCTGGCAGGAAGGCTGCCCAGCACGGCGCTATTGGGATTGGGGAGTGCGGCGAGAACCGGTTCGTTTCCCGAGAGGCCAGCACCGTAGGTGCGGCGATCTGGTGCGGTGTTCACCAGTTCGGTTTCCCTGCGGTTCCATTCGCGCAGCAGGTCGTGCGATGGCGCGCAGCCAATCAGACCGGGGTGGGTGATGCCGGCAAAACGCACACCCGGAATGTGCCTTGACGAGGTGTAGATCCCTTCCAGATCCCAGATCGCCTTGGCCGCTTTCGGGTAGTGATCCGTGAGGAATCCGCCGCCATTTTCCTTGGCAAAGATTCCCGTGAAACCCCATTCATCCCCCTGCAAGGCGCCCACGTCGAGGATGTCAACAACAAGGATATCGCCAGGCTGGGCGCCATTTACCCAGATCGGCCCGCTCAGCACATGAACAACCTCCAGGTTCACATCGGCGATGTCCTGGGGGTCGTCGTTGTCCTTGATCTGTCCGTCGGTCCAGTCTTTGCATTCGATCCGGAATACCTCGCCGGGGTTCACCGATGCAACCGCTGGAATGTCGGGATGCCAGCGGTTGTGCCCTGGCATTTCCTGTTGATCCATCGGCTTGGTGAGATCAACCTTGAACAGGGTCTTTGGCATTGGCTAAGTGTCGATGCACTCACCATCCAACGCGAGAGCCTCCGTCAAAACAGTATCCAACGGCACAACTCTGGGTCCACTGGCATTCAGCGCAATGTCAGTCCTCTGGCTTTGTGATGAGTGCTCAGCCGTCCCGGCTGGGCCGATCGTCAAAGTCACCTTTGCGGCAGAGATTGTCTCTCAGTCGCTGTGCCCATTCCTGGGGGGAGCTGTTCAAACCATCGGCGTTCGTTTCTTCTATGCGACCATCGAAATGCAACAGCACCTGCCAACGCTCCTGATCGGTTCCATTCTCGTCCAGTTCGCCCTGCACAGAACCATACAGATTGTCGTACTGAGGCCAGCCGGGCAGGTTCTCAACGCTGCACACTGCATTGGCCTTCAGTCGTTCCGTGCCTCCGCTTCCGCCGTCGCTTCTGTCGATCACATCGACCACACCTCCGTAAACGCCGTTGGGCTGGCCGGCTTGGAACGACTTGACCAACCTGACCTCCTTGCCGTTACTGGTGCGCACGAGCAGATCACCCGGTGCGGCCAGATGCGCGGCCTTCTCGGTTTGGGTTCCGCAGCCGGCCAGCACGGCCGCAGCCATGCAGCTGAGGCACCGCCAAGGTGGATTTGACCGATTCCGCTCTGCCGGGTGGCCCATGCGTGCCGCACCGCTTCGGTTCTTCTGACAACCTACGTCCCCGTTCCTGTGTGTCCATGGTTGGGCTGCAGTCCGGACTGACGCCGCTGCGTTCGTGATCACACCCAATCGGCGTCGATCACCGTCAGCAGCTGTCGCCATAGGTCCATGGCCAGCTGTGCTGCTGGCCTGCTAGCACGTTGCAGCGGAGCTCCCGCCAGATGGGTAATGGGGCGGCAGCTGAGGCTGTTGAGCAGGACTGCTCCGCTGCTGGCGGCCAGATCCTCCTGGGGGATCGGTGCCTCCCGCGCCAGCCCCAGGGCCAGGGCCCGGGCGCGCATCACCCCGGGCAGGCAGCCGCTGGACAGCGGTGGGGTGAGCCAGCCGCCTGGGCCACGCACCAGCAGGTTGGCGGCGGTGGCGCAGCAGAGGCCACCCGCGCTGCTGGCCAGCAGGGCGTCGTCTGCGCCGCTCGCTTCGGCCTGGCGGCGGGCCTGGATGGCGCTGCCGTAGGCGAAGGTTTTGGCCCTGCAGAGCAGGCTGGTGGCGCTGCGGGTTTCCGTGGGGCTGACGATCACCCGCACGGGCTGGAAGCAGGGGCTGGCGGCGCTGAGCTGCAGCCAGAAGCGGTGGCGGCAGCCGGCGGGGATGGCGATCCCCCGGGCTCCGGCGGCGGCCGGGGCGCCGCGGCTCCAGTTCAGACGCAGGGCGCCGGTGGTGATGGCGCTGCGGCTGATGGCCTCCTCGATCAGAGGCTCAACCCGGGCCGCCGTTGGTGGCGGCTCCATGGCCAGCAGGGCGGCGCCGGTCCGCCAGCGCTGCAGGTGTTCGGCCAGCAGCCGGGGGCGGCCGTCCAGCACCAGCACGGTTTCGAACAGGCCATCGGCCAGCAGCAGGCCCCGGTCGGCCAGGGGCAGCGCCAGCTCGCCCGGCTGGCCCCAGTGCCCGGCGGGGGCCGGCGCGTCGATCCAGGCGATCTCCGGCAGCGGCGGCTGCAGCGCCATCGGGGTCCGGCTGGTCATGGCTGGCGGGGTCCCAACGGCGGTAGCCGTGCTTCCTCAGCGGCCAGGGCCTCCAGCAGCGGCCGCAGCTTCCAGCCCAGCTCCTCCGCCTCGGCCTGGGGATCGGAGTCGGCCACGATGCCGCAGCCGCCGTGGGCCCGCAGCCGCCGGCCATCCACGAACAGGGAGCGGATGAGGATGTTGCTGTCGAAGCCGCCGGCGCCATCGAGCCGGAACAGGGAGCCGCAGTAAGGGCCGCGGGGCACGGGCTCGAGTTCGCCCAGGCGCTGGCAGGCGCGGATCTTGGGGGCGCCGGTGATTGAGCCCCCCGGCCAGCAGGCCCGCAGCAGATCCGTCGCCCCCAGCCCCGGCTGCAGTTGCCCCTGCACCACGGAGGTGAGGTGGTGCACCTGGCGGTAGCTCTCCAGCCCCACCAGCTGGGACACCTGGATCGAGCCGGGTACGCACACCCGGCCCAGGTCGTTGCGCAGCAGATCCACGATCATCACGTTCTCGGCCCGGTCCTTGGGGCTGGTGACCAGCTCGGCGGCGGCATCGGCATCGGCGGCGGCATCGGTGTGGCGGGGCCGGGTGCCCTTGATCGGGCGGGTCTCCACCGCGCCCTCGGGGTGGAGCTGCAGGAAGCGCTCCGGTGAGGCCGAGAGCACCGCCTCCCCCGCCGCCATCGGCCCGCCGATGGCCAGCCCGGCGAAGGGGGCGGGACAGCGTCGGCGCAGGCGGCCGTAGAGCGCCAGCAGGGCGGCGGCACTGGGGGCCCGGGTGAGCTCCTGCTCGCAGCAGGCGGTGAGGTTGGCCTGGAACAGATCGCCGGCGGCGATGCGCTCGCGCACCGCCGACACCTGGGTGGCGAAGGCGGCCTGGCTGGTGTGCCAGTGCCAGGCCTCCAGGGGCAGCCACAGATCGCCCCTGCTCCCGACGCCCCTGCTCCCGGCGCCGCCGCGCTCTGCCGGGATGTCCGCCGCGGCGCGCTCCAGACGCCCGGCCAGGGCCTGCAGCCGCTGCCGGTCGTGGCCCTCCAGCCACAGCCGCTGCTGGTGGTGGTCGGCGATCAGCAGCGGATCGGCCTGGATCGCCCACAGCAGGGCCATCGCCGGGCGCTGCCAGTGGGGCGCCGGCTCCAGCCAGGCGCCGGCCTCGTAGGCCAGCCAGCCCAGCCAGGGCCGGCCGCTGGCCTGCAGCTGCCCCAGCACCGCGAAAGGATCCTCGGCGCCGGCGTCGCCGGGCAGGCCCCGGCACACCCGCTCCGCCACCGGCTCGAGGGCCAGCACGCTGCGCCCCCCCAGCGCCGAGCCGTCGCCGTCGAGCCACACCAGAGCCGGCCGCTCCAGCTGCGGGAGCAGCCGCGGCAACAGGGCTTCGGGCGGACACCAGGGGAGCTCCCGCCGCAGCGGTGCGCTCATGGCGCTGGCGACGCGGGCGCCGGGGCGCCGGCGGCCCCGCTGGCCAGATCGGGCCGGCCCGCTTCGATCAGGGCGGCATCGCGGATGCGGCAGCTGTCGCACACGCCGCAGGGGACGTCGCCGCCGCTGTAGCAGCTCCAGGTGGCGGCGATCGGCACCCCCAGCCGCAGCGCCTCGGTCACGATGCGCGTTTTGCTCCATTCCACCAGCGGCGCCCACAGCCGCGGCGCCCGCCCCTCCCGGCCGGCCTTGCTGCTCAGATCGGCCAGGGTCTGGAAGGCGTCCAGATAGTCGGGCCGGCAGTCGGGATAACCGGAGTAATCCACGGCGTTCACCCCCAGCACCAGCCGCTCGGCGCCGCGGGCCTCGGCCAGGCTCAGGCCCAGGGCGATGAACACCGTGTTGCGGCCGGGCACGTAGGTGCTGGGGATCACCCCCTCCTGCACCCCCTCGCTGGGCAGGGCGACGCCGGGATCGGTGAGGGCCGAACCGCCCCAGGCCGCCAGGTTCACGGCGATGGTGTGGTGCTCGGCCAGCCCCAGCGCGGCAGCCACCGCGGCGGCGGCCCGCAGTTCGCGGCGGTGGCGCTGGCCGTAGTCGAACGACAGGCCGATCACCCGCCAGCCCGCCTCGATCGCCAGGGCGGCGGCGGTGGCCGAATCGAGGCCGCCCGAGAGCAGGGCGATGGTGGTGGGTTGCGCAGATGTGCTCATCGACCTCAGCGCACCCCCAGCCACTTGTGGCTCTGCAGGCTGAGGCGCCAGCGGGGGTGGCGGCGCACGTGGGCGATCGCCAGCTCCTGGCCCGGCGGGCTGTCCCAGCCGGGCTGCAGCAGCAGCACGGGATGGTTGCCGGCTTCGGCGGCGGCGGTGGCCATGGCCTCGGCGAAGGCGAGATCGGCCGGCTCGTGCACCACCACCTTGAGCTCGTGGCAGGCGGCCAGCAGTTCGGGCCGCGGTGGCCGGTGGCGCTTGGGCGAGAGGGTGATCCAGTCGAAGCGGCCGCTGAGCGGATCGACGCCACTGGTTTCCAGGTGCAGTGGCAATCCGGCGGCCTCGAGGGCCGCGCAGAGCCCATCGAGGTTGTGGTGCAGGGGCTCGCCGCCGGTCACCACCACGAAGGCGGCGCCAACGCCGCCGGCAGCGCTGGCCTGGGCGGCCAGCTCCTCCAGGCCGCGGTGCGGATGGGCCTCCTGTGGCCAGGAGTGCTTGGTGTCGCACCAGGGGCAGCCCACCGTGCAGCCGGCCAGGCGCAGGAAGAAGGCGCTGCGGCCGGCGTGTAGCCCCTCGCCCTGGAGCGAATGGAAGGTTTCCACCACGGGGATGGCTGAGGGTATGGCGGCGGTGGCGGTTGCCGGCATGGGATCGGGCTGCACCAGGCCTCTCCCCAACCCTAAACAGCTCACCCGTTGCCGCAGGCCAGAATGGGCCCGCGCAGGAGCCTCGATGCCCATTCCGGACCCGGCCCGCCTGGCCCGCTACGGCCTGTTGCACAGCTATCTGCGCCAGGAGCTGCTGGAGGAGCTGCTGGCCTCGGTTGCGCTGGAGCCGGAGGAGCGCGAGGCGGCCCGCCAGAAGTTCATGGAGGAGCGGGACCTCGCCGATGAGCAGGCGCTGCAGGACTACGCCCGCAGCCGCTGCCTGTCCCCGGCGGATCTGGACTACCGGATCGCCTACCCGGTGGGGGTGTGGAAGTACTGCCAGCAGCACTTCGCCCCCAAGGCCGAGTCGCGCTTCCTGGCTCGCAAGCAGAGCCTCGATCAGGTGGTGTACAGCCTGCTGCGAACCAAGGATCCAGGGCTGGCCCGGGAGCTGTTCCTGCAGGTGAGCGAGGGCGAGGCTGATTTCGGTGAGCTGGCGGTCCGCTACGCCGAGGGTCCGGAACGGGCCACCCGCGGCATCGTGGGTCCTGTGCCGCTGGATCAGGGCCACCCCGAACTGGTGGGCCGCCTGCGGGCGGTGGAGCCGGGGGTGGTGCTGGAGCCGTTTGCGATCGAGAGCTGGTGGCTTCTGGTGCGACTGGAGAGCCTGCTGCCTGCCGGCTTCGGGCCCGATGCCGCCGATGCCATGACCCAGGAGCTTCTCAATGAGTGGCTGGAGGCCGAGGTGAGTCGCCGCCTGGAGGCCCTCGCCAGGGGCCCTGACCCCGTGCCCATCGCCGTCAGCCAGCCCCTGTCATGACCGCCCTCGACCCCCAGGCCCCCCCCGACCTCCCCGCTCTCGATGGGCTGAGCGCGGGGCTGCGCGCACGCCTGCTGGCCAGCGGCGAGCGGCGGCTCTACGGCCTTGGCCAGGCCCTCTGCCACAACGACCTGATCCCCTCCGAGGTGCTGCTGCTGCTGCGGGGCTCGGCCCGCCTGCTGGTGCGCGACGCGGGCTCCCTGCGCACCGCCGAGAAGCTGGGGCCGGGGGCCTGGGTGGGGCTGGCGTCGCTGCTGCGGGCGGCCCCCTGCGAGGAGGTGGCGGCGGCCGGCGAGCTGGAGGTGCTGGCGATCGCCGATGGGCGGCTGCTGGCGCTGCTGCAGGAGGAGCCCGCCTTTGCCGCCTGGTGCGCCGCTCAGCTGTTCAGCGCCGAGCTGCTGGCCCTGCTGGCCGAGCTGCTGCAGCGCCGGCCCCAGGCGGATGTGTCGCTGCTGAGCCTGTGGCGGCAGCTGGCGCCGGTGGCCCGGCTGGTGGCGCCCACGCGCGAGGGCGTGCAGAGCCTCACGGCCGAGGAGCTGCTGTTCGCCGCCAGCCACAACCTCGCCGATCACCCGTTGGGCACGGCGCTTGATCCGGCCCAGGGCGTGCCCAGGGCGAGGCCGCCGCTGCCGCCGCGGCTGATCGCCCTGCCGGCCGCGCCGCTGCAGGCGGTGCTGGCGCCGCCGGAGCCGCTGGAGCCGGTGCTGGAAGGGGATGGCGGGGGATCCCAGCTGGTGCCCGCCGCCGCCGCCCCCCTGGCCAGTGGCCTGGATCTGGGCCAGCGCGACCGCCCCGAGCTGCTGCTGGTGCGGGGCAGCGGTCCGCTGGAGGAAACCCTGGCCTGCTTCCAGATGCTGGCGGCCCAGCTGAAGCTGCCCTTCCGCCGCGACGCGATCGAGAAGATCCTGCGCGATGTGCTGCGTCGCGGCCAGACCCCCGACCTGCAGCTGTGCGGCAACATCGCCGCGATGATGGGGCTGCACGTGAGCGGCGTGCGGGTGCCGCCCCAGCTGGGCACGCGCCTGCAGGTGCCGGCCCTGGTGAACTGGAAGGGGGGCTTCGCCCTGGTGCGGGCCGCCGACGCTCGCGGCCTGGTGCTGGCCTCGCCGCGCCAGGGCTGGGTGGAGCTGCCGCCGGCCGAGATCGAGGCCGCCTTTCCCGACGGCATCGACGTGTTGCTGCTCGAGCGCAGCAACACCACCCCCGAGCAGCGCTTCGGCTTCGAGTGGTTCTGGCCGGCGCTGCAGCGCTACCGCGGCGTCCTGCTGCAGGTGCTGCTGGCTTCATTCGTGGTGCAGCTGTTCAGCCTGGCCAACCCGCTGCTGATCCAGGTGATCATCGACAAGGTGATCAGCCAGCGCAGCCTCGACACCCTGCAGGTGCTGGGCATCGCCCTGGTGGTGGTGACGCTGATGGAGGGGGTGATCGGCGCTCTGCGCACCTTCCTGTTCACGGAAACCACCAACCGCATCGACCTGCGCCTCGGCGCCGAGGTGATCGACCACCTGCTGCGCCTGCCGCTCAGCTACTTCGACCGCCGGCCGGTGGGGGAGCTGGGCACGCGGGTGGCGGAGCTGGAGAAGATCCGCGAATTCCTCACCGGTCAGGCGCTCACCACCCTGCTGGATACGGCCTTCTCGGTGATCTACATCGCCGTGATGCTGATCTACAGCTGGCTGCTCACCCTGATCGCCCTGTGTGTGCTGCCGATCCAGGTGGGGCTCACGGTGCTGGGGGCGCCCCTGTTCCGGCGGCAATACCGCGCCGCTGCCCAGGAGAACGCCCGCACCCAGAGCCATCTGGTGGAGGTGCTCACCGGCATCCAGACGGTGAAGGCCCAGAACGTGGAGATGATCAGCCGCTGGAAGTGGCAGGACCTCTACACCCGCTACATCGCCCGCAGCTTCGAGAAGACGATCACCGGCACGGCGCTGGTGGAAACCTCCCAGGTGCTGCAGAAGCTCTCCCAGCTGCTGGTGCTCTGGGTGGGGGCCTCGATGGTGCTCAACGCCGAGATGACCCTGGGCCAGCTGATCGCCTTCCGGATCATCTCCGGCTATGTCACCCAGCCGCTGCTGCGGCTCTCCTCGATCTGGCAGAACATCCAGGAGCTGAAGGTGTCGTTCGAGCGCCTGGCCGATGTGGTGGACACCCCGGAGGAGAGCAACGAGGCCGACCGCCAGAAGATTCCCCTGCCGCCGATCGCCGGCGAGGTGGTGTTCCAGAACGTGAGCTTCGCCTTCCCCGGCACCTCCACCCAGGTGCTGCAGCACATCGATCTGCGCATCCCGGCGGGCACCTTCGTGGGGGTGGTGGGCCAGAGCGGCAGCGGCAAAAGCACGCTGATGAAGCTGCTCTCGCGCCTCTATGCGCCCGGTGAGGGGCGGATCCTGATCGACGGCTGCGACATCGACAAGGTGGAGCTCTATTCGCTGCGCCGTCAGATCGGCATCGTGCCCCAGGAGCCGCTGCTGTTCACCGGCAGCGTGGCCGAGAACATCGCCCTCACCGATCCCGATTCCGGCAGTGAAGCGATCATCCAGGCGGCCCGGATGGCCTGCGCCCACGAGTTCATCATGGAGCTGCCCGGTGGCTACAGCGCCCCGGTGGGCGAGCGCGGCGCCGGGCTCTCGGGCGGCCAGCGCCAGCGTCTGGCTCTGGCCCGCACCCTGCTCAGCCAGCCCCGGCTGCTGGTGCTGGATGAGGCCACCAGCGCCCTCGACTACGACACCGAACGGCGGGTGTGCGACAACCTGCTCGACAGCCTCAGCGACTGCACGGTGTTCTTCATCACCCACCGGCTGTCCACGATCCGCCGCGCCGATCTGATCGTGATGCTGCACGAAGGTGCCATCGCCGAGGTGGGCCGCCACGATGAACTGATGGAGCGCCGCGGCCGCTACTACGCCCTCTACCGCCAGCAGGAGGCCGGCTGATGGCCCTGATGCGCAGGCCCGGAGCGCTGGTGAAAGCCGGTCAGAACGCCCTCGAGCGGCGGGTGCAGAGCAGCCACGAAACCCTGGCGCTGCAGCAGTCGCGGGTGCTGGCGCGCGCGATCACCTGGGCCCTGATCGGCACCACCGGCGCCGCCCTGGCCTGGCTGGCGCTGGCCCGCACCGAGGAGGTGGTGGTGGCACCGGGGCGGTTGCAGCCGATCGGCGAGGTGCGCACCGTGCAGATGCCGGTGGGCGGGGTGCTGGATCAGATGCTGGTGCAGGAGGGCGAGCGGGTGAGCGCGGGCCAGGTGCTGCTGCGGCTCGACAACGAGGCCGTGCTCGATCGCCAGACGGCGCTGCAGGAATCGATCGCCGCGCGCCTGGAGCAGCTGCGCCTCAAGCAGCTGGAGCTGGAGCGCTATCTCAGCCTGAACGACACCGAGCAGCAGGTGCTGCAGCGCAACATGGAGCTGGAGGGGGAGATCCTCGGGCGTCTGGAGAGCCTGGAGAGCGCTGGTGCGGCGGCCGAACTGCAGGTGCTGCAGCAGCGCAACCGGGTGCGGGAGGTGCAGGGCGAGCTGGAGAAGGTGCGCGTGGACCGCAACCGCCAGACGGCGATCCTGCAGCAGGCCATCGCTCAGCTGAACAGCGAACTCTCCGATCTGCGCGGCCGGCTGAGTGAATCCACCGTGAACGTGCGCTATCAGGATGTGCGCTCGCCGGTGGACGGGGTGGTGTTCGACCTCAAGCCCACCGGGCCGGGGTTCGTGGCCCAGGGGAGCGAGCCGGTGATGCAGATCGTGCCCATCAACGACCTGGAGGCGCGGGTGGAGATCAACAGCAGCGACATCGGCTTCGTGCAGGTGGGCAAGCCGGTGGAGATCAGCATCGATTCCTTCCGCGCCAGCGACTTCGGCACCCTGCCGGGCACGCTCACGGCGATCGGATCCGACGCCCTGCCGCCGAATGAGCGCAACCCCAGCTACCGCTTCCCGGCCACGGTGACGCTCGACACCCAGCAGTTCAAGCTCAAGAGCGGTCAGGAGCTGCCCCTGCAGGTGGGCATGTCACTCACCGCCAACATCAAGCTGCGCAAGGTGAGCTACCTGCAGCTCCTGCTCGGCGGCTTCCAGGACAAGACCGATTCGCTCAGGCGGCTGTGATGCTCTCCTTGAACGTGGTCTGCGCGGAGTTGGGTTCGGTGGAGTTGGCTTTGGTGGAGTTGGGATCGGTGGCAGCGGAATCGTCTGCGCCCTGATGCCGCCCCTGCGCCGCCTCGATCAGGCCCCGGAACAGGGGGTGGGGCCGGCCGGGGCGTGACAGGAATTCCGGGTGGTACTGGCAGGCGGTGAAGAAGGGGTGGTCCGTGAGTTCCACCAGCTCCACCAGGCGGCCGTCGGGGGAGCTGCCGCTGATGCGATAGCCCGAATCGATGAATGCCTGCCGGTAGGCGTTGTTGAACTCGTAGCGGTGGCGGTGGCGCTCGTACACCACCTCCTCGCCGTAGAGCTGATGGCCGAGGCTGCCGGGGGCCAGGCGGCAGGGGTAGACGCCCAGGCGCATGGTGCCGCCCAGGTCGACCACGTCCTGCTGCTCCGGCAGCAGGTGAATCACCGGATGGGGGCTGGCGGGATCGAGCTCGGCGCTGGTGGCGCCCTCCAGGCCGGCCACGTGGCGGGCCCATTCGATCACGGCGCACTGCATGCCCAGGCAGAGCCCCAGGAACGGCACCCGCTGCTCCCGGGCCCAGCGGATTGCCGCCACCTTGCCATCCACGCCCCGGTTGCCGAAGCCCCCCGGCACCACCACCGCGTCCATCCCCGCCAGCAGCGCTTCGGCGCCCTGCTGCTCGATCTGCTCAGCGCACACCCAGTGCAGATCGAGGGAGGCGTCGCGTTCCAGGCAGGCGTGACGCAGGGCCTCCACCACCGACAGGTAGGCGTCGTTGAGCTGCACGTACTTGCCCACCAGGGCCACCGTCACCGCCGGGCCGGGGTGGCGCAGCTTGGTCACCAGCTCAGCCCAGCCGGCCATGTCGCTGCTGCGGTCGTCCAGCTGCAGGGCGTCGAGCACCTCGCGGCAGAGGCCCTCCTGCTCCATCGCCAGCGGCACCGCGTAGATGCTGTCGGCATCGAGGGCCTGGATCACGGCCCGCTCCGGCACGCCGCAGAAGCCGCCGATCTTGCGCTTGAGGTCGGCGCTGATTGCCCGGTCGCTGCGGCACACCAGCACGTCGGGCTGGATGCCGATCGAGCGCAGTTCCTTCACCGAGTGCTGGGTGGGCTTGGTCTTGAGCTCGCCGGAGGTGCCGATGTAGGGCAGCAGCGTCACATGCACATAGGCGATGTCGTGGCGGCCCACGTCGCCGCGGAATTCGCGGATCGCCTCCAGGAACGGCAGTGATTCGATGTCACCCACGGTGCCGCCGATCTCGCCGATCACCACCTCGGCGCCGCTGTTGGCGGCCACCCGGTGAATGCGCTGGCGGATCTCACCGGTGATGTGGGGGATCACCTGCACGGTGCCGCCGTTGTAGTCGCCGCGGCGTTCCTTGTTGATCACCGCCTGGTAGATCGAGCCGGTGGTCACGCTGTTCAGGCGTGACAGGGGCGTGTCGGTGAAGCGCTCGTAGTGGCCGAGGTCGAGGTCGGTCTCGGCGCCGTCCTCGGTGACGAACACCTCACCGTGCTGGTACGGGCTCATGGTGCCCGGATCCACGTTCAGGTACGGGTCGAGCTTGAGGATCGAGACGCTGTAGCCGCGGCTCTTGAGCAGCCGGCCCAGGCTGGCGGCCACGATGCCCTTGCCGATGCTCGACACCACCCCGCCCGTCACGAACACGAACTTGGGGGTTCGCTGGCTGGCGGGGCTGGGCATGGAGCTCTGGCTGATTGTTCAATGTACCCGTGGCCACAAGGCTTGCCTGGGGGCCGTGCTGGGGTCGGCCGGGCGAGCCCGCGGGGCGGGCAACGCCGGCCTCACCCAGGCACGGCCCCCAGGAGCCAGTGGGATGGGCAAGTCCGCCGCTGTTGCGGCGTCATCTGGGTAGCGTCACGGCTTCAACGTCAGCACCGACGATCCCACCATCAGGCTGCCGGGTTGTCGGTGCGGCTGGTGAGAGGCCGGCGTCACCCGCGCAGCGGGTTCGCCCGGCCGACACCAGTCGCACCGCTGCCAGTCGCACCGACGCAACCTCAGCTCTCGAGCAGGCTGCGCAGCATCCAGGCGGTCTTCTCGTGGATCTGCAGCCGCTGGGTGAGCAGGTCGGCGGTGGGCTGGTCGTTGGCGTCCTCGGCCACCGCGAACACGCCGCGGATGGTGCGGGCCACGGCCTCATGGCCCTCCACCAGCTCGCGCACCATCTCCAGGGCGGCGGGGATGCCGTGGGTTTCCGGCACGGAGGAGAGACCGCTGTAGGTGCTGCCGCCGAAGGGGGCGGGGCAGCCCAGGGCGCGGATGCGCTCGGCGATCTCGTCGAGGGCGTTCCAGAGCTCGGTGTACTGCTCCATGAACATCAGGTGGAGCGTGTTGAACATCGGCCCGGTGACGTTCCAGTGGAAGCCGTGGGTCTTGGCGTAGAGCACGGTGCTGTCGGCGAGCACGCGGCCCAGGCCTTCGGCGATCTTCTGGCGCTGGCCTTCGGGGATGCCGATGTCGATCGGGGGGGCGGTGACAGGTGCCATGGCTTGCTAACTCGTAGTGATTCCGTTTTAGCAGAGCAGCGGTGCGCTGTCCCCCGGCGGCCTGCCTCAGGCCTCGTCGTCGCTCCAGGTGCTGGCCACGTGCAGCTCCTGCAGCTGCTTGTCGGCCACGCCGGCGGGGGCCTGGGTGAGCAGGCAGCGGGCCTGCTGGGTTTTCGGGAAGGCGATCGTGTCGCGGATCGACTCCTCGCCGGCCAGCAGCATCACGATCCGGTCCACGCCGTAGGCCAGGCCGCCGTGGGGCGGCGCACCCATGTCGAGGGCCTCCATCAGGAAGCCGAACTGGCGCTCGGCCTCCTCCAGGGGCAGGCCGATGGTCTGCAGCACCTGGCGCTGCAGGGCCGAATCGTGGATGCGCAGTGAGCCGCCGCCCAGCTCCAGGCCGTTGAGCACCAGGTCGTAGGCCTGGGCGCGGGCGGTGGGCAGGGTGTCGGCCCAGGCGGCCGGATCCGGCCCCAGGTCGCCTGGGTTGGGGGCGCAGAAGGGGTGGTGCAGGGCCTCGAGGCGGTTCTCGTCTTTGTTGAACTCGAACATCGGGAAATCCACCACCCAGAGGAAGTTCCAGGTGTCGTTGTCGCGCTCGGCCCGCACCAGGCCCAGCTGGCGGGCCAGGACCTGGCGCACCCGGTCGAGGGCCTTGTTCACCGTGGCGGTGTCGCCGGCGCCGAACAGCAGCAGGGTGCCGGCCTCGGCGCCGGTGCGCGCCAGCAGCTCGGCTTTCTGCTCCGCGCTGAGGTTGTCCTTGATGGCGCCGATGCTGTCGATCTCGCCGCCCTCGCGCACGCGGATGAAGGCCAGGCCGCCGGCGCCGGCCGCCTGGGCCTCACTGAACACATCACCACCGGGCTTGATGCGCACGTTGCTGATCGCCTCGTTGCCGCCGGGCACGCCGATGGCCTTCACCGAGCCCCCGGCGGCCACGGCGCCGGAGAACACCTTGAAGCCCATGTCCGCCACGATGTCACTCACGTCGGTGAGCTCCAGGCCGTAGCGGGTGTCGGGCCGGTCGGTGCCGTAGCGCGCCATGGCCTCGTGCCAGCTCAGACGCGGGAAGGGGCGCGGCAGCTCGATGCCCTTCACCGCCTTCCAGATGGCGGCGATCAGGCCCTCGTTGAGCTCCAGGATCTGCTCCTGGTCCATGAAGCTCATCTCCATGTCCAGCTGGGTGAACTCCGGCTGGCGGTCGGCGCGCAGGTCTTCGTCGCGGAAGCAGCGGGCGATCTGGTAATAGCGCTCGATGCCGCCCACCATCAGCAGCTGCTTGAACAGCTGGGGCGACTGGGGCAAGGCGAACCACTCACCGCCGCAGACCCGCGATGGCACCAGGTAGTCGCGGGCACCCTCGGGGGTGGAGCGGGTGAGCACTGGCGTCTCCACCTCGATGAAGCCGGCCTCCTCCAGGTGACGCCGCATCGCCATCACCGCCTGGTGTCTCAGGCGCAGGTTGGCGTTCATGCGCTCGCGGCGCAGGTCGAGGTAGCGGTGGCGCAGGCGCAGGTCCTCGCGGGTGTTCTCCTCGTCGTGCACCGACACCGGGAAGGGCAGGATCCCCTTCACCGGGTTGAGCACGGTGATGGCGCCCGCCAGCACCTCCACCCGGCCGGTGGCCAGTTTCTCGTTGATCGATTCGGCCGGCCGCTGGCGCACCCTGCCGCTCACCTGGATCACCGTTTCGTTGCGCAGGTGCTCGGCCACGGCGAAGGTGTCAGCGCCGTTGTCCGGGTCCACGGTGATCTGCACCGTGCCGCTGCGGTCACGCAGGTCGATGAAGATCACGCCGCCGTGGTCGCGGCGCCGGTCCACCCAGCCGCACAGCTGCACGGCCTGGCCGCTGGCGTCCTGACGCAGGTCGCCGCATCCGTGGCTGCGCATACCGGGAGATCCTGGGGCAATGGGCGATTGTCCCACCCGGGGGCGTCAGCGCCGGGCTGTTCGGCGTCAGCGCCGGCTGTTCGGCGTCAGCGCCGGTAAAAGGGACGCTTGACGACGGTGGCCGGTTCGGCCCGGCCGCGGATCTCCACCGCCAGTTCCGTGCCCACCCGGGCCAGTTCCGCCGGCACGTGGGCCAGGGCGATGCCCCGCTCCAGCGTGGGCGACCAGCCGCCACTGGTGACGGTGCCCACCGGCTCGCTGCCGCCCTCCGCCCCGGCCGCCAGCACCGGGTAGCCGTGGCGGGGGATGGCGCGGCCGCGCAGCTCCAGGCCCACCAGCCGCCGCCGCACCCCCTCGGCGCTCTGGCGCTCCAGCACCGCGCGGCCCACGAACGCCTTGGGCATCTCCAGATGCACCAGCCAGCCCAGCCCCACCTCCAGGGGGGTGGTGCTGGCGTCCATGTCGTTGCCGTAGAGGTGCATGGCCGCCTCCAGGCGCAGGCTGTCGCGGGCGCCCAGACCGCAGGGCGTCACCCCCTCGGCCAGCAGCTGCTGCCAGAGGGCGAGCCCCGGTTCGCGCTCCAGCAGCAGCTCGAAGCCGTCCTCGCCGGTGTAGCCGGTGCGGGCCACGAACACGCGCGCCGCCGCCGCCGCGCCCGCGGCCGTGCCCCGCAGCTCCAGCTGGCGGTGCCCGAAGCGGGGCAGGCCGGCCAGGCTGGTGCCGGCCAGGGCCTCCAGCCG
>SLIG01000047.1 GCA_007135755.1 Cyanobium sp.
GATCCGCCCGATCCTGCTGCTGCTCACTTTGCTCCTGGGCGGCTGCGTCCAGGTGCGGTCCGAGCTCCACTTCGGTTCGCCCGGCCGCCTGCAGCTGGTGCAGCAGCTCAGCCCCAGCCAGGGCCAGCCCCCGGGTCCCTGGCAGCGCCAGTTCGCCGCAGCGCTGCAGGACCTGGGCCTGCGGTCGCGGCCAGCCGCGGGCCAGGGTTCCGGCGTGGTGCGGCTGGAGGGGCCGATGCAGCCGGCCGCCTCCACCTTGAACACGCTCGCTGCCAGTGCCCGGCAGGCCGCTCGGCTGGCGGGGGTGTCGCTGCCCCCGGCGCAGCTGCACTGGAAGGAGCGCAACTGGCTGGTGGGGGTGCGCCAGGAGCTGGCCCTGGAGTTCGATCTGCGGGCGGCCGGTGGGCTCCCGGGAGTGGAGGTGAGCCTTGATCTGCAGCCCCTGCGCCCGCGGGCTGTGCGGCACTCCCTGCCCGAGCCGGTGCAGGTGCAGGCCAGCCGGCGCGGGGATGGCGGCCCGCGCCTGCGCTGGCCCCTGCGCCTGGGCGAGCGCAACCGCCTGGAGCTGCGCTGCTGGCGCTGGAGCCCCCTGGGGCTGGGCGCGGTGGCGATTGCCGCTGCGCTCGTGTTGGTGCTGGTGCTCGCCGGCCTGCGTCAGCGGCTGGGCTTCGGCTGGCCCCAGCTGCCTGCCTGAATCCGCTGCTCTGTGGGTGGGGCCCCTCAGAGCATCTGGGGATCGGGATCGATCGCCAGGCCGACAGCGGCCGGCAGCATCCGCCGCAGCTCCGCCTCCGCTGGCAGCGGCAGGGCCGTGGCCGCTGGGCCGTGCAGCAGCAGCTGCCAGCGGCTGCGGCCCGCCACCCGGGCCACGGGCGCCGGCGCCGGTCCGATCACCATCCAGCCCTGCAGCTGGGCCGCCGGCAGGATCCGCGCCGCCACGGCCGTGGCGGCGGTGGCCGTGGCGGCGGCACTGGGCCCGCTGAAGCGCAGCAGGCAGGCCCGGCTGAAGGGCACCAGGGCGCCGTGGCGGCGCAGCTCCCCCTCTTCGGCCAGAAAGCGGTCGTAGCGGCCATCCACCAGGTGGCGGATCACCGGGTGGTCGGGGCTGTAGGTCTGCACCAGCACCTCTCCGGGCCGTTCGCCCCGCCCCGCCCGGCCGGCCAGCTGCAGCAGCAACTGCAGGCTCTGTTCAGCGGCCCGCAGATCCGGCCGGTGCAGCAGGCCGTCGGCGGCGAGCACCGCCGCCAGGGTCACGCGCGGCAGGTCCATCCCCTTGGCGAGCATCTGGGTACCCACCAGCACGTCGGCCTGGCCGGAGGCGAAGCGCTCCAGCAGGCGGCGGTGACCATCGCGGCCACGGGTGGTGTCGCGGTCGAAGCGCAGCACCCGCAGCCCCTCGAGCTCCCGCTCCAGCTGCTCCAGTACCCGCTGGGTGCCGGCCCCGAAGGGCTTGAAGGCGGTGGAGCCGCAGTGGCCGCAGCGCTTCCCCAGTTCGGCCCGGTGGTCGCACCAGTGGCAGCGCAGCCACTCCCGACCTCCCCGGCTGCGGTGCACCGTCATGGCCACATCGCAGTGGGGGCAGAGCACCGCCTCGCCGCAGCTGCGGCAGCTCATGAAGGCGTGGTAGCCGCGTCTGGGCACCAGCACCACCGCCTGCTCTCCCCGCTCGCGCAGCAGCGCCAGGCGGTCCATCAGCGGCCGGCTGAGCAGCCGCCGGTGCCCCTCGGCCAGCTCCTGGCGCATGTCCACCACCCGCACCGGCGGCAGGGGACGGCCGCCGATGCGCTCGGGCAGGCGCAGCAGGCGGGTGTGGGCCTGCGGGCCTTGGCAGGCCTGCCAGCTCTCCAGCGACGGCGTGGCGCTGCCCAGCAGCAGGCGGGCACCACTGAGCTCGGCCCGCCTTCTGGCCACATCGCGGGCGTGGTAGCAGGGCATCGGGCTCTCCTGCTTGTAGGAGCTGTCGTGTTCCTCATCGAGCACGATCAGCCCCAGGTCAGGCAGGGGCAGGAACACGGCGGAGCGGGTGCCTACGGCCAGCAGCGGCTGGCCCTGCAGGCAGCGGCGCCAGGTGGCCACGCGCTCGCCATCCCCCAGGCCGCTGTGGAACTCCACCACCTGGTCGCCGAAGCGGTCCCGGCAGCGGTCGAGCAGCTGGGGGATCAGGCCGATCTCGGGTGCCAGGAGCAGCACACTGCGGCCGCGCTCCAGGCAGCGGGCGGCCGCCTGCAGGTACACCTCCGTCTTGCCCGCGCCGGTGACGCCCCACAACAGCAGGCTCTGAGCGGGCGCCGCCGCCTCAATGGCCTCCAGGGCCTGGCGCTGGGCGCCCGTGAGCTCGCGAGCACCCGGGACCGCTGCCGGGCCGAGGCTGGCGGTGGGGCCGGCAGCGACCCGTCTGCGGCCGCTGCCGGCCGCTGCCAGGCCCTGTTCGCGGCACACCAGCCCCCGTCGCTCCAGGGCCAGCAGCACGGAGCGGCTGTAGCCCCCCTGGCCGCACACCTGGCGCAGGGGCAGCGGCGCGCCGGCCTGGTGCAGGTGCTCGAGCAGCTGCCGCTGCCGCTCACTGAGTTCGCCGGCGCCAGGGGCCGGGCGCCGGGTGCTGGGGCGCACAAACCAGATCGGCGCCGGTCCACCACCGCCAGCCTGCCGCCGCTGCCCCAGCCATCCTGGTGGCAGAGCGCTTTTCAGCGTTTTGAAGCGGCTGGTGTGGCAGTCCTCCGCCACCAGCTCGATGAGCCGGTGCCAGGCCCCATCCACGGCCGCTGCCTGCAGCTGGCGCAGCACCGGCAGCAGCGGACGCCCGGCGAGTTCCGCTGGTGGGGCGCTCAGCACCTCCACCACCAGCCCGCCGTGGCGCCGGCCCTGCAGCTGAACCTCCACCAGGTCGCCGATGGCCAGAGCCAGCCCGGCGCTGTTGGCGTAGGTGAACACCTGCCCCTCACGCCCCGCCTCCAGCCACACCTGCAGCCAGCCGGGGATGGATTTACTTGCGGAGCTCACCTCGGCTTCATAGGATTGGTGGGTTGGGCAGCTCCATGGCTGCCGTCGGGACCCAACAGAGTTCCGTCCAGAGGGAAGACTTGAAGAGTCCACAGCGGTTTCGTTGCTCGTGGCACTGCCGCTTCCGGCAGTGCGATCTGCAGCTCCTCCACCCTGTGACCCGGCTCCGGTCTGCGACCACCCCTGTCGACCCTGTTGCGGCCTCGGCCACCCCGGTTTCCAGCACCCCATTCCCGGCTTGCCTCTCCGGCCTGTTCACCGCGTCACCGCCGATTCCCTCGGCAGCATGACGCCCTGAACATCCCGCGCGGTTCTTCCGCCGGGGGACCTCCGGGCAGTCCAGCACCCGCCGCGTGCTGCGGTCGTCCTTTCCGGCGATCTTCCCCGCCTGTCTTCTCTCCTTCCGCTTTCCCATTCCGCGATGAGCCCAGCCGCCGCCAAGTCCAAGCCCCCGGTCGAAATCCTGAAGGTGGCCAAGGCGGCCGGTGAGGAGACGCTCGTGGTGGCAGCGAGCACGGTCAAGGCTGCCCCTGCCAAGGCTGTCCCTGCCAAGGCTTCCGCTGCGAAGGCTTCCCCGGCCAAGGGGAAAACCGCCAAGACCGCCGCCGCCGCTGGCACCAAGGCCACCGCCAAGACCAAGGCCAGGTCGTCCGGCAAGGGCTCCAAGGCAGGCGACGATCTGCAGCAGACGGCCGACCAGCTGCTGGCTGCTGCCGAGGCCAAGGACAGCCAGGCCGGCGCCGAGGCCAAGGCGGACCCGGCGGCCAAGGACAGCAAGGCTCTGCCCGGTGTGAAGGTGGGGCCGAAGGGCGTCTACACCGAGGATTCGATTCGCGTCTATCTGCAGGAGATCGGCCGCATTCGCCTGCTGCGGCCCGATGAGGAGATCGAACTGGCGCGCAAGATCGCCGACCTGCTGCATTTGGAGGACCTGGCGGCCCAGTTCGAGAGTGACCATGGCCGCCAGCCCGACAACAAGGAGTGGGCGACACTCGTGGAGATGCCCACGATCAAGTTCCGCCGCCGCCTGATGCTGGGCCGCCGGGCCAAGGAAAAGATGGTGCAGTCCAACCTGCGCCTGGTGGTGTCGATCGCCAAGAAGTACATGAATCGGGGCCTGAGCTTCCAGGACCTGATCCAGGAGGGCAGCCTCGGCCTGATCCGCGCGGCCGAAAAGTTCGACCACGAGAAGGGCTACAAGTTCTCCACCTACGCCACCTGGTGGATCCGCCAGGCGATCACCCGCGCCATCGCCGATCAGAGCCGCACCATCCGCCTGCCGGTGCACCTCTACGAGACGATCTCGCGGATCAAGAAAACCACCAAGACCCTCTCCCAGGAGTTCGGTCGCAAACCCACCGAGGAGGAGATCGCCGAGTCGATGGAGATGACCATCGAGAAGCTGCGCTTCATCGCCAAGAGCGCCCAGCTGCCGATCTCCCTGGAAACCCCCATCGGCAAGGAGGAGGATTCCCGCCTGGGTGACTTCATCGAGGCCGACATCGAGAACCCCGAGCAGGACGTGGCCAAGAACCTGCTGCGCGAAGACCTCGAAGGCGTCCTCTCCACCCTCAGCCCACGCGAGCGCGATGTGCTGCGGCTGCGCTATGGCCTCGATGACGGCCGCATGAAAACGCTGGAGGAAATCGGCCAGATCTTCGATGTCACCCGCGAGCGCATCCGCCAGATCGAGGCCAAGGCCCTGCGCAAGCTGCGTCACCCCAACCGCAACGGGGTGCTGAAGGAGTACATCAAGTGAATCTGGACGGTCTGCGGGGCCTGCGCAGCGCCCCCGATCTCGATGACGTGGGCCGCGCCGCCCTGCTGGCCGCGTTGCAACCCCGCCTGGCCGCCTGTGACTGGTTCACCCTCGGGGTGATGGCCCCCAGTGCCGCTGCGGCCCTGGGCTGTCTGCGGCAGCTGGAGGCGGCGCTCGGCTGGCCTCCCCTGGAACTCGATGGCGCCTGTGAGGATCCTGCGGCCATCGAGGGACCTGTGTTTCTCAAGGGCAACCAGAACAGCGGCCGCTTCCTGCTGCGCCGCGAGACGGGGCTTGGCACCGGGCTGCTGATCACCGGCCACAGCCCCGCCGATCCGGCCGCCGAGGACACCTGGGGTCCGCTGCCGTTGGACCTGTTCGCGGCTCAGCCCCAGGCCGTCTCCGCCGCCGGTTTGTGACAGCCACGGCCGGTGGGGAGCCAGCGGATCCTTAGGCTGGCCGGCTGTGAATCGCCTGCCATGGCCTCCACCCTGCGCATCGCCTCCCGCCGCAGCCAGCTGGCCATGGTCCAGACCCACTGGGTGCGCGACGAACTGGCCCGGGCCCACGCCGATCTGGAGATCACGATCGAGGCCATGGCCACCCAGGGGGACAAGATCCTGGATGTGGCCCTGGCCAAGATCGGCGACAAGGGCCTGTTCACCAAGGAACTGGAGGCCCAGATGCTGGTGGACCGGGCCGACATCGCCGTTCACAGCCTCAAGGACCTGCCCACCAACCTGCCTGAAGGCCTGATGCTGGGCTGCATCACCGAGCGGGAGGATCCGGCCGACGCCCTGGTGGTGCACCAGAAGCACAGCGACAGAAGCCTGGCGACGCTGCCGGCCGGCGCGGTGGTGGGCACCAGTTCGCTGCGGCGCCTGGCCCAGCTGCGCCACCACTTCCCGCATCTCCAGTTCAAGGACGTGCGCGGCAACGTCATCACCCGGCTGCAGAAACTGGATGACGGCGACTACGACTGCCTGATCCTGGCCGCGGCCGGGCTGGGGCGTCTGGGGCTGGGCGATCGCATCCACGAGCTGATCGACCCCGCCATCTCCCTGCACGCTGTGGGTCAGGGGGCCCTGGGCATCGAGTGCCGCGACGGGGATACGGCCGTGCTGGAGCAGATCCAGGTGCTCGAGCACACCCCGACAGCGCGCCGCTGTCTGGCCGAGCGTGCCTTCCTGCGGGAGCTGGAAGGGGGCTGCCAGGTGCCGATCGGTGTGAACACCCGCTTCGCCGACAGTGGCGAGCTGATCCTCACCGGCATGGTGGCCAGCCTTGATGGCGGCCGCTTGCTGCGCGATGCCGTGCAGGGTCCCCAGGAGGATCCCGAGGCCCTCGGCATTGATCTGGCCCAGCGCCTGCGGGGGCAGGGGGCGGGCGAGATCCTGGAGGAGATCTTTGCCAGCGTTCGGCCCCAGGCCTGAGCAGCCCCCGGCGCAGGCCCAACGTCTGCCGCCGCCCGATCCCGGCACCCTGTCGTTCCAGTGGGGCCTGCTGGCCTGGGCCGCTCTGGTGGGTCTGGTCACCGGACTGGCGGTGGTGGCCTTTCACGAGCTCGTGGGCCTGATCAACAGCGCCCTGTTCGGCCCGCTGGTGGAGGGTCTGCTGAACCTCGGCCGGGCGCCGCTGCCGCCGCCCCCGCCGCTGCCACCGCCCTCTCCCGAGCAGAGCACTCCGCTGGCGGCGCTGCTGCAGATCGGCCTGGGCGGCCTGGGTTACCTGCCGCCGCCGGCCATCACCGAACTGCCGCCCCCGCCCGCTGCTGCCCTGCCGGGGTGGCTGCAGCTCTGGCCGGTGCTGGTGGTGCCCTGCGTGGGCGGTCTGGCGGTGGGCCTGCTGCGGCGCTGGCGGGACGATTCCGGCCCGGGCCTGCCCAGCCTGATGGCCATGGCCGATGGCAGCGTGCCCGCCGCCCCGCGGTTGCCGTTCCAGCGCCTGTTGGCGGCCTCCCTGAGCCTGGGCAGCGGGGCCTCCCTGGGACCGGAGGGCCCGAGCGTGGAGAGTGGGGGCAACCTCGGCCTGTGGCTGGCGCTGCGGGCCCGCCTGCCCCCCCAGAGCCAGAAGGCCCTGGTGGCCGCCGGTGTGGCCGCCGGCCTGGCGGCCGGCTTCAAGGCCCCGATCGCCGGGGTGTTCTTCGCCTTCGAGGGCAGTTTCAGCACCATCCAGGGGCGTCCCAGCCTGCGGGCGGTGCTGGTGGCGGCGGTGAGCGCCACCCTGGTGGTGCAGCTCCTGCTGGGGGACGCACCGATCCTGCGGCTGCCGGCCTACGAGGTGCGCTCCCCGCTGGAGCTGCCCCTCTACCTGGGGCTGGGTGTGCTGGCCAGTGGCCTCTCGCTGCTGTTGCTGCGGGTGCTCGCCCTGGGCCGCAGCGCCCGCCTGCAGAGCTGGCTGGGTGCGCTGCCCGCCGGCCTGGCCACCGCCCTCGGTGGTGGGGCCGTGGGGATGGTGGCCCTGGCGTTTCCCCAGGTGCTGGGGGTGGGCTACGACACGATCGAGGCGCTGCTCGGCCGTGACGGTGGCGTGCCCCTGCTGGTGTTGCTGCTGCTGCTGGGGGCCAAGCTGCTCGCCACCGGGATCAGCGCCGCCAGCGGTTTTGTGGGCGGTGGTTTTGCTCCCGCCCTGGTGCTGGGGGCCGTGCTGGGCAACTGCTACGGCCAGCTGCTGGGGGATGGGGGGCTGGGGCTGCCGGTGGCGGAGCCGCCGGCCTACGCCATGGTGGGCATGGCCGCGGTGCTCGCCGGCAGTGCCCGCGCCCCGCTCACGGCCCTGTTGCTGCTGTTCGAGCTCACCCGCGACATCCGCATCGTGCTGCCACTGATGGCCGCCGCCGGCCTCAGTGCCGTGCTGGTGGAGCGCTGGCAGGGCCTCGCCGATCCCGGCCTGCTGGGGCCGGATCCGGCGGAGGAGCGCCGCCGCCGGCAGTTGGCCGCGGTGCCGCTGCAGGAGGCCATCGATCCGGAGCCGCCCCTGGTGTTGCCGGCCGATTGCCTGGCCCTGGACGCTCTCGAGCAGCTGCTGCACTCCTGCGGCCACTGCGTGCTGATGAGCGACGCCGGGCGGGTGGTGGGCCTGGTGACCCTGCCCGACCTTCAACGCCTGCTCAGCGCCCGCAGCCACCAGCCCGGCCCCGGCAGCCTGGCCGACATCCGCCTGGTCGATTGCCTGCGCGGTGAACTGGTGTGGTTGCCGCTGGCCAGCCAGCTGGCCAGTTTGGAGGATCAGCTGCGGCCCAGCGGCCTGCGCCAGCTGCCGGTGTTCGAGCTGGCGGCGTTGGCGTCTCCGGCCCTGCCCCGTGGGCTGCCTGGTTCAGGTCTGCCGGTTGCGGCACTGCGTGGTCTGGCCAGCCGCGACGGCCTGGCGCGGGCGCTGGCCAGGCGGCTCAGTGGGGTTCCGGGTTGAGGGCGCTGAAGTGGGAGTGCTGCAGCAGGGCCTCGGCCACGGGGTCGGTCTGCTGAAGGAGATCGACCAGCCGCTGCAGATCCAGAGCCGAGAGCTCCCCATCGCTCGACCACTTCAGCACCGTGCTGGGGGTGGTGGCGGGCTCGTGCTGGGACGTGGTCTGGCGGTGGTCGCTGGCCATGCCGGCGTTGCGCTGGGCGGTGGGGCTACAAGTTACGGGACGAACACATGTCCAGGGCCTGATGGGTCCGCAGACTGCAGAAAGTCTTCCGAGTTGCCGGCCACACCCCGCCCCAGGGCCGTTTCAGGGCTTGACGATCACCGGCGTGCCCACCTCCACCTGATCGAACAGCTGGCGCACGTGGGGGGTGAGCATGCGCACACAGCCGTTGGACACCGCCGCCCGGGAGGTGACGGTCCAGGCCCAGGCATCGGGGGTGCCATGGATGCCGAACTGGTTCAGGCCGCTCTGCTTGAAGCCGATCCAGCGGTCGCCCAGGGGCGCCTGTGGCCCCACCGCATTGTTGATGCTGCCGCTGGAGGTGCTCTGGTAGATGGGGTTCATCACCATGTTCTCCACCACGAAGCGGCCCGTGGGCGTGGGGGTGCGGGGGTCGCCGATGGCCACGGGCCAGCGGCCCAGCACCTTGCCCTCCTCCACCAGAGAGATCTGGCGCCGGCCCAGCTCCAGCACGATCTCGCGGGTGCGCACGGCAGGTGGGGCCGGAGCTGCCGCTGTCGCTGGCTCAGCCAGATCGGGGGCGACGGCCGGCTCACTGGAGGCCAGGGCCGCGGCGCCGGCGGTGGCAACCAGGGCCGTGGCGCCCAGCAGGCTGCCCAGCAACCAGCGGATGGGTAGGCGCCGGATGGTGGGTGGGGTTGCCATGGGGATGGGCGAGGGGATGGGCTGGGGCGAGGGATGGGCGCGCGGTCGTGCGATCAGACCGTGGTCGGTCCGTCCACCAGCTGCGGATCGATCTCGCTGTTGTAGCGGGCCTCGCAGGTCTTGATCACCCCCACGGCCTCGGCGGCGTCCACAAAGCCGTTGACGCGGCAGGTGCCGGGTTTCTTGAGGTCTTTGTAGTGCTCCCAGTAGTAGGTGGTTTCCTTCAGCCAGTGGTCGCCCAGCTGGGTGTAGCTGGTGATGTGGTCCATGCGCTTGTCATCGGCCAGCACCGCGATCACCTTGTCGTCCACCTCGCCGCCGTCGTCGAACTTCATCAGGCCGATGATGCGCGCCTCCACCAGCGAGCCCGGGATCAGGGGCTCGGTCACGCCCACGATCTCGATGTCGAGGGGATCACCGTCCTCGTCCCAGGTGCGGGGGATGCAGCCGTAGGCGAAGGGGTAGGCCAGCGAGGAGTAGCCCACCCGGTCGAGCTTGAGCTGGCCGGTTTCGGTGATCAGCTCGTATTTGTTGATCGTCATCGAGTTGAGCTCGACGATCGCGTTGAGCCTCAGCTCGGCTTCATCAGCGAAGGCCGGCAGCACGTGCAGGAGGTTGAGCATCGTGCGGCTGGGGGCGTGGTCGATGTTCGCCATGAAGTGCTGGACGGGCGGGGCGCATCCTACGGAGTGCTTTCCCGCTCAGCCCACTGCCAGCAGCCGCTCCAGCTTGTGCTCCAGGTAGCCCAGGAACGGCTCGGCGCTCAGGGGCCGGCCGCTCACCCGCTCCACCAGCTCGGCGCCGTTGACGCTGCGGCCCAGGGGCCAGACATGGCCCGCCAGCCACCCCTGCAGCGTCGCCTCCTCGCCGGCGTCCACATGACGTTCGATGGGCCCGATGTCGGCTTCCAGCGTCTCCGCCAGCTGGGCGCTGATCAGGTGGCCCAGGGCGTAGGAGGGGAAGTAGCCGAACAGGCCCTCGGCCCAGTGGATGTCCTGCAGGCAGCCCTCGGCGTCGCTGGCCGGGCGGATGCCGAGCAGCTCCTGCATCCGCCCGTTCCAGGCGGCAGGCAGCTCGGCCACCGGCATCTCCTGCTCCAGCAGCGCCAGCTCCAGCTCGTAGCGCAGCACGATGTGCAGGCCGTAGCTGAGCTCGTCGGCCTCCACGCGGATCAATCCCGGCTGCAGCGGGTTGAGCTGGCGCCAGAACCGGCTCGCGTTGCCCCAGGGATCGGCCTCGAGCCCGGTGCGGAAGCGGGGATACCAGCGCTCGGCGAAGGCTCGGCCGCGCGCCACCCGGCACTCCCAGAACAACGACTGGGATTCGTGCACCCCCATGGAGGTGGCTTCTCCCAGGGGCCAGGGGAAGTAGTGGTCGTCCCCCCAGGGCAGGCCCTGCTCGTAGAGGGAATGGCCCCACTCGTGGGCGGTGGCCAGGAAGGCGGAGAAGGGCTGCCCCGGCACCACCCGGGTGGTGATGCGGAAGTCGGCCGGCCCCAGGGTGCAGGAGAAGGGATGGGCGGAGCGGGAGCGCTGGCAGCGGCTGGGGTCGTAGCCCCAGCTCTGCAGCAGCTCGCTGCAGAGCTGCTCCTGCAGGGCCTCCGGCAGCTCCGCCGGGCTGCCGGCCGCGCGGGCTGAAGCGGCGGGCTCCGGGCCTGCGCTGGCCGTGGCCACCCGGTCCAGCAGCTGGGGAAGGACCTCCTTGAGCGGAGTGAACAGGGCGTTGAGCTGTGCCTTGCTGATGTCGGGCTCGAAGGGCTGGGCCAGGATTTCCCAGGGGCTGCGGTCTGCCGGCTCGGCCGCCGCCAGCTGCCGGGCCTGCTGGCGGCGCAGTTGCACGAGCTCGCTCAGGCCCGGGGCGAAGGCGCTGAAGTCGTTGCTGCGGCGGGCCTCCTGCCACAGGGCGTTCCCGCGCGACTGGGCCCGGGCCAGGGCCTGCACCAGGGCCGGATCCAGGCAGCGCTGCCGCTCCAGCTCCAGCCGCAGCAGCTGCAGGTTGCGCCGCAGGGCATCCGGGACATCGCCGCCCACGGCCTCCCCAGCGGCATCTTCGGCGGCGGCCAGCAGATCGGCGTAGGCCGCGCTGCTCTGGCGCTCGTGCAGCTGGCTGGCCAGCAGGGCCAGCTGGTCGCCCCGCCAGGCCGCTCCGGCGGGCGGCATCACGGTGTTCTGGTCGTAGTAGAGGGCGCTGCTGATCGAGCCCAGCAGGCGGGTGTGGTGGAGGTGCTGCTGCAGGCTGATCAGGGCGGCTGGCTGGTCGGGCATGGGCGGACAGGGGGAGGCGGGGCCAGCAAAAAGCCCCCGGCGGTGGACCGGGGGCATTCAGCGTGGCTGACGTTGAAGTCGCGAGACCTGGGGCGCAAACCTGGGTGCGAAACCTGGGGACGATTCAGCCCAGGCCGATCTGGCCGAGGATGCTCTGGCCGGTGAGCAGTTCGGTGGCCAGGCCGATCACGAAGCCCATCATGGCCAGGCGGCCATTCCAGGTTTCAGCGAAGGCCACGAAGCCGAAGCGGGAGGTGGGCTCAGTCATGGCGAAAAGTTGCGAAACGTATTGGAACCTTAACCGATTGTGAAGCTGCTGGTGGCGGTGCTGCCGCCGGCGCCGGCGGCGCTGTGCTCGGGGCGGCGGTGACGCCGCCGGCCCAGGGGCTCGATCCACTGCTCCCGCACGGCGTCGTGGCGGGTCTTGGCCGCCGGCAGGCGGCAGCCGAGCTGGATGTCGCCCTGGTCGAGCAGGCGGCCCAGGCGCAGGGCCGTGGCCTCCTCAACCCGGGAGAAGCGGGGCTGCTGGGCTGTGATCCAGTTGAGCTCGCCGGGGGTGATCACCCCCGACGAGAGGGACTCGAGGAAGAGTTCGCCGACCGTCATGGGCAGTGCCGCGCTGTCGTTGTTACGGAACGTTAACAGTCCTGCTCATCCGCATGGTTCGCAGTGGACCGGTGAGCCCGTGGGCCGCAAAACCCGTTGCTGCGCCTGAGATCTGCGCTGATGGATCGCGGTTAACACTTCGTCACACTAGGGTGGATCGACCAAGCGAGGCCAGCCACATGATCTTCACCACCCTCTATCTCATCTGCTTCGCATTGCTGCTGGTGGGGGCCTTCTCACTGATGAGCCAGGGCTTCCGCATGGCCAACCAGCCGATGGCGAGCACCTCCAGCGGCCGTGGTGCGGGCGTCCGTCCCAACCGCCATCCCGAGGCTCCCGAGCCCGGCGAGGTGGTGATGGTGGTGGACCTCAACCGCGAGCGCCTCGAGCAGCTCTACCAGCAGAGTTCCTGACCGCAGAGCTTCAGGCTGTGTCCGCCCTACCGGCCTTTCCGCCATGCTGCCCAACCCCTTCTGCCCGCTGCTGCCGCTGTCTTCACTGGCGTGCGTGGCTGTGGCCAAGCTGAGTGCCGCCAAGCTGGCGGCTCTGCAGCTCACGGTGCTGCTGCTGCTCTGTCAGCTGATCAAGGCCAGGATTCAGATCAAGGCCGCCTCAGCCCTGGGGATCGCCCTGCTGCTGTTGCAGACCGCCGTCTTCCTCGGCGTGGCCACCACCGCGGCTGCAGCGGCCACCGCCTATGCCGTCAACCAGCGCCGGCCCAGCGCGGTGCAGGGCTGATCGTCGCTCAACCAGCAGCGCCGAGGGTGCGGCGGAAGCGTGCCAGGGCGATGCCGAAGAAGGCGCTGCCGATCAACGCCAGCCACAGGAACTGGGGCCACACGGTGGCAAGACCGGCGGAGCGGTACAGCACTCCCTGCCCCAGGATCACGTAGTGGGTGTTGGGCGCCACCAGCATCGCCAGCTGCACCCACACCGGCATGCTCTCGCGAGGGGTGATGGAACCCGAGAGCATCTGCAGAGGGAGCACCACCATCAGCAGGGTGAGGCCGAATCGGGGCATGGAGCGGGCCAGCGTGCCCAGCAGGATTCCCAGGGAGGTGGTGGCAAACAGATGCAGCGCCGTGCCAGCCAGGAACAGGGGCAGCGATCCGGCGATCGGCACCTGCAGCAGCCCACGCACCACCAGCTGCAGCGAGGCGGTGGCGGCCACCAGCACCACCAGGCCCATCGACCACACCTTGGCCAGCATGATCTCGAGGGGTGTGACCGGCATCACCAGCAGGTGCTCGAGTGTTCCGCGCTCGCGTTCACGGATCAGGGCGGCCCCGGTGAGCAGCAGCGAGAGCAGGGTGACCTGGTTGATCACCTGCATGATCGAGCCGAACCACACCCGGCTGAGCTCCGGATTGAAGCGGGCCCGGATCACCAGCTCCACTGGTTCGCTGGCGCCGTTTTCGCTGGGGACGCCTGCGCTGCGGGCGCCGCCAAACCGGCGCACCTCGTCCTGAACGATGCGCTGCACGTAGCCAGCGCCACTGAAGGCCTGGCCCATGCGCGTGGCGTCCACCTGCAGCTGCAGCACCGGCTGGCGGCCGGCCAGCAGATCCCGCTGGAACCGGGGCGGAATGCGGAGGGCGAAGGTGTCGAGGCCGGCATCGAGGCGGCGCTCCATCGCATCGGCGTCCACCAGTCGCGGGGCCTGGAAGTAGGGCGGCAGAAAGGCGTCGCGCAGTCGGCTGGAGAGCTGGGAGCGGTCCTCGTCAACGATCGCGATGGGGGTGTGCTGCAGGGTTTCGGGAGAGACCTTCGTGCCGGCGTACACCGAAACCGTGAAGGCGAACAGGATCAGGCCCAGCAGGAAGGGGTCGCGCGCCAGGCTCCAGAGTTCCTTGACCCCCAGATCACGCACGTGATCCCAGCGCAGGCGGAGTGGGCCCATCCCTCAGCTCTCCTGGGGCCGCAGACAGAGCACGCTCAGCCCCAGCAGCACCGGAATCGCCAGCAGCAGGGGCAGGAAGGCTCCGGCCAACGCGCCGAATCCGAGGCCCTTGAGAAAGGTGCCCTGGGTGATCGTGAGGAAGTGGGTGGTGGGGTAGATGCGGCTGATCCAGGCGCTCAGCCCGGTGAGGGAACTCACCGGATCGAACAAGCCTGAGAACGACAGGGCCGGCAGGATCGTGAGCACAGCCGTGCCGAAGATCGCCGAGATCTGGCTGGCCATGAACGATGACACCAGCAGCCCGAAGCCCGTGGCCGCGCCCACATACAGCCCGGCGGCCAGGGTGGCGGTGGCCAGGCTGCCGCGCAGCGGCACCCCCAGCACGGTGGTGGCCACCAGGGTCAGCAGCAGGAAGTTGAGCAGCCCCAGGGCCGCGTAGGGCAGCTGCTTGCCCAGCAGGAACTCCAGCCGCGTCAGCGGCGTGACATAGAGGTTGACCACCGATCCCAGTTCCTTCTCGCGCACCACCGAGAGGGCGGTGAGCATGGCGGGCAGCAGCAGCAGCAGCAGCGGGATCATCGCCGGCACCATCGCCGTGAGGCTGCGCAGCTCCGGGTTGTAGCGGAAGCGCGTCTCCACCAGCACCGGCTCGCCTCGGCCCGCTTCGCCGGGAGGCCGGCGCGGGGCCTGCTGGCGTTCGTCCCGCTCCCTCAGCCACTGGCCATGGATGCCCTGCAGATAGCCCCGGGCGGTTTCCGCCCGCTGGGGCATGGCGCCATCGATCCAGGCGCCGATCGCCACCGGGCTGCCCCGCAGGAGGGAGCGCCCGAAACCCGGCGGGATCTCCAGGGCCAGGCTGAGCCGTCCGCTGGCCAGGCGGCGATCCAGATCGCGGTGATCGCCCAGGGGAGGTGTGGCGGTGAAGTAGCGCGAGCCGGCCAGGGTGTCCGCGTAATCGCGGCTGAAGCTGGTGCCGTCGTGGTCGAGCACCGCAAACCTCAGATTGTCCACGTCGAAGCTGATTCCCAGCCCCATCACCACCATCAGCAGCAGGCTGCCGGCCAGGGCGAGCACCGCCCGCAGCGGATCGCGCCACAGTTCGAGCGTTTCGCGCCCGGCGACGCTGGCCAGCCTCTGCAGGCTGAAGCCGCCCCCCTGTCCCTGCCACCGGCCCGGCCATCTGCCTGCCGTCGGCATCGCCATGGGCGCCGCCCAGCCGGCGGGGGGATCATCTGCCGCGCCGCCGCCGGCATCCCTGAGGATCGCCAGGAACGCCTGCTCCAGGGAGCCGCCGCCCCGCTGCCGCGCCAGCTCCGCCGGGGTGGCGCTCACCAGCATGCGGCCGGCGTGCATCAGCGACAGCCGGTCGCAGCGGGCCGCCTCGTTGATGAAGTGGGTGGAGATGAAGATCGTGACGCCCTCCTGGCGGGAGAGCTGGATCAGCTCCTGCCAGAACGCCTCGCGCGCCACCGGATCCACTCCGGAGGTGGGTTCATCGAGGATCAGCACCTCCGGCTGCTGGATCAGGGCCACGGCCAGGGCCAGCCGCTGGCGCTGCCCCTGGGGCAGCGCCGAGGGGAGCCTGTCAGCCACGGCCGTCAGATCGAACCGCTCCAGCAGATCCCGCACCCGCGCCTGCCGCACGGAGCCGGGCAGGCCGAACAGCCGGGCATGCAGGGTCAGGTTCTGGCGCACGCTCAGTTCGCCGTAGAGCGAGAACGACTGGGACACGTAGCCCACCCGCCGGCGGGTGTCGAGGTCGTCGGGGCGCACGGGCCGGCCCAGCAGCCAGGCCTGGCCCCCGGAGGCCGGCAGCAGGCCGGTGAGCATCTTCATGGTGGTGGTCTTGCCGCAGCCGTTGGAGCCCACGAAGCCGAAGATCTCGCCGCGCTGGATGCGCAGATCCACCCCGTCCACTGCCGTGAATGTGCCGAACCGGCGGCTGAGGCTCTGGGCCTCGATCACCACCTCCGCCGCCGCCGGGGGTGCCGGAGGGATTCGCACGGGCCGATGCCGTTGCCGCCGTTCGGCCGGCAACAGAGCGATGAAGGCCTCCTCGAGGCTGGCGCTGGCGGTGCGGGCCAGCAGCTCCGCCGGGCTGGTGGCGGCCAGCACCTGCCCGCCATCGAGGGCCAGCAGCCGATCGAAGTCGGCCGCCTCCTCCATGGTGGCCGTGGCCACCAGCACGGCCAGCGCCGGCCGCACACGGCGCACGTCGGCGATCAGCTGCCAGAACTGCCGCCGCGCCAGCGGATCCACGCCGGTGGTGGGCTCATCGAGCAGCAGCAGGTCGGGATCGTGCACCAGGGCGCAGCACAGGCCCAGCTTCTGCTTCATCCCCCCCGAGAGCTGGCCGGCGGGCCGCTCCCGGAAGGGGGCCAGGCCGGTGCTGGCCAGCAGGGCGGTGCAGCGGCGATCCCGCTCCGGGCGGGGCAGAGAGAACAGGGCCGCGAAGCTGCGCAGGTTTTCCGCCACCGTGAGACTGGCGTGCAGATGGCGGCCCAGCCCCTGGGGCAGGTAGGCGATGCGCTGGCAGATGGCCCGCCGGTGCTCCCCCATCGCCATGCTGCCGCCGAACACCTCCAGCTGTCCCCGCTGCAGGCGCCGTGCCCCGGCGATCAGGCCCAGCAGGCTGGATTTGCCCACCCCGTCAGGGCCCACCAGCCCCAGCAACTGCCCTTCCCCCAGCTCGAAGCTCACGCCGGCCAGGGCCTGCCGGCCGCCATAGCGGTGGGTGAGGTTGCGGCAGCGCACCACGGGGTGGCTCATGGCACCGGCGCCTCCGGGGCCGAGGGCAGGCGCACCGCGAGGCGCTGGGGCCAGGGCACGGCGGGATCGAGCCGCACCCAGGCCACCCCCGGCAGACCGCTCTTGGCGGCACTGGCGTAGCGCCGCGCCAGATCGGGATCCACCTGCGCCTTGACGCGGAACATCAGCTTCTCCCGCTCGCTGCTGGTTTCCACCGTGCGGGGCGTGAACTGGGAGCGGCTGGCCACGTAGGTGATGCGGGCGGGGATCACCAGGTGGGGAGCCGCATCCAGAATCAGGCGCGCCTCGCCGCCGAGCCGCAGCCGCCCTGCCTCCCGTGTGGGCAGGAAGAACGTCATGTGCAGATCGCTGAGGTCGAGAAGGTTCAGCACCCGTCCACCGGCGGCCAGCACTTCGCCCGGTTCGGCGATGCGGAGTTGCACCCGGCCGCTGATCGGCGCGCTGAGCAGGGCATCGTCGATGTCGCTCTGCAGCCGCTGAATCCGGGCCCGGGCCGCTTCCACGGCAGCCTCGGCGGCCAGCACCTCACCGGCCGCCGCAGCCACCGCCGCACGGCCGGCGGCCGTATCGGCCTGGGCCTGGCTGAGGGCCGCCTCCGCACCGGCCAGGCGCGAGCGGTCGTTGTCGAACACCTCGCGCGCCAGCGCTCCGGAGCGCACCAGCTGGCTGGAGCGCTGGAAGCGCAGCTCGGCCAGGTCGCGCTCCGCCTGGCGCTGCTCGATCACCTGGGTTGCCGCCCGCTGCTGGGCCTGGCGCTGCTCCACCAGGCTGCGAGCCGTGACGACGCGCGTGCGGGACCGCTCCAGTTCGGCCTGGGCTTCGCGCAGATCCGCCTGCAGGCCGGCCGTGTCCATGCGGGCGAGCACCTGCCCGACCTGCACCGCATCGCCTTCCTGCACCTCCACGCTCAGCAGCCGTCCGGCCATGCGGGTGGCCACGTCCACGTCCACGGCCTCGAGGCGGCCATTGCCGCTGGCGAACTCAGGCGCACCCTCCGGCACGCGCAGCCGCAGCCACAGGGCCCCGGCTCCGGCAAGGGCCAGAGCCACGGCGATCACCAGAGCAAGCCGGCGCTGCCCCATGGCTTCGTGCCTCCCCGGCACCTGGCTCCATCCTGGGCGGGATGGCCAGGGGTCGCCTGACCGTGACGTGATCCGCAACGCTGCTGCAACGCAGCCGCTCCCAGTGGCTGTGCGCCTCCACCGGGCTGGCGGAGAGGGTCAGTCCCAGTGCATGGTCATGGGGATGGCTCCCTCCAGGCTGGCCTTCACCGGGCAGCCCTCGGCCGCCCGCTGCAGCACCCGGCGCTGGGTCTCCGCCAGGGTGGCCGGCAGGCTGATCCACACCTCCAGGGCGGCGATGCGCCGCGGCGGCTCACTGCTCATCGTTTTCTCCACCCGGGCGCTGGCGCCCTCCAGCGACCAGCCGTGGCGCTCGGCCACGATGCCCATCACCGTGAGCAGGCAGGTGGCGAGGGACGTGGCGATCAGGTCGGTGGGGGAGAACCGCTCCCCCTTGCCGGCGTTGTCGGCGGGAGCATCGGTGGCGATCACGCTGCCGGAGGGGCCGTGTTCGGCGGCGCAGCGCAGGCCGCCGTCGTAGCGGCAGGAGATGGTGGTCATCGCCGTGCTGGGCTCAGTACCTATCAGAAGTCTGTCTCAGGAATCCTGCTCGGGGCGCTTTCCCTACGGTTCCGCCTACAGAAATCGCTCCTGACCATTTGCATCCCAGTCTCTTGCCAACCCGCTTGGCGCTGGTGAACTGATGATCTTTGGCAAAGTGCTGCCGAATTGCCAGATGCTGATAGCGGCGATCATCTCGATCTTAAGTGTGCAAGGAACGTAGTAGGTTAATAAGTTCTGAACCAGTGCAATGGCTAGGAGCCTGTTGCGCGTAGATCCGCCCTCGGCCCTCCGCGGACGCTCCTGAATCTGCGCAGATCCCAGTGACAGCAATGGATCCGGGCGATAGGATGGGTCATGCAGAAGCCCAAGTCC
>SLIG01000187.1 GCA_007135755.1 Cyanobium sp.
AATCTTGGGCTGATTGCTTTTCTACTGTTGTTGCTTTTGAGTGGGCTTTATGCCGTGTCAAGGGCGGTTGCAGTGCGATTTGGTGACGAGGTGAGCACGCGCGAGCTCTGCTCAGGAGTTTCAAGCGAAATCGAGGCGTTGCAGACAAGAATTGAAGAATCGGGGGGCATTCCGGGTCGGCCTGGTCGAGGGATATCCGGAATCTCCGGGACTGAAGGAAATCAGCTGTTAGTTGTCTATTCGACTGGCGAGCGTGAATTGGTTGACATTGTTATACCCAAGGCAGGCCAGGGGGCTCTCGGTGAGCCTGGCCGTCCTGGCCCTTCTGGCCCCCCTGGTCCGGAAGGTCAGCCAGGCAGCCCTGGGCCCCGGGGGGAGAATGGAGAGCCGGGAGTGCGCGGCCCAGAAGGCCTACGTGGAGAGATGGGGCCTCAGGGCCCGCGAGGGGAAACCGGTCCACGTGGACCGCAGGGCCCTGCCGGTCCTCAGGGGCCTCCAGGGCCCGCCGGCAGGATTCAGGTAATTCCTGGAGTTCGGATCTCGCCGGAGACGCAGACTCCTCGCTGACGGTGCTCTCGATGTAGGCCATCGCTGTGGGGAGCGTGGCTCCGGCTCAACGCACATGGTTCAGGAAGCGGCTGGCAGCCGCCTTGTATCCCTCGCTGGTGGCGTGCAGCTCATCGGCCCACTGGTTGGGCAGGATCGATCCGCGCAGATTCACATACACCCCACGCCCATAGTCGGCGCACACGCGCTCGGTGAGGCTGTTGAGGCGATCCAGCAGCTCCCGCAGCACAGCGCTGCCGAAGGCGTTGTCGGTGAAGCCCTTGGCCCGCAGCGGGCCGCCCGTCCAGTCACGGGCCCAGAATGGCCTGTGGGGATCTCCATCGGGCAGGCTGCGCACCTGCACGTAGTCGTAGCCGTGGAGATAGATCCGCAGCTGGGGATAGGCCAGCGCCGGGAATACCTCGTCCACACTGTCGAACAACCGCCGGTAGGCGGATTCGATGAAGTCCAGCCGCTCCTTGCATTCCGGAGTATCCAGGTGCCAGGCCGGCGTCTGTGAGGCATCCAATGGCTTCACGATGGCCTGCAGTGCTGGAATTCCGTCTTTCCCCTCCCCTATCACGTCGTTGCCGGCGCCGGAGAAGAAGAACCCGCGCACATCCAGGCCCCGCAACAGGATCAGCCGCTTGAGCTCCGTCAGGTACTCCGGGCGCCTGAACACCATGTTTTCAAGGGTATCGCCGGCGGTGCTGGTGCAGTGGATGTTGAAGTCCGCGCCCAGATGGTGGATCAGCTCCTGGATGAACACCGGGAACTGGAACCAGGAATCCCCTTCCGCATAGATCGTGGGCAGTGCCGGGCGGCGGCTCAGATCCCGCTCGAACTGACGCCGCCGACGTTCTTTGGCCCACCGGTTCACCACATCGCCCAGGACCTCCGCTCGGATCGCCGGACCGCCCAGAGGTGGGGTCAGGTCGACGCTGTCCGACCGTGGGGCGAGGGCCGGCGCGAAGGGCCGCGACTGATCCGGCCGAATCTCGACATAGTCAGCGAGGGCCTCCTCCGGGATCTCCAGATTCAGGAATCGCTCCTCCAGTTCTCGGAGGGTGATCGGTGTGGTCATGGCGGTGCGCTCAGGAGAAGGCGATGCGCTCGGCCCAATCCGGCCGGTCGATCAGGGGGTTGCGATTGCCCTGTCTGGCCTGGATCGCGGCATTGCGGTGTTGTTCGTAGAGGTCCGGCGGATCCTCGTGGTGCCAGGCGAGCAGGGTGGGCACCCGGTCCAGGGGCATCTCCCCTGGCTTGTCACCCACCTGGCCCGGATAGCGGAGCAGGAAATAGAGCACGGCCCGTGCCACCGCGCCCCGACCACGCATCGGTTCAAAGTCGCGCCCCTCCCGCCGGCCGCACTGATCCATCACCGCTTCCAGCGGATCGGCGAAGCTGATGTAGGGGCAATTGCCGCGGAAGCTGTTGCAGCGCATCTCGCAGGTGAACAGGTGGTGCAGGTCGCCGCGCATCGGCTGGTGCCGCTCAAACCAGGACTGCGGCACCACGTGTTCGCAGTTGTAGGGGAGGGCCGCTTCCAGCAGTGCCTCCTCCAGCGCCCTCTGCTCCTCAGACGGATGGTGTTCCCTGGTCATGAATTCCTGCAGCCGCAGGTTGCGGGCGGCTTCGATGCGGAAGTCCTCGCGGATGATCGTCTCCGGGTCGAAGTCCTGCCCGGAGTAGATGCTGCGCAGGCGTAGGTCGGGATGCAGATCGATCCAGGGATAGAGGTTCCGTGCCGGTGCGTAGGACACGGTCCGCTGGTGGGTGGTGGTCAGCAACTCACCCAGCGCCGCGGCCAGTGCGGAGGGCTCAGCGCCATGGTTGATGGGCTGGTAGTAAGCCTCGATCGCGGCCGCATCGGCCTCGGCGTCGTAATACGGCCGCTGCCGCGCCTCGGCCAGTTCCTGCAGGCATGCCCGCAGCTCGCTGGAGGTGGCCGGCTCAGTGGCCGGCGCCGCAGGCTGCGGCATGGCGGCATTCGGTGGTGTGGCGGCCTGCGGGTCATGGCCTGCTGGCCAGGCCAGGCTCACGCTCACCTGCAGAGGCAGGGTCCAGGTCACCGTGCCACCTGGCACCGCTTCCCCTGAAACCGTGCCCTCTGGGTTGAGTCCCCTGGCGTCCCGCCCCGCAGGGGCTGTGGATGGTGCCTGCACTCCCGCTGGTTCCGGCTGGGGCGGCAGCGTGGCGCTGAACATGGTGTCCACGCCGGATTCCCAGGGAGATCCCGGTGCGGCGCGGCCGCGGATGTGGGCCACCAGCTGGCTCACACGCACCCCTTCGTTGGCGATCCACTTGATGCGGTGCTCCCCCATGAAGGGCAGCCAGGGCTGACCGTCGATGGCGATGATGTCACCGCGGGCGTCTTTGGCCGGTACGCCCGAACGGTGCAGGGCCACCACTTCCCATTGGTCGTTGAACACCGGCGATCCGGAGGAGCCCGGTGCCGTGTCGGTGAGGTAGTGAAGGTGGCGTTCGAGCTCATCCACCACCTGGTTTTCCCGGATCGCCAGTTGTTTCGGCTCGCCATTGGGATGCTGGATGATGTTCACCCACTCCCCCACCAGCAATTTGCCCTGCTCTTCGATCAAGGGAATCCAGCTGAACCTCGCCAGATCCGGGTTGTTTTCCACTGCCACCAGGGCATAGTCGAGGTCGCGGTCGCTGAGGTAGAAGCTGGTGGGGTCCAGTTCGAGCACCAGGCTGGATTGGAGCTGACCATCGAGGCGCAGTTGATAGTTAAATTCCGCCTTGCTGATCGCCGCCACCTCAGCGCTGGGCAGAACGTGATGGTTGGTGAGCAGCAGGTTGGGCCCCACCAGAAAACCTGTGCCGTACCCCCCGCCGATGCCTCCCGTCCGGCCGATCTGGATACGGGCCACCGCCCGGGATTTCTGCCAGCCGTCCTCGAGAAAGCGCACGCTCATCAGGTCATTACGACCCAGCACGCGCTCCAGCCCTCGTTCCACCGAGGAGCTCGAGGCACCTCGCCCGCACCGGATGCGTGCCAAACGCGCCTCCACCAGCGACGTGGGGTTGGCCTTGGCCAGTTGCCCCTGGTTGATCAGGGCGATGTGCCGTTCTCGACGGCTGGTCGAGTTGTCGTAGCGCGAGCGCGTGTCGTCGAGCAGTGCCTGGAATGCGGGATCGATGCTCATGGTGTTTCCCGAACGATCACCGGCCTGGACTCTGATGGGAATCTGATCAAAGATGGGTCTTTGGTTCACATACAGGTGTGCTCCAGATCACCTCCTGCTGTTGGCCTCCCGGTTTGGCTTGACGGTGTCCTGTCACCATGGCTAGCACCGGACTATCCAGCAGGATTTTTGGTGCTGACGCATGAGTACTTCACAGGACTTCATTCTTCTTAGGGATCTCAACCAGGGCCGCCGCACCAGTGGTTTCTCCGTCCCTTCGAGGGGCCTTCCCGGCCTGGAGAGTTTCGGCGTCACGCCGTTTGCCGACCTGCCGCCTGAACCTTCGATCGCCCTGGAGAGCCTTGATGCCAAGGATCTGCGCGAGGCGACCCGTGATCCCGATGTGCTCAGCGTGGCCCGTTCCATCCCCATCCGGCTGGTGGAACCCGCCAGCCGCGTCGCCGCCACCGCGGTGGCCGGCGACACCTGGGGGGTGCGCGCCGTAGGTGCCAACCGCACCGCATTCGACGGCAGCGGCATCACCGTGGCGGTGCTCGACACCGGCATCGACCGGACCCATCCTGCCTTCACGGGAGTGACCCTCACCGAGGAGGACTTCTCCGGCTCGGGCAACGGCGATCCCAATGGGCATGGCACCCACTGCGCCGGCACGATCTTCGGACGTGACGTGGACGGCCAGCGCATCGGTGTGGCCCGGGGGGTGAGCACAGCCCTGATCGGCAAGGTGCTGGCCGATGACGGCGGAGGCAGTTCCGAGATGCTGTTCAACGGCATGGAGTGGGCCGCCCGCAACAACGCGCAGGTGCTCTCGATGTCGCTGGGGTTCGACTTCCCCGGCATGGCTGCCCGTCTGGTCCAGTTCGGCTGGCCCACGGAACCGGCCACCAGTGCCGCCCTCGAGGCCTACCGGATGAATCTGCGCATGTTCGATCAGCTGCTCGCCATGATCGAAGCCAGGGCGGCCTTCAATGGCGGCATGGTGGTGGTGGCCGCCAGCGGCAATGAGTCCCGTCGTCCCCAGTACGAACTCGCCACGGCGGTGCCGGCAGCGGCCCAGGGTGTGATCTCGGTGGGTGCCCTGGGCGAGAGCCCGGCCGGTCTCACGGTGGCCCCCTTCTCCAACACCAACCCGGTGTTGGCAGCTCCTGGAGTGGATGTGGTGTCGGCCGCCACCGGCGGTGGTCTGGTGGCCTTCAGCGGCACCAGCATGGCCACGCCCCACGTGGCCGGCGTCGCCGCCCTCTGGTGGCAGGCGATCCACGACCGGGGCGTGCCGGTCACAGCTGCCGCGGTGAACGCCCGCCTGCGTGCTTCCTCCACCCTCGATAGCCTGGCTCCCGATCTGGATGTGCTCGATCGGGGTGATGGCCTGGTGCAGGCACCCTGATGGGCCAGGGCTCACACCCGGGTCAGTTCAGCCCAGCCAGTTGATGAAGCGCTGGATCACCAGCGAGTTGCTGATGTCCACGAAGAAGCCCGACACCAGGGGCAGGATCAGGAAGGCCTTGGCCGCCGGGCCGTAGGTCTGGGTCACGGCGGCCATGTTGGCCATCGCCGTGGGGGTGGCCCCCATCGAGAAGCCGCCGAAGCCGGCGCAGAGCACGGCGGCCTGGTAGTCGCGGCCCATCACCCGGAACACCACCAGCAGGGCGTAGCCGAAGGCCATCAGGAACTGCACCGCCAGAATCAGCAGCAGCGGCCCGCCCAGTCCCTGCAGGGTCCACAGCTGCAGGCTCATCAGCGACATCGCCAGGAACACCCCCAGGGCCGCGTCCGACACCACCGCCAGGGCGGCACTGTGGGCGGGCCAGGGGATGCGCACCAGCCGGGGGATGGTGTTGGTGAGGATGATGCCGGCGAACAGGGCACACACGAACAGGGGCAGCTTGCGTCCCTGGTACGACAGGCTGGCGTAGATCAGCTGGCCGAGGGCCAGAGACACGTTCAGCCAGAACAGGGTGGCCATCAGCCGAAAGCTGGTGATCGGCGGACCGGGCTGGGCCGTTTCCGCCATCGGGTCGCGCAGTGAATCGCGCTTGGCGTTGCCCAGAGAAGCCCGCGACGGCGCCGGCGGTGGGGCGCGGCGGATCAGGATCCTGGCGATCGGTCCCCCCATCAGCGCCGAGAGGATCAGCCCGAAGGTGGCACTGGCCGCACCGATCTCCACAGCGCTCTGCACCCCGTGGAGATCGGCGAAACGCGGTCCCCAGGCGATCGCCGTGCCGTGGCCGCCCACCAGCGACACCGAGCCGGCGAGCAGACCCACCAGGGGATCCAGCCCCAGCAGGCTGGCCATGGCCACGCCGGTGAGGTTCTGCACCACGATGTACACCAGCGTGGCCGCCAGCAGGATCAGCAGCGGCATCCCGCCGCTGCGCAGGGTGCGCACGTCGGCGTTGAGGCCGATGCCGGCGAAGAAATAGAGCAGCAGGAAATCCCGCACGGCCAGATCGAAGCCCACCTCCAGCCCGCCCAGGTAATAGACAGCGCCCAGCAGCAGGCTCACCAGCAGGCCGCTGGCCACCGGCTCGGGGATGTTGAACTCCCGCAGGGGCTGGAAACGGCGGTGCAGCAGCTTGCCCGCGGCCAGCACCATGATCGCCACGTTGAAGCTGGCGAAGGCGCCGATCTCGATCTGCATGGGGAGGCTCAGCCCTCGTCGCCGGCGTGGTAGCTGGAGCGTACGAGGGGGCCGCTGCGCACCTGGGCGAAGCCCATCGCCCGGGCCCTGGCGCCCAGCTCCGCAAACTCCTCCGGACTCCAGTAGCGCGCCACCGGCAGATGGGCCAGCGACGGCCGCAGGTACTGGCCCAGGGTGAGCCGCTCACAGCCCACGGCGCGCAGATCGGCCAGGGTGGCGATCACCTCCTCGCGGCTCTCCCCCAGGCCCAGCATCAGGCCACTCTTGGTGGGAATCTGCGGGGCCAGCTCCCGGGCCGCGCCCAGCAGAGCCAGCGAACGCCGGTAGGTGGCGCCCCGGCGCACCTCCCCCTGCAGCCGCTCCACGGTTTCGAGGTTGTGGTTGAAGCACACCGGTGCGGCCGCCAGCACCGCCGCCAGCCGCTGGCGCTGGGCCCGCTCCCCCGCCGCCGGATCGCGCTGGCCGCCCCAGAAGTCGGGGGTGAGCACCTCGATCGCCACCGCCGGGCTGAGGCGCCGGATCGCCGCCATGGTCGCCGTGAACAGCCCGGCGCCGTGGTCGGCGAGGTCGTCGCGGGCCACGGCGGTGAGCACCACGTAGCGCAGGCCCAGCACCGCCACCGCCTCGGCCACCCGCTCGGCCTCGGCCGCGTCCACCGGCACCGGGGCCTGCCCCTTCTCCACCTGGCAGAAGGCGCAGCTGCGGGTGCAGATCGGCCCGCCCAGCAGGAAGGTGGCGGTGCCGGCGGCGTAGCACTCGCCCCGGTTGGGGCAGCGTCCCTCTTCGCAGATGGTGTGCAGGCGCTGCTGCTTCACCACGCTCTGCACCGCCGCCAGCTGGGAGGCGTTGCCCAGCGGCCGTTGCAGCCAGGCCGGCAGCCGTTCGGCGGGGGGAATGGCGCTGTAGCGGCTGGGGGGTGTCACGGGGGCACTCACTCTACGGGCCGGCGGCCCTCGAAGGCCCGGGCCAGGGTCACCTCGTCGGCGTACTCCAGTTCGCTGCCCATCGGCAGGCCGTAGGCGATCCGGCTCACCTCGGTGAACGGCCGCAGCAGGCGAGCCAGGTAGAGGCTGGTGGTGTCGCCCTCCACGCTGGGGGTGAGGGCCAGGATCACCTCGTGCACCGGCGGCGCGGCGGTCGCGTCCGGGTTGCCGGCCACCCGCCGCACCAGGGGCTGGATCTGCAGCAGCTCCGGGCCGATGCCGTCCATCGGCGAGATCAGGCCGCCCAGCACGTGGTAGCTGCCGTGGTATTCCCGGGTGCGCTCCATGGCCAGCAGGTCGCGGGAGTCGGCCACCACGCAGATCTGGCCGTTGCTGCGCTCGGGGTTGCGGCAGATCTCGCAGAGCGGATCGGCCGAGAGGTGAAAGCACCGCTGGCACTGGCCCACCTGGCTGCGGGCCGCCAGCAGGGCGTCCGCAAAACTGCGGATCTGCTCCTCGGGCTGGCGCAGCAGATGCAGGGCCAGGCGCTGGGCCGTGCGCGGCCCGATGCCCGGCAGCCGCTCGAACTGGTCGATCAGCCGGGCCAGTGGACGCGTGTAGCCGCTCAGGGCCGTGCTGCTGCTCCTGGGAATGTAGGTGGAGCGGCCAGCAGAATGGCCCCATCGCCCCCGCTCCCGCCCCGCCCGGACGCCCCCGCCATGACCACGACCCGATCGCTGCTCCCCCAACCGCTGATGCGCGGTCTGCTGGCTGTGCTGCTGGCGGTGTCCCTGGTGGGCTGCAGCGCGGCGGCGGCCGGTCTGAACAGCTACCAGAGCCCCGATGGCCGCTATGCCTTCCTCTATCCCACCGGCTGGACCCGGGTGCAGGTGAGCGGCGGCCCCCAGGTGGTGTTCCACGACCTGATCAACAGCGATGAAACCCTCAGCCTGGTGGTGTCGGAGGTGAACCCCGACAACGACCTCAGCGATCTGGGCAGCGCCGTGGCGGTGGGCGAGCGGCTGCGACGCCAGGTGATCGCCCCCGAGGGCAGCGGCCGGGCGGCCGAACTGCTGCAGGCCGAGGAGCGCCAGGAGAGCGGGCGCACCTTCTACGACCTGGAATACGCGGTGCACCTGCAGGACCGCGACCGCCACGAGCTGGCCACGGTGGTGGTGGATCGCGGCCGCCTCTACACCTTCGCCGCCAGCACCAACGAGATCCGCTGGAGCAAGGTGAACGACCTCTTCCACCAGGTGGTGACCTCCTTCACCCTGCTGGTGTGAGCGCCGGCGCCGGCAGGGATGGCGATGGCGGTGCCGCCGTTGCGGTGATCGGCGGCGGCCTGGCCGGGGGCCTGCTTGCGCTCGAGCTGGCGGCGCGCGGCCTGGCCACCGAGCTCATCGACGCCGGTTCAGCCGACGCCTGCGCCACCGCCCTGAGCTACGGCGCCATGGCCCCCTGGGCGGCGCCGCTGACGCCCATGGGCTGGCTGATCCGCGGGGCTCCGGCCCGCTGGCAGCGGCTGCAGCGGCGCCATGGCTCCCTGGGCTGGCAGCGTGGCTGGTTCCGCCCCGTTGGCGAGGGGGCGCCCCTGGGGGGGCTCCTGCCCCTGCCCTGCAGCCAGGTGCAGGCCCAGCAGCTGGTGGCCCGCTGGCCCGCGGTGCTGCGCTCCGCCGGGGTGCGGCTGTGCAGCGACCGGGTGATGGCGCTGGAGCCAGACCCCGGCGGCCAGGGTGGCTGGCAGCTGCGCCTGCCGCAGGGAGTCACCCGCCGGGTGCCCCAGCTGGTGCTGGCCGCCGGCGCCGGTTGCCGGTCCCTGTGGCCGGCGCTGCCGGAGCGGCTGCGGGTGAGCTGGGCCGGGGTGCTGGAGCTCGCACCCCGCCCGGGCCGCCACGGGCCGGCTGGAGGGGGCCTGCGCCTGCCGGCCCGCTTCAGCCGCCTGGCCCTGGAGGCCCGTGCCGCCGGGCTGGAGCAGGAGGCCTGGACGGTGGATCCTGGCCTGCTGAGCTGGGGCGACGGCTGGCTGGCTGGTCAGATCAGCCTGCTGCGCCCGGCTCAGGACGGCCTGCAGCCCGGCGTTCCGCCGGATGCGGCCGTGCAGGAACGGCGGCTGCGCCACGCGCTGAGCGCAATTGATGGCGAGCTGGCCGGCTGGCCCGGGCGCTTCCGCCAGGTGCCGGTGAGCTTCTGCCCAGGAGGACTGCCGCTGGTGGGGCCGCTGGCGCCGCCGGGGCTGTGGCTGTTCAGTGGCTTCAGCGGGGCCTTCGCCCAGGTGCCGGTGCTGGCGCCCCTGCTGGCCGACTGGATCGCCGATCCGGGGGGGGCAGCCAGCCACCGTCTGCGGGATCTGGGCCTGCTGCCGGATCAGCCGCTGCCTGATCAGTAGGTGTAGCGGCCGTCGTCGTGGTCAGAGCCGCGGCCGGAGGGTTTCGGCCAGGTGGCTTCCCAGTAGCTGATCCCATCGAGGTAGAAGGGATAGCCATCGAGACGCTCCACCTGCAATTCGGTGGTGCCCATGGCGGTCACCAGGCCGCCCAGCTCCATCGGCCCCAGGTCGGTTTTGATGTCGCTGCCCACGGCCGCCAGCACCATCGGCAGCCGCACCAGCTGGTCGGGCCGGGTGAGCTTGCGGAACAGGGCGTGAAGGGCCAGTTGCTGGCGCTCAATGCGGCCGATGTCGCCCATCTCGTCGTGGCGGAAGCGCAGAAATCCCTCCAGATCCCGGCCCCGCAGGTTCTGCCGTCCGGGCTGCAGGTCGATCGTGAGGTTCTGGCTGTTGTCCACGTAGTACATGCGCTTGGGCACATCCACCTCGATGCCGCCCACGGCGTCGGCCATGCGCCGGATGGCCCGCAGATTCACAACCAGGTAGTGGCTGATGGGGCGCCCCAGCCGCTGGGAGAGCTCGCGCTTGGCCATTTTGGTGCCCCCGATCGGGTAGAGGGCATTCACCTTCTGGGGCCCGTAGCCGTCCAGTTCGATGTAGGTGTCCCGGGGCACCTGGGTCACCTTGGTGGTGCCGCCATCGATGCGCACGCTGGCGATCACGTCGGTGAGACCACCCTCCTCATCGGTGCCCAGCAACAGGATGTTCTGGGTCCCCACCCGGCTCCAGGCGGCGAAGGGGTTGATGATCCGCTGGCTGTCCTGCAGCGGGTTCTCGCTCAGCCACTCGGACAGGGGGGCTGAGAGCAGCAGGCCACCGCCGAGGCCCAGGGCCATGGCCAGCAGCAGCGGGCCCCGCCGCCCGCGCCTGCGTGTCCGTCGACCTGCCGTGCGGCTCATGGGGCCAACGCTATGGCAGTCCGGAGCTGCGGCGCGTGGCGGGAGACGCTGCTCCAACCGGTCGCTGGACCCTCGCATGCCGGTGCGTTTCACAGGGCCAGCCGCTCGCCGCTGCGCAGACCGGCCTGCACCCGCCAGAGATTGGCGTAGGCGCCATCGGCGACGATCAGATCGTCGTGGCGGCCGCTTTCCACGATCCTGCCCTGCTCCATCACCACGATGCGGTCGGCGTGGCGCACGGTGGACAGGCGGTGGGCGATCACCAGGGTGGTGCGCTCGGCCGTGATCAGATCCAGAGAGCGCTGGATGGCGGCCTCGGTGTCGTTGTCCACCGCGGCGGTGGCCTCATCGAGGATCAGCACCGGAGGGTTCTTGAGAATGGCGCGGGCGAGGGCGATGCGCTGCCGCTGGCCGCCGCTGAGCCGCTGGCCCCGTTCGCCCACCACGGTGTCGTACCCCTGGGGCAGGGTGGTGATGAAGTCGGCGGCCTCGGCCAGCTGGGCGGCCCGTTCGATCGCCGCCCGCGGTGCCTGGAAGCTGCCGTAGGCGATGTTCTCGGCCACGCTGCCGTGAAACAGGAACACCTCCTGGCTCACCAGGCCGATGGCCTGGCGCAGGTCGTCCAGGCGCAGCTCACTGATCGGGGTGCCGTCCAGGCGGATGCAACCGGCCTGGATCTCGTAGAGCCGCAGCAGCAGCTTCACGATCGTGCTCTTGCCCGAGCCGGTGGCCCCCACCAGGCCCAGGGTGCTGCCGGCCGGCACCGTGAGGTTGAAATCGTGCAGCAGGGGCTCGCGGTCGCGGTAGCCGAAGTTCACCCCCTCGAAGTGCAGCTCGCCTCTCACCTGGGCCAGGGGCAGCGGCCTGCGGCCACCGGGGATGGTGATCGGGGTGTCGAGCAGGTCCAGCACCCGGTGGGTGGAGGCCATCGCCCGCTGGTAGTCGTCGAGGGTGCGGCCCAGGGTGGTGAGGGGCCACAGCAGCCGCTGGGTGATGAACACCAGGAAGGCGTAGCTGCCGGTGGCGATCTCGCCCCGCCAGGCCTGCAGGCCACCGATCACGAGGATGGCGATGAAGGCGAAGAGGATGGCGTAGCGGATCAGCGGCACGAAGGCGGCCGAGAGACGGATGGCGCGGCGATTGGCCAGCCGATACGACTGGCTCTGCTCCCGCAGCCGGCCCAGCTCATGCTGTTCGGCCACGTAGCTCTTGATCGTGAGCATGCCGCCCAGGTTGGTGCTCAGCCGGCTGGCCAGATCGCCGGCCTGCTCCCGCACCTCCGCGTAGCGCGGGGCCAGGCGCTTCTGGAAGCGCAGCGAACCCCAGAGGATCACCGGGATCGGCAGGAACGACACCCCCGCCACCCCAGGCGAGAGCACCACCATGGCGCCACCCACCGCGAGCACGGTGGTGATCAGCTGGAGGATCTCATTGGCGCCGTGGTCGAGGAAGCGCTCCAGCTGGTTGATGTCGTCGTTGAGCACGGCCATCAGCCGGCCGCTGCTGCGGGCCTCGAAGAAGGCCATGTCGAGGCGCTGGAGGTGGTCGTAGGCCTCCAGCCGCAGCTCGTGCTGCACCGTCTGGGCCAGGTTGCGCCAGAGCACGCCGTAGAGGTATTCGAACAGCGACTCGGCGCTCCAGATCAGGAACGACAGCACCGCCAGCACGCCGAGCTGGGAGGGCACGCTGGTGAAGCCCAGTGCCGCCAGCCAGGAGCTGTCCTGCTGCACCACCACGTCCACCGCCAGGCCGATCAGCACCGGTGGGGCCAGGTCGAACAGCTTGTTGAGCACCGAGCAGCCGGCGGCCAGCCACACCAGGCGGCGGTGGGGCCGCAGGGTGGCGAGCAGGCGGCTGAGGCCGCTGGCCGGTTGGGAAGTCCGCTGCGGGGCGGGCGCCATGGGCTGTTGATCAATGGGCAAGCTTCGCGCAGCATCACCGCGGCTGGCGGACTGGCAGGCGGGCCCGCAGGGGCACACCAGAAAACCCCGACCAAGCTCAGCTCGGCCGGGGGGCCTGGATGGATGGGTTGGCTCAGCTGGGCTGCGCGCTGATCACCAGCGGTTGCCGCCGCCGCCGCCGCGGTTACCACCACCGCCACCGCCGCCTTCGCGGGGGGTGGCCTTGTTGACGCGGATCATGCGGCCCATCCACTCCACGTCCTGGAGGTCGTCGATGGCTTTCTGTTCGTCAGCCTCCTGGGCGAGTTCAACGAACGCGAAGCCACGCTTGCGGCCGGTTTCACGATCGAGCGGGAGGCTGCACTGGCGCACCTCGCCGTATTGCGCGAAGAGATCGACAAGGTCTTCCCGCTCGGCCTGGAACGAGAGATTGCCTACGTAAATGGTCATTAATGAAGCGGAACCTGGAACTGGTCGTTGGGGATTCGTCTGATGCCGGGGTTCCGAGGGATGACCAGATGGACCTGTGAAACAGATGGGGGCTGAGGAACAGGAAGCCTGATCGCCAGTTGGACCTGATGGGCAGATGGACCTGGGCGTGCCGCAGGGAGCCTTGACGCCATGGAATCTCTCCCAACCTACGTCGGCGGAGGACGGTTGATGGAGAACCGTGAAGTGTCCTGAACGACTCTTTACGGCCACGGTGTGGGGATCCGGTTACGCTTCCCCTGTCAGCAAACGCTGATCTGGTTGCTCCCGCCGATCCCGGACACGGTTCCCCCGCCCCTGCCCCCGGCCCCAGTCCAGTCCCTGCCACCACCACCCTTCCACCGCCAACCTCTGATGACGGCCCCTGTCCCCTGGAGTCTTGCCTGGAGCGAGGATGGAGAACTGGCTCCGCAGGACCGCTTCGACCTGTTGCAGACCCTGGTGCAGACGGAAAGCCTGGAGGTTCAGTGCTCCCTGATCGCGGCGGTGGAGTCGATGACCACCGCCGAGATCACCTCGACGTCCCTCGGGACTTCGCTGTCCCTTGGCGACGTCACTGGTCTGAGCTCCTGAACCGGCTGATCTGGAGCGGTTTGCTCAGCACCCGCAGGGTCTTCAGGCTCTCGAACACCTCGGCCGGCATGCCCTTCGGCAGGTCGACGGTGCTGTGGGCATCGAAGATCTGAATGCGGCCGATCGACTTGCCGTTGAGGCCGGTCTCGTTGGCGATCGCTCCCACGAGGTTGCCCGGCTTGATGCGGTCCCGCCAGCCCAGCTCCACGCGGAAGCGCTCCATGTTGTCTTCGGGCGGCCCCTGGGGCCGTTCGCCGCGGGCGGTCCCACGGCGGGGCTCCCGGCTGGCACCATCCCGTGCGCCACGGTCGCGTCCATAACCCTCACGGCCTGGACCCTGGGGCCGCACGCTGGTGAAGTCGTCGTTGCCCTGCAGCAGCAGGGGCTTGCCGGCCAGGCTCAGTTCCAGGGCTGCCAGGGCCAGGCGCTCGGGGCTGCAGGACTGCTCCTGGGCCACCCGTTGCAGAATCTCGCTGAGCAGGGCCCGCTCCTCCTCGTTGCAGCCGCTCTCGTTGAGGGCACCGGTGAGCCGCTGGCGCAGGCGGTCGAGGCGGTGCTGGTTGATGGTGCCGTTGCTGGGCACCTCCATGGGTTCGATCGGCTTGCCCGCCGCCCGCTCCAGTCCGCCCAGGAAGCGGCGCTCCCGGGGGGTGAGGAAGAGGATCGCCTCGCCACTGCGTCCCGCCCGGCCGGTGCGGCCGATGCGGTGCACGTAGGCCTCGCCATCGAAGGGGATGTCGTAGTTGATCACCAGGCCGATGCGGTCGACGTCGAGACCGCGCGCCGCCACGTCGGTGGCCACCAGGATGTCCACCTGGCCATTGCGCAGACGCTGGATCGTGCGCTCCCGCTGGGCCTGAGGCACGTCACCGTTGAGCACGGCCACGTCGTAGCCGTGGGCCTCGAGCGATTCAGCCACGGTGAGGGTGATGGCCTTGGTGCGGGCGAAGATGATCACCCCTTCGCCGCCCTCGCTCTCGAGCACACGCTCCAGGGCGCCGAGCTTGTGGGGCGCGTGAACGGTGAGATAACGCTGACGGATGCGGCCCGCATCGGCGGCCTTGGTGCGGATCGTGACCTCCGCCGGGCTGCTGAGGTATTGCTGGGAGATGCGGCGGATCTCGGCCGGCATGGTGGCCGAGAACAGCACCACCTGACGCTGCTCGGGCAGCTGGCCCAGCACCCACTCCACGTCGTCGATGAAGCCCATGCGCAGCATCTCGTCGGCCTCGTCGAGCACCAGCGCCCGCAGGCTGGAGAGGTCGAGAGTGCCCTGGCGCATGTGGTCCATCACCCGGCCGGGGGTGCCCACCACGATCTGGGCGCCGCGGCGCAGCTGCTGGATCTGGTCGCGGAAGTCGGCGCCGCCGTAGATGGCCACGGTGCGCACCTGGGGCAGCCGGGCGGCATAGCTGTTGAAGGCGGCGGCCACCTGCAGGGCCAGTTCGCGGGTGGGGGCGAGCACCAGCACCTGGGGGGTGCGCTGCTCGGGATCCAGCCCGGCCAGCATCGGCAGGGCGAAGGCTGCCGTCTTGCCGGTGCCGGTCTGGGCCTGGCCCACCAGGTCACGGCCGAGGAGCAGTTCGGGAATGGCCGCCTGCTGGATCGGGGAGGGCTCGCTGTAGCCGATCGCCGCCAGGGCGTCGAGCAATTCAGGACCGAAGCCGAAGTGGGCGAAGCCACTGGGCTGCAGGAGGGTTTCGATGGCGTCGGCGGGGCCGCTGCCGTTGGTGGGTTCGATCAGGGAAGTCAAAAAGAGAGTCCTCGGGTGGTGCGCGCAGCCCGGATCCCAGCGCCTGGGGGCTGGTGAGTCCTTCAATGCAGGTCCGGCAGCTACCCAGGGGAGCCCGTTGAAGCCCCGCGAAACTTTCTGCCTTCTGTCTGCCTTGCCGTTGTCTGGCCGGCCGTGAACAGGCGGGCCCAATGGAGAGCTGATACGGAATCTTATCAGTTGCCGGATTAGGCGCCAGGTACGCGGCCGAAGTCATCGGCCAGGCGCTCGATGTCGTCTTCGCTCAGCAGTTCGCCGCGCTGCACTTCGATGATCACCAGATCGGTGCGCCCGGCGCTGGCCCGGTGCACCGCGCCCACGGGGATGAACAGGGTGCTGCCTTCCCGGGCCTCCAGCCGCCGCCCCTCGCACTCCAGCCAGCCATCCCCGGCCACCACCACCCAGTGCTCGCAACGCTGGCGGTGGCGCTGCCGGCTGATCCTCCGGCCGGCGACGATGCAGAGCCGCTTGAGCAGGTAGCCGCTGCCCCCGCCCAGGGTTTCAAACCACCCCCAGGGGCGCTCCTGCCGCGGCCCGCAGCCCTGGGGCGGTGACGGTGGCGGCGATGGGGGCGGCTGGCTCAGGGGACTGTCCACGACCGTGCCAGTCTCAGCCCGGCGTGACCAGCCAGGCCTGCTCGCGGGCACGGGTGAGTCCGGTGTACAGCAACCGCGCGTCCCAGTCGCGGCCCGGCGGCAGCAGCAGCCACACCGTGCCGTACTGACTGCCCTGGGACTTGTGCACGGTGAGGGCCAGGGCCGGTTGGGCCTGGCCCAGCCGGGCCGGATGCAGCAGCCGGCCGGCGGAGAACAGCACCCGCCGTTCACGGCCGTTGCCCACGAGCACGCCCACGTCGCCGTTGGCCAGCCCCTGCTCGGGCAGGTTGCGCTGGTTGAGCACGGGGGTGCCCAGGGGCCAGTGAGCCAGAGACCGCCCCGCGGCCTCCCCCAGCAGCTGGCGGTGCAGGCCCTGCACCCCCCAGGGCCCCTGGCGCACCGGGGTGAGGGCCACGCAGCGCTCCAGCTCGCTGAGCAGGGGGCCATAGGCCTCCTCCGCCAGCACCTCTCCGGCGCGCCAGCTCAGGGCCGCCGCCAGGGCGGCCAGCTGCTCCTGGTGCCGGCTCAGGGCGGCGATCACCGCCGCTGGAGGCTGGCGCGGCGGCGCCTGCAGCCCCTGCAGGTTGGCGGCCGGGTCCAGGCCCCGCAGCCTGGTGCTGATCCGCTCCAGGGAGATGGGCCCCGCCAGGCGCAGGTCGGCGGCCACCGCGGCGATCGCGCCGGCATTCCGATAGGTGGTGCGCAGCTCCACGGCGGCCGCCCCCAGCTGCGGCCGCCACGGGGGCTGCATCAGCTCCTGCAGCACCGCCCCTGGACCCACCGGCGGCAGCTGGGCCGGATCCCCTACCAGCACCAGCCGGCAGGCCGGCGGCAGGGCGTCCAGCAGGGCTGCCATCAGGGGCAGGTCCACCATCGACAGCTCATCCACCACCAGCAGATCCAGCTCCAGGGGGCGCTGGGCGTGGCGGCCGAAGCGCTCGCCGCTGCTCTCCAGCAGCCGGTGCAGGGTGGAGCAGGGGGCCGCCAGCAGCGGGGCGACCAGCTCGGGCTCCAGCTGGCGGCCGTCCCGTTCGATCGCCTCCCGCAAGCGGGCCGCCGCCTTGCCGGTGGGTGCCGCCAGCTGCAGCCGCAGGCCCGGTTGCTGCCGCAGCAGGGCGGCGAGCAGTTGCACCACGGTGCTGGTCTTGCCGGTGCCGGGGCCGCCGCTGAGCAGCAGCAGCCGCTGCCCCAGAGCCGCCTCCACCGCCTGCTGCTGGCGCTCGTCGAGCCCGGCCGCCGCCGCCTGCCGGCGGGCCTCTGCCAGCAGCGTGGGCGGCGGGGCCTCGGGCAGGGGATCGCGGGCCCGCTGCAACAGCTGGCTGAGGACGTGTTCGAGTTCCAGATGCCAGCGGCGCCAGCGCAGCCGATCGCCCGCCAGCACCAGGGGCGCCTCCGGGGCCTGCTCGAGGCAGGCGGCCCGCACCGCCAGAGGCGAGCGCTCCAGGGCCGCGCGGTAGGCCTCGGGCCAGCCCTGGGGATCGAGGCCCTCCGGCGTCCCGGCGCTGAGATCCAGCTCCAGCACGCCGGTCTCCAGGGCCGCCGCGAGGGCGGTGATCAGGGCCCCCAGCCGCGGATCCACGGGGGCGCCGGCCGCGCAGAGGCGGGGCAGGGCCTCGCCCAGGGCCGCGGCCAGGATGCCGCTGGTCGTCGCAGCGGGGCTGGTGGTGGTCATCGCCCGCCCTCCCGCAGCAGGGCGTCGAGGGCCTGCAGCCGCGCCAGGGTGGGCCGCTCCACCAGCAGCCCCGGCAGCCCAGCCCCGGCGGCGGCCAGGCTCTCCACCCGGGGCGTGGCCTCGGGCACACCGCGCAGGAACACATAGGCGTAGCCGCCCAGATGCCGTTCGGGGTCGTAGCCGGGCAGACGCCAGCGCAGGTAGCGGTGCAGCGCCACCAGATAGAGGTGGGCCTGGAGGGGGTAGTGGCTGGTCGCCATCAGCTCCGCCATGGCCGCCAGGCCGTAGTGGGCCGGGCCGCAGGCCAGCGGCGTGCCGCTGCTGTCGCGCTCCCCCAGCCAGTTGCTCTTCCAGTCGAGCACCCACCAGCGCCCGTCGTGGCGGAACACCAGGTCGATCGATCCGGTGAGGAAGCCGCGGCTGGCGATCTCGAGCCGCTCCAGCCGCTCGGCGTAGGCCGCCGCGAACAGGCCGCCGGGGTGCTCGCGGAAGCAACGGGCCAGGTCGGCGCTGCGCACCCGCTGCGGCGGCCCCGCTGGCCCCTGGGGCCGCTGCGGTTGGCGGGGCACTGCCAGGGGGAGATCGAAGGCCATCTCGTTGAGGCGTTCCGCCGGTGCCAGCCCCGCCAGGCGGAAGCTGCCCAGGCCGCCGCCGAAGGGGGTGTGGCGCAGCCGCTCCAGGGCCCCCGCCAGGGGTTCAGCCAGGGCCGCCGCCAGCCCGGCCCGCTCCAGTTCCTGACGGATCAGCGCCAGGGGCTGGGGCGCCTCGGGGCTGAGGCGGTAGTCAAGCTGCTCAAGGATGCGGTGCAGG
>SLIG01000013.1 GCA_007135755.1 Cyanobium sp.
AAGCTGATCGCCGAGGGCAATGTGCAGGCCCGCTTCGATGGCTGGCTGCTGCTGGCCGATCGGGTGGAGGTGCTGGAGTCGACCCGGAGCGTGTATGCCAGCGGACGGATCCGCCTGATCCGGGGCGATCAGACCCTGCAAGCCGGCCGGCTTCGCTACAGCGAGCTGGAGGGCAGTGGCGAGCTCGAGGACGTCTACGGAGTCATCGATCAGGAGCGGCTGGAGAGCCAGATCGCCGCGGGGCCGGACAGCGAAATCCATCCGCAGGAGCGCGCCGAGGTCCCGTTCGCCTGCCCGGAGCTCGTGGCCGATCCCACCCAGCGGCCACTGCTGGAGCTGCTTCCCCCGGGACGGCTGCCGCTGCCCACCTTGCCACCCCCCGCCGGGTGCCCCGGCGCTGACGCCAGCTCCAGGCCCGGTTCTCTGCGGGAGCTGCTCACCGAGGCGGCCCTTGGCCCGCCCCCCGGAGCGGCGGCGGACGAGGCGACGGACACAGCCGTGAATGGACCGTGGCCCACCGACGAACCGGTGACGGCGACCGCTGACGGGCCCATCAACCAGCGGGTAGCCGATGTGCGCTACCGCCAGAGCCTGGACACGGCAGTCCGTTTTGATCTGTTCGCCGTGCGGGAGGACGACGACCCGGACAGTCGCAGCGGCAGCCCCACAGGCCCGAGCGTGCTGCGGCGGCCGCGCCGGGAATCGGGGCGTCTCAACCGGCTGCGCTTCCAGGCCTCGACGGTGCGCGTCAGCGGCAACCGCTGGACCGCGCGGGAGATCGCCTTCACCAACGATCCGTTCACACCGGCACGGTCCTGGCTGATCGGCACCGGGGTGGAGGCCCTGCTGGAGGAGGACGGCGTGACGCGGATCACGGCTCAGCGCACCCGCATCCTGCTCAACAACCGGGTGGCGCTGCGGGGCATCAACAACACCACCATCGGCGAGGAGGGCCTGCAGCTGTCGATCGGCGCCGATCGCCGCGATCGCGATGGCCTTTACCTGGGCTACAACCTGCCCAGCCTGCGGCTGGGTGACAGGGGACGGCTGGATCTGCAGCCCCAGCTCATGGTCCAGCGCGCCGTCGAGGGCAGCACCAACAGCTACACCAGGCCCGGCGGCAATCTGGCCGGATCGCGGGTGCGTCAGGACATCCGCCCGGGTGATCTGTTCGGTCTGGTGGGGGTGCTGGACGCCCCGGTTGATCGCTTCCGCCTGCGGGCCCTGGCCGATCTCTCCACCCTCGATCCCGACAATTTCAGGGCCGGCACCCGCAGCAAGGCCTCCCTCTCCACCCCGCTCCCCCTGCCGGGCCACGACGGGGCCCAGGCCGGCGCCTTCGGCAGCTACCGGGAGCGGATCAGCAACGGCAGCCTCGGACGGCAGACCCTGATCGCCTCCTACGGCGCCCGGCTGGAGGGCCAGCTCACCTTCAACCGCCAGGACGAGGCCGTCGGCGAGAGCAGCCGGCCGACGCCCCACCTGGCCCCGCTGCGGCTGGACTGGAGCGCCATCGCCGGCAGCTACCGGGCCGAACTGTTCAACACCGACACCCTCGACACGCAGTGGCGCACGCGGCTGAACGCCAGCCTCAGCAGTTCCCTGCAGCTGTGGCAGGCACCGCTGGATCCGGAACGGCTGGAGCTGGCGGCCCTGCGCTATTCCGCTGTGCCGATCCGGCCTGGGCTGGCGCTGGATTTCGGCCTGGTGGGCAGCGGTGCCCTCTATCAGGATGGAGCCCGGCAGAGCACGCTGACGCTCTACGGGGGTCCGGCGCTGACGCTGGGGCGCTTCCGGGAGCCCTGGTTCGACTACACCCAGCTGGCGGTGCTGGTGGGGGCCACCGTGCGCGATGGCCTCAGCCCCTTCGGCTTCGACCGCGCCGTGGACCTGCGCACCGTGAGTTTCCGGGCCGCCCAGCAGCTCTATGGCCCCCTGGTGCTGGAGGGAGGCGCCACGGTGAACATCGACGGTGGTTCGCGCTTCAGCGGTGAGGTGAGCAACTCCTATGTGGAGCTGAAACTGCTGCAGCGCTCCTACGAACTCGGCATCTTCTACAGCCCCTATGACGGCACCGCCGGGCTGCGGGTGAAGCTCAACGACTTCAGCTTCAGCGGCAGCGGCACCCCCTTCGTGCCCAGCCCCGGGTCAGGCGCCGGGGCTCCCTTCAGCGAAAGCCGTTGAGGTAGGGCAGTGCCGACGCTGTGGCCGTGAGCTGGGCGTCATGGGCCACGAGCTGGGCGGTGCCGTCCCATTGGCCGCTCAGCAGCATCTGATGGGGGCCGGGATCGAGGTGCACCGGCCAGCGATTGGCACCCACAAATTCACTCTCCAGCTCCACCTCCAGGGCCTCCAGGTCGAGCAGAAGCTCGGCGCCGGGGTCAGCGGCGATCGCCTCCTGCAGGGCCCGCACGGTGGCTGGCTCGGCGCTGAGGCAGGGGATGCCCATGGCCAGGCAGTTGCCGAAGAAGATCTCGGCGTAGCTCTCGCCGATCAGGGCGCGGATGCCCCAGCGCATCAGCGCCTGGGGGGCGTGCTCGCGGCTGGAGCCGCAACCGAAGTTGCTGTTCACCACCAGCACCGAGGCCTCCTGATGCACGCTGCGATCAAAGGGATGCGAGCCGGCCAGCTCCATGCGGTCGTCGGCGAAGGCGCCACGGGCCAGGTCGTCAAAGGTGACGCACTTGAGGAAGCGGGCCGGAATGATCCGGTCGGTGTCGATGTCGGTGCCCACCACGGCAACGCCGCGGCCGCGGTGCTGGCGGATCGGGCCGGAGGGAAGTGCGCTGGCAGGGCGGGTCGACATGGCGAGAGACGGGGAGGGGAGGTTGGCAGGCGAAGACTGCGGCTCAGCCGTTGAACTCAGGCACCAAGCAACTCACGCACGTCGGTGACGCGGCCGGTGATGGCGGCGGCGGCCACCATGGCCGGGCTCATCAACAGGGTGCGGCCGGTAGCGGAGCCCTGGCGGCCCTTGAAGTTGCGGTTGGAGGAGCTGGCGCTGACCTGGCGGCCCTCGAGGCGATCGGGGTTCATGGCCAGGCACATCGAGCAGCCGGGTTCGCGCCACTCGAAGCCGGCAGCCGTGAACACCGCATCGAGTCCTTCGGCCTTGGCCGCCGCGGCCACCTGCTCGCTGCCGGGCACCACAAAGGCCTTGATCCCGGCGGCCACCTGCCGCCCTTTCGCCACCGCGGCGGCGGCCTGCAGGTCACTGATGCGGCCGTTGGTGCAGCTACCGATGAAGCACACGTCCACCGGCGTACCGGCGATCGGGCTGCCGGGCTGCAGATCCATGTAGCGGTAAGCCTCCTGGGCCAGCGGTCGCTCCTCGGGGGCGGTCTGCTCCAGGGTGGGCACGGTTTCGTCCACACCGATGCCTTGGCCAGGGGTGATCCCCCAGGTGATGGTGGGGGCAATGGCGGCGGCGTCGAAGCGCACCTCGTCGTCGAACACCGCATCCGGGCCGCTGGCCAGGTGGCTCCACCAGGCCACGGCCCGCTGCCAAGCCTCGCCGCTGGGGGCCGACGGCCGGCCCTGCAGGTAGGCGAAGGTGGTGGCGTCGGGATTCACGTAGCCGCAGCGGGCGCCGCCCTCGATCGCCATGTTGCAGAGGGTCATGCGCTCCTCCATCGAGAGCGCCTCGATGGCGGGGCCGGCGAACTCGTAGGCGTACCCCACGCCGCCCTTCACCCCCAGGGTGCGGATGATGTGCAGCACCAGATCCTTGGCGTAGACGCCGCTCTGCAGGCGGCCGTCGACCCAGATCCGCCGCACCTTCAGCTTGGCCATGGCCAGGCTCTGGCTGGCCAGCACATCACGCACCTGGCTGGTGCCGATGCCGAAGGCGATCGCCCCGAAGGCCCCGTGGGTGGAGGTGTGGGAATCCCCGCAGGCCACGGTCATCCCGGGTTGGGTGAGGCCCAGCTCGGGGGCGATCACATGCACGATCCCCTGCCGACCGCTGCCGAGGCCATGCAGGGTGATGCCGTGCTGGCTGCAGTTGGTCTCCAGGGTGGCCAGCATCTCCTCAGCCAGGGGATCGGCGAGGGGCCGCGCCTGGCTGGTGGTGGGCACGATGTGATCCACCGTGGCCACGGTGCGCTCGGGGTGGCGGACGCCCAGGCCCAGATCCCGGAGGGCCGCGAAGGCCTGGGGACTGGTGACCTCGTGGATCAGGTGGAGGCCGATGAACAGCTGGGTGGAACCACCCGGCAGCTCAGCGACCCGGTGCAGATCCCAGACCTTGTCGTAGAGGGTGCCGGCGCTCACGGAACAGCAGGAGAGCGGAGACTCAGCCTAGGCCGCGGCCAGCAGGCGAAGGCGCAGGCGGTTGAGCGCCTCCCCCACCGTGAGCGTCTGGATCCAGGCGCGGCCGCGGCTGGCGCTGAAGCGCACCCCCTCACTGCGGCTGCCGTCCGGACCCGCCAGGGCGATGTGAACCAGACCCACGGGCTTGGCGGCGGTGCCGCCGCCGGGGCCGGCGATGCCGGTCACCGCGACCCCCCAGCTGGCGCCGGTGAGCCGCCGCACCCCTACGGCCATCGCCAGCGCCACCGGGTCGCTCACCGCCCCATGCACCGCCAGGCTGGTTTCCGACACCCCCAGCACCGCCTGCTTGACGGCGTTGGCGTAGGCGATCACCCCGCCCTGGAAGGCATCGGAGGCCCCGGGCACCGCCGCCAGGGCCGCACCGATGCCGCCGCCGGAGCAGCTCTCGGCCACCGCCACGGTTTCATCCCGCTGGCGCAGCAGCTCCAGCACCACCGAGGCCAGGGAGTCATCGTCTGTGCCGAAGCAGAGGTCCCCGAGCCGCGAGCGGATGTCGGCCTCGAGGGGCTCCAGCAGGGCCTGGGCGGCGGTTGGCGAGTCGGCCTGGGCGGTGAGGCGGAGCTTCACCTCTCCCGCCCCGGCGTAGGGCGCCACGGTGGGATTGAGGCCCTCCAGCAGATCGGCCACCCGTTCGGCCAGGTCGGATTCCGGCAGGCCCCAGAAGCGCAGCAAACGGCTGGCGAACACTCCCCCCGCCAGACCGGCGGCCCGCAGCCAGGGTTCGGCGCTGGCCTGCCACATGGCGCGCATCTCGCTGGGCACCCCCGGAAAGGTGAGCACCGTGAACCCGGGCCTGGGCGTCCAGATCATGCCGGGGGCGGTGCCGGTGGGATTGGGCAGCAGCTCGGCGCCGGCAGGCAGCAGGGCCTGCCGGCGCAGGCTCGCGCTCACGGAGCGGCCCCGGGCCGCCAGCCGGGCCTCGATGGCGGCCCAGGCCTCCGGACGCTCCTCCAGGCTGGCGCCGAAGGCGGCGGCGATCGCCTCGGTGGTGAGATCGTCCGGAGTGGGGCCCAGTCCACCGGTGGTGATCAGCACCCGGCAGCGTCCCGCCGCCTCGCGCACGGCGGCGATCAGGCGCTCGCGGTTATCGCCCACCACCTGCTGGCGGAGGTGGGGGATGCCCAGGCTGGCCAGCTGCTCGGCGAGCCAGCGGGCGTTGCCATTGGTGATGTTGCCCAGCAGCAGCTCAGTGCCGATGCAGAGGATCTCAGCCGCGGGGCTCATTGCTCGGCGTCCTGGCTGTTGAGCAGCCGGCGGGTGCTCACCAGCACCCAGATCAGCACCGCCGTGGCCAGCCCCAGCCAGAGAAAGCGCATCTCCGCGTTCACCAGCACCAGGGCCAGCGAGGCCAGCCACTGGGTGAAGGCATAGATCACCAGCACCGTGCGGCGGTGACTGAGGCCGGTGCGCAGCAGGCGGTGGTGCAGGTGGCGGCGGTCGGGGTGGAAGGGGGAGTGGCCTTCGCTGAGCCGGCCCATGATCACCGCCGACATGTCGGCCAGCGGCAGCGAGAGGATCACCAGCGGCAGCAGCAGGCTGACGCTGGTGAGACCCTTGGCGGGACCGACGATGCTGATCGCCGCCAGGGCGAAGCCGAGGAAATAGGAGCCGCCGTCGCCCATGAAGATGCGGGCGGGGTTGAAGTTGTGGCGCAGGAAGCCCAGGCAGCTGCCGGCCAAGGCGGCAGCCAGCAGACCGGCGGCGGGCTGATGCAGGCTGAAGCTCACCGACAGCAGGCCAACGGCGGCGATGCCGCTGACGCCGGCGGCCAGGCCGTCAAGACCATCGAGCCAGTTGATCGCGTTGGTGATGCCCACCAGCCACACCACCGTGGCCAGCAGGCTCAGCCAGTCGGGAAGCTGCACCAGGGTGCTCGACTGGCCGGCCCAGCCGGAAGGGATTTCGATGCTGCCGATGCGCACCCCCTCCCCCCACACCACCAGCGCCACTGCCAGCTGGGCCGCCAACCGCGGCAGCGGCGGCAGGGCGAACAGATCGTCGGCCAGGCCGATCACGAAGAAGCACAGGCAGCCGGCCAGGGTGGTCCAGATCAGCAGATCCTTGCTGGGCTCGAGCTCGGCGAACCCCCCAAGCAGCCAGGTGAGGGTGAGGGCCAGGCTGAAGCCGATCATGATCCCCACACCCCCCAGCCGCACCATCGGCCGGGAGTGCTGCTTGCGGGCATCGGGCTGGTCGGTGAGGCGCCAGCGCAGGGCGAGCCGCCGCACCCGGGGAACCACCAGCGCCGTCAGAGCAGCAGCCACCACAAAGGTCAGCAGGGCCGCCGCGTTGGGGCTGTAGGCAAGGGTCACGGCAGGGGCCGGGGATGGTGGAGGCCTGGGGTCGCCACCCTACGGGCAGCCCGGATGCTCAGGCTGGCTGCAGCGCCCGCTCGCCGGCGTAGAGCGGGAAGCGCTCACACAGGGCAGCCACCCGCTCACGGCAGCGCTGCTCGATGGCGGCATCGTCGGGGTTGAGCAGGCGATCGGCGATCACGTCGGCCACCTCGCGGAAGGCGGCCTCATCAAAGCCGCGGGTGGTGCAGGCGGCGGTGCCCAGGCGCAGGCCACTCGTGACGAAGGGAGACTGGGGATCAAAGGGCACCGTGTTCTTGTTGGCGGTGATGTGCACATCGCTCACCAGCAGGTCGGCCACCTTGCCGGTCATGGCGATGCCGCGCAGATCGAGCAGCACGATGTGGTTGTCGGTGCCACCGCTGACCACGGCGATGCCGCGCTCCTGGATGCGGGCGGCCAGGGCCTGGGCGTTGGCCACCACCTGCTGGCTGTAGGCCCGGAAGGAGGGCTGCAGCGCCTCCCCGAAGGCCACCGCCTTGGCGGCGATCACGTGCTCCAGCGGGCCGCCCTGACTGCCGGGGAACACGGCCTTGTCGAACTGCCTGGCGAACGCGGCGTCGCGGCAGAGGATCAGGCCGCCGCGGGGACCGCGCAGGGTCTTGTGGGTGGTGGTGGTGACCACATCGCACACCGGCACGGGGTTGGGGTGCACGCCAGCGGCCACCAGACCGGCGATGTGGGCCATGTCGGCCAGCAGGTAGGCGCCCACCTCATCGGCGATGGTGCGGAAGGCCTGGAAATCGATGGTGCGCGGGTAGGCGGAGTAGCCGCACACGATCAGCTTCGGCCGGTGCTCCAGGGCCAGCTGGCGGATGCTGTCGAAGTTGAGCTGCTGGGTGTCGGGGTCGACGCCGTAGTGCACGGCCTTGAACCACTTGCCGCTCACGTTCACCGGCGAGCCGTGGGTGAGGTGACCGCCGTGGCTGAGGTCCATGCCCAGGATCGTGTCGCCGGGCTGCAGCAGCGCCAGGAACACGGCGAAGTTGGCCTGGGCGCCGCTGTGGGGCTGCACGTTGGCCCAGGCGGCACCGAACAGCTCCTTCGCCCGCTCGATCGCCAGCTCCTCGATCGCATCCACGTGCTCGCAGCCGCCGTAGTAGCGCTTCGACGGCAACCCCTCGGCGTACTTGTTGGTGAGCACCGAGCCCTGGGCCTCCATCACGGCGCGGGAGGCGAAGTTCTCCGAGGCGATCAGCTCCAGGTGGGTCTGCTGGCGCTCCAGTTCCTTGCCGATCAGGGCCGCGATGGCGGGATCTCCAGCCGCCAGGGATTGGTTGATCGCGGCGTTGTCGGCCATCGGTGCGCCAGAGAGGGGGTTTGAGGAATCGTAAGAAAGGGCGCCCCCGCGGGTGCCGCCCACAAAAAAGCTCCGGCGAGCCGGAGCTTGAACAAAAACGCGCCTGGAGAGATTCGAACTCCCGACCCTCTGATCCGTAGTCAGATGCTCTAATCCGCTGAGCTACAAGCGCCGATGGACAGCCTGGCGGCTGATCACCGCGTCATTCTCATCCCACAGGGTGCCCTTCCGTCAACTGCTGCCCAGGGCCCAGGCCATGATCGGAGAACATTCCACAGCGCAGTGCCCCATGCCGATCCGCTGGTACGGCCCGGCCGATCCCACCGATCCCACCTACCGGCACTTCGAGCGGGTGGTGAATCTCACCCTCCACGCCGGCCTGTTCGCTGCCATCAACAGCGGCCTGTGGGTGGTGCAGGGCCTGCGCCATCCATGGGGCCACCTGAACTGGCTCACCCTGGGCTGGCTGCTGGCCCTGCTGTTGCATGCCGGTGCCGTCATCGCCCTGCGCCCCGCCCGAGACCCGCAACCATGACCCTCTCCGCCGCTGAACTCAATGAGCTGCGCAACGCCCTGGCGGATCGTCTCTACCTGCAGGTGGCCGGCTGGCATCTCTACCTGGGCGATGCAGGCCTGGCCCAGGAGCTGGCGATCGAGTGCGCCGCCCGCCTCGACCAGGGCAGCCGCGTCTGCGCCCGCCAGGCGCTGGAGGCGGTGCAGGTGCCGATCGGCGGTGGCAGCACGCGCCTGCCGATGGCACGGCTGATTCCCGCCGGCCAGCTGCGTGATCTGGAGGACGTCCTCGAGCCCTTCTGCTCCTGACCATGGAGCGGCTGATGTGAGGCGCTGACTCAGGAGCGGGGCAGCCGAGGCAGCCGCCGCGTCACCAGAGCGATGACATCGCGGGCCTCCGGCACCCCGGCAGCGCTGGCGGCGCTGGCATACACCAGCAGCGCCACGGCACTGCTCAATCCGGGCTGCAGCAGCCTCCCCCACAGCCCCGACGGCCAGTTCACGACACTGGCCAGCAGCCAGGCAACCCCGGCGGCCAGCGCTGCCGCCGCCAGCAGCAGCAGCGTGTCCCGCCCCCAGGCCCGCAGCGGCAGACCACCCAGGCGCTGGCGCAGGGCCAGCAGCAGGCCGGCGGAGGTGATCAGATTCACGGCCACGGTGGCCAGCACCAGGCCAGCGGCGCCGAAATAGAGCGCCGGCAGCACCTGGGGGGTCCAGGGGGTGGGACCGCCCACGAACATCCAGCAGAAGACGGCATTGAGGCCGATGCCCGCCAGGGACCAGCGGAACGGGGTCACCCCATCCCCGAGGGCATAGAACACCCGCACCAGCACATCCCGGGCCAGGTAGGCCGGCATGCCGATGCCGTAGGCCATCAGCAGCTGACCCACCAGCGTGGCGGCGCCGTCATCGAAGGCACCACGCTCATAGATCAAGGCCACGATCGGCACGGCCAGGGCCACCATCAGCGCCCCCAGGGGCAGCATCGAGGCATTGGAGAGCATCAGCCCCTGGCGCACCCGCTGGATCAGCTCCGGCCTGTCCGCGGGGCCCGTGAGCCGGGCATAGAGGGGCAGCAACGGCACCAGCAGCGCATTGGAAATCAGGCCCAGCGGGGTCTGCACCAGCAGGTTGGCGTAGCCCAGGCCGGCCGCCGCCGCCGGAATCCCCGAGGCGAAGAACAGCGACACGAACACATTGATCTGCAGCATCCCCGAAGACAGGGTGGCGGGCCCCATCACCTGCAGCACCTCCCGCACGCCGGGATCACGCCAGTCCCACACCAGCCGGAACTGCTGCAGCCCTCGGCGCATCAGCTCCGGCAGCTGGATCAGCCACTGCAGCACCGCCCCCACCGTGGTGGTGCCGGCCAGCACCACCCCTCCCAGCAGGGCCTGCTGGGGCAGGGCGATCTCCGCTCCCAGCTGCCACCAGAGCAGGGCCAGGCCCACGATCACCGACAGGCTCGAGAGCATCGGACTCACTGAGGGCAGCCAGAACACATCGGCGGCGTTGAGGGCCCCGAAGCCCAGGCCGATCAGGCCGGCGAACAGCGCCATCGGCGCCATCCAGCGCAGCTGAACCACGGCGATGGCATGCACCTCGGGCTCCAGTCCCGGGCCCACCAGGCTGATCAGGGGATCGGCCGCCACCAGCAGCAGGAGCGTCACCAGGATCAGCCCGGCACCCACAAAGGTGTTGATCGCCGCCAGCACATGGGCGCCCTCCTGGCGCGGGCGCCGCGCCAGCACGCTCACCATGGCGCTGTGGAAGGGTCCGTTGATGCCGCCCAGCAGGATCAGCAGGAACCCCGGCAGCACGTAGGCGTAGTTGTAGGCGTCGTAGGCGACGCCCACGCCGAAGGCGGCGGCGATCACCTGCTGCCGCACCAGACCGGCCACCTTGCTGAGGGCGGTGGCCAGGGCCACGATCAGGGCGATGCGACGCAGCGAGGGGGCCATGGCGGGGCCGGTGGGACCGGAGGGGCGAGCCCAGAGCCCGCAGAGTTGAGCGGCAGTATGGCCGCCGCCCCCCGCGGCCCCAGCCCATGACGCAGACGATTCTCAATCCCGGGCCGCTGCTGGAGGGGGTGCTGATCAGGCGCTACAAGCGCTTTCTGGCCGATGTGGAACTGCTGGAGCCGGGGCCCGCTGGCGAGCCGGCGGGAACCCTGGTCACAGCCCACTGCCCCAACACCGGCCCGATGACCGGGGTGCTGCACCCGGGCGGCCGCGTGCGCCTGCGCCATGCCCCCTCACCGGCCCGCAAGCTGGCCTGGACCTGGGAGCAGGCCGAGGTGATGGGCACCGGGGGCAGCCCCGTCTGGGTGGGCATCAACACCGCCCTGCCCAACCGGCTGGTGCGGGCCACGATCGAGGCCGGCTGCCTGGAGCCCTGGCTGGGGCCGGTCGGAGCGATCCGGGCCGAGGTGCCCTATGGCCAGGGGCGGCGCAGCCGCATCGATCTGCTGCTCAGCCCGGGCCCGGCGGCCGCCGACCCCCGCCCGATCTACGTGGAGGTGAAGAACACCACCTGGACCCGCGGAGAGCTGGCCCTGTTCCCCGACACGGTGACCGAACGGGGGCAGAAGCACCTGCAGGAGCTCACGGCCCTGCTGCCGGAGGCCCGGGCCGTGCTGGTGCCCTGCCTGAGCCGGGGAGATGTGCGCCGCTTCGCGCCCGGCGACACGGCCGACCGCCGCTACGGCGAACTGTTCCGGGCCGCCCTGGCGGCGGGGGTGGAGGTGCTGCCCTGCGTCTATGAGTTCGCGCGCGACAGCGTGGACTGGCTGGGGCTGGCCGCTGTGGAACCCCGCGATCCGGAGGCCGATCGCCAGGAGCGGGGGCAACACCCATAGAGTTTGGCCACCCCAAGCGGCGGCGACTGTGGATACCCGGGCCTTCAAGCGTTCCCTGCATCACTCCGACCGCTACAACCGCCGCGGCTTCGGACTGGGTGATGAGGTGGCCGGCAGCCTGCAGACCGCTTACCAGAGCGATCTGGTGGCCAGCTTGCGCACCAACGGCTACGAGCTGCGGCGGGGACGGCTGACGGTGCGCCTGGCCGAGGCCTTCGGCTTCTGCTGGGGCGTGGAGCGGGCGGTGGCGATGGCCTACGAAACCCGCCGCCATTACCCCAGCGAGCGCATCTGGATCACCAACGAGATCATCCACAACCCGTCAGTGAATGATCACCTGCGCACCATGAACGTGCAGTTCATCCCGGTCGAAGGCGGCGTCAAGGACTTTTCCGAGGTGGCAAGCGGCGATGTGGTGATCCTTCCGGCCTTCGGGGCCACCGTGCAGGAAATGCAGCTGCTCAATGAACGCGGCTGCCACATCGTGGACACCACCTGCCCCTGGGTCTCCAAGGTGTGGAACACCGTGGAGAAGCACAAGAAGCAGGCCTTCACCTCGATCATTCACGGCAAGGTGAAGCACGAGGAAACCCTGGCCACCAGCAGCTTCGCCGGTACCTACCTGGTGGTGCTCGACCTGGCCGAAGCCCAGCTGGTGAGCGATTACATCCTCGGCAAAGGCAACCGCGAGGCGTTCATGGCCCGGTTCGCCAGTGCCTGCTCGCCGGGCTTCGACCCCGATCGGGACCTGGTGCGCGTCGGGGTGGCCAACCAGACCACCATGCTCAAGAGCGAAACCGAGGAGATCGGCAAGCTGTTCGAGCGCACGATGCTGCAGCGCTACGGTCCGGCCGAGCTCAACGACCATTTCCTGGCCTTCAACACCATCTGCGACGCCACCCAGGAGCGCCAGGACGCGATGTTCGCCCTGGTGGACGAACCCCTGGACCTGATGGTGGTGATCGGCGGCTACAACTCCTCCAACACCACCCACCTGCAGGAAATTGCCGTCAGCCGCGGCATCCGCTCCTTCCACATCGACACCCCGGAGCGCATCGGCCCCGGCAACCGCATCACCCACAAACCCCTGGGCAGTGACCGGGAGCTGGAGGAGCCGTTCCTGCCGGCCGGAACGATCCGGGTGGGCATCACCTCCGGTGCCTCCACCCCCGACCGGATCGTGGAGGCGGTGATCGAGCGCCTGATCGAACTCAGCGAGGATTGAGGGCGGCGCGCGGTCCCGCTGTCGCAGGCGCTGCAGGCCGCAGGGCGATGACCGCTTTACATTGATTCACATCACCCAGTGTTCGAGCCCTTGCTGTTGTCGCCTCCGCTGCTCCCCAGCCCCGCCGGCGCCCTCAACAGCGGCGCGCTCGGCGACCACGAGCCGAACACCGCCGGCGGTGCAGGCGCCCTTCAAGCCGCAGCCAAGCGTCTGCGCGACGGCGACGACCCCAAGGTGCGGCGCTACGCCAGCACCTTCGCCGACCTGATGGAGATGCGGGCCGAGGTCCCAGCCGTGGCCGCCTACCTCGACTGCCACGAGGGCTGGTTCCAGCGCTGCGCGGCGCCGATGCCGGTGGCGCCCCTGGGCTGCAACGGCTACCGCCTCACCCTTGGACGCTTCGGCAACTTCGGCTTTGAGGTGGAGCCCACCATCGCCCTCGAACTGCTGCCCCAGAGCGAGGGCGTCTACCGCATCATCACGGTGCCCCCTGAGGCCAGTGGGCGTGTGGAACCCGCTGCCAATCGTCTCGACGGCCTCTACGACGTGGAGTTCAACGCCTCCCTGCAACTCGATCCCGGCGGCGAGGGGCCCGGCGGCGAGGGGCTCACCCTGGTGCGCTGGGAGCTCGACCTGAGTGTGTGGATCCGCCTGCCGGCCGTGATCACCCTGCTGCCCGACGGGCTGGTTCAGAGCAGTGGTGAGCACCTGTTGCGCCAGATCGTGCGCCAGATCTCGCGCAAGCTCACCTGGAAGGTTCAGGAGGACTTCCACGCCAGCCATGGCCTGGAGTGCCCGCCCCGGCGCCGCGCCCAGTTCTGACGTCAGCCGATGACACCGGATCGTCCAACCGGCTAATCAAACGGGCCGGTTCTCCCAGATCTTGTTGAGGATCTGCATCCCGCTCAGGGCCTGCCACAGAAACAGGGTGACCATCGCCATGTTCAGTCCCACGTGGGCCTTGCGGGCGATCAGGTTGCCCTGCTGCATCAGCGGCGTCAGCGATACCGCCAGGGCGATCAGGCAGACCATGGCGATCCCCACCAGCAGATGGGGCCCCACGAACAGCTTGCCGTTGTTCAGGTAGGTGACCCCCATGCCGCCGAAGCAGCCCAGCACCAGCAGCGCCAGCAGGATGCTGCCGAGCTGGAAGTGGCGCTTGGCGAACTGCCCCTTGATCAGCTGCTTGCGCGTCTCGGCATCGGCGGTGCGTGTCTTCTTGGCCTTGATGCCCAGAAATGCGCTGTAGCCCGCCAGGGCGAGCAGTCCCCACATGGAGAGGGGATGCAGAAAGTTGAGGGTGAAGCTGAGCGACTCGCTCATGGATCCAGGCGGCGGGGGTCGTGGAGCTGAAGCTACAACCGCTCAGTGCAGGAAGTGACGCCGGCCCGTGACCACCATCACCAGGCCGAGTTCGTTGCAGGCGCTGATGGAATCGGCATCGCGGACGCTGCCCCCGGGCTGAATCACGGCCTCGATGCCGTGACGGGCCGCCAGCCGCACCGTGTCATCAAAGGGGAAGAAGCCATCGCTGGCCAGCACCGCCCCCCGCGCCCCCTGCCCTGCCGCCTCCAGGGCCAGCCGCGCCGACCCCACCCGGTTCATCTGGCCGGCACCGATGCCCAGGCTCTGGCCGCGGTGGGCCACCACGATGGCGTTGGAGCGCACGTGGCGCACCAGCTTCCAGGCGAAGCGCAGGTCGTCGAGGGTCTCAATGTCGGGCTGGCGTTCACTCACCACCTGCCAGCCGCTCTCATCCACGGCCCCATCGTCGAGGTCCTGCGCCAGCACCCCACCCAGCACGCTGCGCAGCTGACGCCGCGGCGCGCTGGCGATGGCATCGGCATCGAGCTCCAGCAGGCGCAGGTTGGCCTTCGCCGCCAGCTGATCGCGGGCGGCGCCATCGAAGCCGGGGGCCACGACGCACTCCAGAAACAGAGCGCTGAGCTGCTCGGCGGCAGCGGCGTCCACCGGCGTGTTGAGGGCCACGATGCCGCCGAAGGCTGAGAGCCGATCGGCATCCAGGGCCCGTTCCAGGGCCTGGGCACAGCCGCTGCCCACCGCCACTCCGCAGGGATTGGTGTGCTTCACCACCGCCGCCGCCGGCTGGGCGCCGCCGCCGTAACCAAACTCGCGCACCGTCGCCAGGGCGGCATCGAGGTCGATCAGGTTGTTGTAGCTGAGCTCCTTGCCCTGGAGCTGGCGCGCCGCCCCCCAGCCGGCATCGCTCAGGCTGTACCAGAGGGCCGGCTGGTGGGGATTCTCGCCATACCGCAGCGACTGGCGCAGCGGCAGCTCCAGCTGCAGAGGCACCGCCTGATCCGCCGCCAGGCCGGAACCCGGGGCCGCGCGCTGGTCGGCCAGGTGGCTCACCAGCCAGGCACTGATGGCAGCGTCGTAGCCGGCGGTGTGCTCGAAGGCCGCCAGGGCCAGCTCCCGGCGCAGGCCCTCATCCACCCGCCCCTCCCGCAGGGCGGCCAGGAAGGCGTCGTACTGGCCCGGGCTGGTGAGCACCGCCACATCGGCGTGGTTCTTGGCGGCGGCCCGCACCATCGCCGGGCCACCGATGTCGATGGTCTCGATCGCGGTGTCGAAGGCCACCTCGGGATCGGCCACCGTTTCCCTGAAGGGGTAGAGGTTCACCACCACCACATCGATCGGGGTGATGCCCTGGCCCTCGAGGTCGGCCTGGTGGGAGGCCAGTGAGCGGCGGGCCAGGATTCCCCCATGGATCCGGGGATGGAGGGTCTTCACCCGGCCGCCGAGGATTTCGGGAGCGCCGGTGTGCTCGGCCACCTTGGTCACGGGCAGGCCAGCGGCCTGCAGGGCGGCGGCGGTTCCGCCGCTGGAGATCAGCTGGTAGCCGGCCTCCAGCAATCCCTGGGCCAGGGGCACGAGACCCTCCTTGTTGGACACGCTCAGGAGGGCCGTGGGCGCCATGGCTCGCGATCAGCGATCAGTGGGGCCAACCTACGCAGCAGAAGCACCTGCGTTTCAGCGCGTTGCCATGGGCGAACAGCGGACCGGAGACCGGATCACGGGCGGACGCGCCAGCGCCGATCGCCGGCTGGTGCTGCTGCATGGCTGGGGCGCCGATGCCGACGACCTGTTCGAACTGGGCAACCTGCTGGTGGGGCCACAGCTGAACGTGGTCGCCCTGCGGGCGCCGCTGCCCCATCCGGCCGGACTGGGGCGCCAGTGGTACGACCTCCAGCAGCCCGGCTGGCCCCAGTTGCCCGCGGCCCGCGACGATCTGCGCCGGCGCCTGCTGGCCCTCGCCGAGGACTTGCCTCTCAGCCGCACCGTGCTGCTGGGCTTCTCCCAGGGGGCGGCCATGGCCCTGGATGTGGCCACGGGCAGCCCCGATCTGGCCCTGGCCGGGGTGATCGGCTGCAGTGGCTACCCCCACCCTGACTGGAAGCCCCTTTCCATCGCCCCGTCGGGAGTTGGCCAGGGGCCTCTGCGGGTGCTGCTCACCCACGGCCAACAGGATGCGGTTGTGCCCTACGCAGCCAGTGAGGATGTCCAGCAACGGCTGCGGGACAGTGGACGCGCCGTGAACCTGATCGGCTTCGCCGGCGGCCACACCATCGACGAAGCCGTGTTTCCAGATCTGCGGGCCTTTCTGGAAGCGTGCTGGGGAAGCCCCCCTGGACGAGGGTGACTGGACGAGGTTGAAGAACCCCGCCCAGCCCGGTTGTGCCGACGGGCTCAGACGAAGGCGTACTCGTACTCCTCCATCTCCTCCCAGTCGTCGGCGGCCAGGGCCTCGATGCCCTCGAACAGCACGTCTTCACCGATGCGGTCGACGATCTCCCGCAGGGACGGGAACAGGAAGTGGTTCTCTTCGGCGTACTGGGCGCTGAACAGACCCTTCTCCCCCCAGAAGAAGCGATCAGTCGTGTGCTCGTTGCGGCGCACGTGGAGCAGGGCCGGTGGCACCAGGGCCTGCTCGGCGATGTAGCGGCGGGCGGCGGTGACGGGCTTGTGGGAGCCGGTTTCGAGGTTGAAGGTGGGGATGTGGGCCAGCACCCGCTGACCGGCCAGACGGCGGCGGCTGATCCGCTTGCGCTTCTTGGACATCAGGTAACTCCCGACGGCGGGAGGATCGAGGAACAGGGGGAGGAGAACACGAGCGGGGCTGACCCGCAGAGCGAACGAGGCCTGGCGGAGCCCCGGGCGATGACGTCCAGCCATGGGGCTGTGCGTAGCCATGCGGCTGTGCGTGACGTGCGGCTGTGACTGAGCCTGCGGTTGCGGTTGCGGCCGTGGGCGCCACATCAACAGCTGAACCGACCAGCCTCCGGTTGCCCAGAGCCTGATCATTCCTCTGCTGTAGCCTTGGCTGCGGCGAAACGCAACTGGGCGGCGGCATCGGCGACCTCAAAAGCACACAGAGGCCCAGAGGGCTTGCTTGCTGTAGTGGTCGATACGAGGATATTAAGACTTTTTCCCGGAATTTCCCCGCCGACTGCAGATTTTCTTCGGTACTTCAGCGGCCGGGACCGCCCCAGCAACGCCGATGCCAGTCTCCAAGCGGTTTCTGAGCCTGCTGAATTTCCAGCTGGCCCAGTTCGCCGACCGTGGCGACGTGGCCTCCCTGGTGGTCTATGTCACTGAGCCGGGGCCAGCCGAGACTCCCAGCCTGATTCCCGTGGGGCAGTGGCCCACGGCCGGGCGGACGCTGCCACCGCTGGCGGCGGACAGCCCGCTGAGGGCTCCGGAGGAGCGGCGCCGCTGGCTGCCCCTGCGCCACCAGGGTGTGCTGCTGGGGGCCCTGCAGGTGGAAACCAGCCAGCTGCCCTGGCCCGAACCCCTGCGCCAGCGACTGCAGGCCGTGGCGCTCTGCCTCACCGAGGGACTCTGCCTCGATCTGGAACACACGCGCCTGCAACAGCAGCTGCGAATGCAGCAGGAGCAGTTGCGGGTGCTGCTGCACCAGCTGCGCAATCCCCTGGCCGCTCTGCGCACCTTCGGCCAGCTGTTGCTGCGCCGGCTTGAGGGCGACAGCCGCAACCGAAGCCTGGTGGAGGGCCTGCTGCAGGAGGAGCAGCAGCTGCGGCGCTATGTGGACGCCATTGATGACCTGGAGAGCGGCGTAGCGGTGTTCAGCGGCGCCGAGCTGGTGACCCCGCTGCTGCTGCCACCCAGCTTCGGGGGCGGCGGGGAGCAGAACCTGGAGCCCCTGATGCAGCCGTTGCTCCAGCGGGCTGCGGCCACGGCGGCGCTGCAGTCCCGGCGCTGGGTCCCGCCGGTGCGGCTGCCCGACTGGCGGGGCGATGCCGGCAGCGTGGCGGAGATCGTCGCCAACCTGCTCGAGAACGCCTTCCGCTACAGCCAGCCCGGCACAGCGGTGGGGCTGCACGTGGCCCCCCACGCGGGCGGGGGCTGGGCGCTCACCGTGTGGGATGGCGGCGAGCCGATCGCCGCGGGCGAGCGCGAGCGGATCTTCGAACCGGGCGAGCGTGGCAGCAGCGGGACCGATCTACCGGGGACCGGGCTGGGGCTGGCCCTGGGCCGCCAGCTGGCCCGCCGGCTGGGGGGAGATCTGTGCCTGGGGGCCTCTCCCCGGGAGGTGGACGGCTCCCTGCCGGAGCGCGGCAATGCCTTCCGGCTCAGCCTGCCGCCGGCAGAGACAGCCCGCTCCACAGCAGACCGCTGAGCAGCAGCGCCAGGGTTTCGCTCCACTCCACACAGGCCCCGTAGCTGTCGCCGCTGTGGCCGCCCAGGCGCCGCCCCAGCCACCGGGGCAGCAGCAGGGCCGGCGCCAGTCCCGCCCCG
>SLIG01000037.1 GCA_007135755.1 Cyanobium sp.
AGGATGGTGGGCAGCTGCAGGCGCACCATCAGCTCGGCGATGGCACGGGCCGCCACGAAGATCACGAGAAACCGGCCGACCCCGATCAGCGTTTCGGCCACCTCGATCTGGTGACTGCAGATCTCCATCAGCAGTGCGGGTAAGGAGAGCATCAGGTGAACAGCCCTGGCAGTGGAGTGCGGTTGTAGTTCCGTCGAAACACGCTTTGGTGCAGTCCCACCCCTGGGTATCCAAGCATTGCTGATCGTTCCGATCAGCGACCGTGATCAGTCGCCCTGCCGTCAGGAATTGCAGCGGGGGCGCCCTCACACTTGCGGCCTGCATCGGGGGAGGGTGACGGACTGGCCATCAGGGATCGGTGCCCATCCCCGTGCCGTTGCCGCGTAGTCCCCGCTGCTGCAGCTCCTGTTCGAACGCACGCGACAACCGTGCTTCGGGGGAGTGAAGGCCCATCTGGGCCAGCACCAGCAGGCTGCGCAGGCTCAGCCAGCCCAGGGCCAGCAGGATCAGCAGGCTCACGCGCGGCACCTGAATCTCCAAATAATCGTGGCCTGGCGGCCAGAAACCTGTCGTGTCGGGATGTGCGGCGCCTAAGGTTCCGCTCCCTCCGTCGCCTGTAGCGATGAGCACAGCGTCGATTCCACCGAAACGACCGGGCCTGCAGCTGCTGAACCACATCAGCACCACCAACATCAAGGGGGATCTGTTCGGTGGGGTCACCGCCGCCGTGATCGCCCTGCCCATGGCCCTCGCCTTCGGGGTGGCCGCCTTCGGTGGTGCCGAAGGCGGCGCCGCGGCGGGCCTCTGGGGGGCGGTGCTGGTGGGCCTGTTCGCCGCCCTCTTCGGTGGTACGCCCGCCCTGATCTCCGAGCCCACCGGTCCGATGACGGTGGTGATGACGGCGGTGGTGGCCGATCTCACCTCCCGCGATCCACAGAACGGCCTGGCCATGGCGTTCACGGTGGTGATGCTGGCCGGGGTGTTCCAGATCGCCTTCGGGCTGCTGAAGCTGGGCCGCTATGTCACCCAGATGCCCTACACGGTGATCTCGGGCTTCATGAGCGGCATCGGCATCATCCTGATCGTGCTGCAGATCGGCCCGTTCCTGGGCCAGGCGATCCCGGGTGGCGGCGTGCTGGGCACCCTTTCGGCGCTGCCGTCCCTGGTGGCCAGTGCCCAGCTGGATGAGGTGCTGCTGGCGGTGATCACCCTGGCGATTCTCTGGTTCACCCCGCGGCGGGTGCGCAGCGTCGTGCCGGCCCAGCTGATCGCCCTGGTGATCGGCACCCTGCTCTCCCTGTCAGTGCTGCCGGGCGACGCCGACGGTCTGCGCCGCATCGGCGTGATCGCCTCCGGCTTTCCCCAGCTCCAGATCCCCCACGTCGAGCTGCCCCTGATCCGGGTGATGCTGATCGATGCGGCGGTGCTGGGGATGCTCGGCTGCATCGATGCTCTGCTCACCTCAGTGATCGCCGACAGCATCACCCGCACCGAGCACAACTCCAACAAGGAACTGATCGGTCAGGGTCTGGGCAATCTGGCCTCAGGGCTGTTCGGTGGCCTGCCCGGTGCCGGCGCCACCATGGGCACGGTGGTGAACATCCAGAGTGGCGGCCGCAGCGCCCTCTCGGGCCTCGCCCGGGCCCTGGTGCTGATGCTGGTGATCCTGGTCGGTGCGCGGCTGGCCGGACAGATCCCCCTGGCGGTGCTGGCGGGCATCGCCCTGAAGGTGGGCGTGGACATCATCGACTGGGGATTCCTCAAGCGTGCCCACCAGATCTCGATCAAGGGCGCCCTGATCATGTATCTGGTGATCGCCCTCACGGTGCTGGTGGATCTGATCGCCGCCGTGGGCATCGGCGTGTTCATTGCCAACATCCTCACCATCGACAAGATGACGGCCCTGCAGGCCAAGTCAGTGAAGTCGGTGAGCACCGGTGATGGCGGCCTGATCCTGCCCGACGATGAAAAAGCCCTGCTCGACCAGGGCAAGGGCCAGGTGCTGCTGTTCCAGCTCAACGGTGCCATGCTCTTCGGTGTGGCCAAGGCGATCGCCCGGGAGCACAACGCCATCCGCGACTGCAAGGCGGTGATCTTCGACCTCTCCGAGGTGTCGCACCTGGGCGTCACCGCCTCCCTGGCGGTGGAGAACGCTGTGGAGGAGGCCATCGAGAAGGGCCGGCTGGTGTATGTGGTGGGAACCACCGGCACCACCGAGCGGCGCCTGGAGAAGCTGGGCCTGTTCAAGAAACTGCCGCCTGAGCGCACCAACATCAGCCGCCTGGAGGCCCTGCAGGCAGCCATCACCGCCCTGGCCTGAGCGAGAGCCAGACCAACAACCGGGATTGGGCGGGATTGGGATTGATCAGCCCGGCTGATTGGGACGATTCTGATTGCTTTTAGGCGGCCAAAACGCCTGCATCTCGTCACAACCAGCCCCTAAGGTCTGCCGACCGAATTCCATCCCCCTACCCCCATGTCTGCGCCACAGAAGCGCCCTTCGGGCCGCTGCGACGCACTCAGCCAGCACCTGCGCGCCATCGGCCGCATCGATCTGCTGAGCCCCGACGAGGAAATCACCCTGGCCCGGCAGGTGCAGGCGGGCCGCCAGGTTCGTGACCTGGCTGAGGAGATGGAGCTGCGCGCCGGGGGACTGGCCCCAACCCTCGAGGCCTGGGCCCTGGAGGCCGGCATGGCCCCGCAGCAACTGCGGCGCTGCCTGCGCCAGGCCGATCAGGCCGCCAGCCGCATGGTCACCGCCAACCTGCGTCTGGTGGTGTCCATGGCCCGCCGTGCCGCCTTCCGGCCCGCCGATCTGGAGGACCTGATCCAGGAGGGCACGATCGGCCTGATCCGGGCGGTGGAACGCTTCGACCCCAGCCGTGGCTACCGCTTCTCCACCTATGCGGTGTGGTGGATCCGCGACGGCATCGGCAAGGCCCTGGCGAGCCGCAGCCGCGCCATCCGGCTCCCGGTCACGATGGTGCAGCAGCTGCAGCGGCTGCGCCAGATGCAGCTGCTGCTGAGTCAGACCCTGGGCCGCGATCCCAGCCTCAACGAGCTGGCCGAGGCTCTGGACCTCACTCCCCTCGACCTGCGGGAACTGCTGTTCCGGGCCCAGGAGCCCCTCAGTCTCGACGGTCACCAGGGCGGGCTGGAGGACTTCCGCCTGCTGGACACCCTCGCCTGCCAGGCCTGCCGGCCAGAGGACCGGCTCACGGCGACGTTGATGCGCCAGGACATCGAGGCCCTGCTGGCCGAGCTGCCGCCCCAGGAAGCCGAACTGCTGCGGCTTCGTTATGGCCTGCAGGCGTGCGAGGACCCCCTCAGCCTCAGTGCGGTGGCCCGGCAGATGGGCATCACCCGTGATACGGCACGGGGCCTGGAACGCCGGGCCAATGCCTCCATTCGCCGCCTGTCATCGCGCATCGAGGACTATCTCGAGGCCTGAGGGATTGAGCGCTGGGCGGTCTCTCGGCTGACTGCCCCAACTTCTCGGAGCCCTCACTACATTTCCGCGCGGCTTCATTTTGCCAGCGCACCAAGAGGTTCAACGGTGTCCGATTTCTTCACGCTCTTTGTCAAACAACTCCAGTCACCCACGCTTGGCTTCCTGATCGGTGGCATTGTCGTTGCCTCCTTCGGCAGTCAGCTGAAGATCCCCGACTCGATCTACAGGTTCATCACCTTCTTCCTGCTGATGAAGATCGGTTTGAGTGGCGGTATTGCCATTCGCAACTCCAACCTGGCGGAGATTTTTCTGCCTGCCCTGGCCGCTGTGGCCGTCGGCATCCTGATCGTTCTGATCAGCAAGTTCACTCTCGCGAACTTCCCCGGGGTCAGACGTGTTGATGCCCTGGCGACCGGAGGTCTGTTCGGTGCCGTGAGTGGCTCCACCCTGGCGGCCGTGCTGCCCCAGCTGGAGACCGCCGGTATCGATTACGAGGCCTGGTCGGCGGCCCTTTATCCGTTCATGGATATCCCCGCGCTGGTGACCGCGATCGTGTTGGCCAGCGTGGCCGCCAGCAAGGCCCAGGGCAAAGCCTCCGAGGATGTCGAGATCTGGCCGATCATCAAGGAGAGTCTGCAGAGCTCGGCGGTCACGGCCCTGCTGCTGGGCATCGGCCTCGGCATCGCCACCCGGCCCGAACCGGTGTACGAGAGCTTCTTCAATCCTCTGTTTCGAGGTTTCCTCTCGATCCTGATGATCATCATGGGCATGGAGGCGGCCCAGCGCATGAACGAGCTGCGCAAGGTGGCTCAGTGGTTCGCGATCTACGCGGCGATCGCGCCCCTGCTGCACGGTCTCATCGCCTTCGGTCTCGGGCTGATCATTCACGAGATCACCGGTTTCAGCATCGGTGGCGCCGTGGTGCTGGCGGTGATCGCGGCCTCCAGTTCGGATATCTCCGGCCCGCCGACGCTGCGGGCCGGCATCCCCTCGGCCAACCCCTCGGCCTACATCGGTGCCTCCACCGCCATCGGCACGCCCGTGGCGATTGCCATCGGCATCCCGCTGTTCATCGGGCTTGCCGAGAGTCTGCTGGGCAAGTGACACTGCTGATCAATCAACACAGATGAGGTCATTTCAATGAGCCAGCCAATCTGGAAACTCGTGATCATCACAGAAGAGATTCTGTTGAAAAAGATTGCCAAGCTGATCAAGGAAGCCGGCGCCAGTGGCTATACCGTGATCGCCGCTGGCGGCGAGGGCAGCCGGAACGTTCGCTCTACCGGAGATCCCAGCGTGTCGCATGCCTTCTCCAACATCAAATTCGAGGTGCTGACGGCCAGTCGTGAACTGGCCGATGCCATCCAGACCAAGGTGGTGGAGAAGTACTTCGAGAATTACTCCTGCATCACCTACATGTCCACGGTGGAGGCGCTGCGGGCCCACAAGTTCTAGGGGCCCCTATGGTTCGGTCGCAGGTCAGCTCGCAGGTCCGACTGCGGTGTTGACTCCCTCGAAGCTTGAACCCTCCTCGATGTCCTGGCACCCCCACCTGTGGCATCCCACCACCCAGGTGGCCACCGCTCCGGTGCCGATGCGCGTGCGTGCGGCCCGCGGCAGCGAGCTGGAGCTGGACGACGGCCGGCGGCTGATCGACGCCATCAGCAGCTGGTGGGTGACCCTGCACGGCCATGCCGAACCGGCGATCGCCGCGGCCATCGCCCGCCAGGCCCAGCAGCTGGAGCAGGTGATCTTCGCCAATTTCAGCCACGAACCGGCCGAGCGGCTGGCCACCCGGCTCAGCGCCCTCAGCGCTCTGGAGCGGCTGTTCTTCTCCGACAACGGCTCCACGGCGGTGGAGGTGGCGCTCAAGATCGCCTGGCAGTGGTGGCGCAACCAGGGCAGCGAGCGGCGCCAGCTGGTCGCTTTCGAGGGTGCCTACCACGGCGACACCTTCGGGGCCATGGCCCTGGGGGAGCGCTCCCTGTTCACCGACCCCTACGCGCCGCTCCTGTTCGATGTGGCGCGGGTGTCCTGGCCCCACAGCCACTGGGGCGACGAGGGGGTGGAGCAGCGGGAGGCACGGAGCCTGCAGGAACTGGAGCGGGCTCTGCAGATCCCCACCGCCGCCGTGATCCTCGAGCCCCTGATCCAGGGGGCCAGCGGCATGCGGGTGGTGCGGCCCGCCTTCCTGCGGGCGGTGACCGACCGGGTGCGGGCCGCCGGCGCCCTGCTGATCGCCGATGAGGTGATGACAGGCTTCGGCCGCACGGGCGACCTGTTCGCCTGCCGCCGCGCCGCCATCCGGCCCGACCTGATGGCCCTCTCCAAGGGGCTCACCGGTGGCTTCCTGCCGATGGGGGTGACCCTGGCCAGCGAGCGCCTCTACCAGGGCTTCATCAGCGACCAGCCCGAAGCCACCTTCTTCCACGGCCACAGCTTCACCGCCAACCCCCTGGGCTGCGCCGCCGCCCTGGCCTCACTCGATCTTCTGCAGGCCAACCCCGAACGCTTCCAGCAGTTCGAGGTGCGCCACACCCCGCTGCTGCAGGAGCTGGCCGAGCACCCGCTGGTGCGCCGCCCCCGCTGCGTGGGCACCATGGCGGCCTTTGATGTGGAGGCCGGAGAGGCCAGCTACCTCAACCCGGTGGGCAGACAGATCCAGCGCCACTGCCTGGAGCAGGGGGTGTATCTGCGGCCCCTGGGCGATGTGGTGTATCTGCTGCCCCCCCTGGGCATCAGCGTCCCCCAGCTGGAGCGCTGCTACCGGGTGCTGGGCTCGGCCCTGGACGCGCTGGCCTAACCGGGCAGGATCACCCGGTTGATCACGTGCACCACGCCGTTGTCGCAGGCGATGTCGGCGGTCACCACCGTGGCGTTCTTGACCTCGAAGGGATCGGCGCGGCGGATCGGGATCGGCGCACCCTCCAGGCTGGGCCACTCGGTCTGGGCCACCAGGGCTTCTCTGGGGTGGGCGCCGGCGATCACGTGATAGTTGAGGATCCGCGCCAGCTGGGGCGGGTTGTCCACCAGGGTCTGCACCGTGCCGGGGGGCAGGGCGGCGAAGGCGTCATCCACCGGCGCCAGCACCGTGAACGGGCCGGGGCCCTCCAGGGCCTCGCGCAGTCCCGCGGCCTCCACCGCCGCCAGCAGGGTGGTGAAGCAGCCGGCGGCAGCGGCGGTGTCGAGGATCGTGGGCATGGGTGGGGCGGCGATCAGCGGTAGTCCTGGCTCTGGACGTCGGCCAGGCGGGCCTCGGGCCGCAGGAAGCGGTCCATCTGGGCCTCGAAGAAGCGGCGGTTGGCCAGCAGGTGCTCGGGGTCGGTGTCCTCGAGCGGATAGAACAGCGCCGCCCGCAGGGCCTGGATCACTGCGGAAGTGACGTTGACCATCGAGCGCTGGAAGGTGATGCCCAGCTGCACCAGCTGGTCGGCCTCGCCGCGTTTGTGCTGCCGGTAGAGCTCCTGCAGATAGGGGGGCAGGAAGTGGAGCATGTCCTGCATCAGCAGGGTGGGGGGAATACCGGCGGAGCCCACGGGAAACACATCGGCGTAGAGGATGCCGTAGTGGAAGTCGCCCTGATCGGCCGGCACCTGGCCGGCCTGGGCGTTGTAGCTCTTGGTGCCGCGGAAGGGGGAGGTGCGGTAGAACACGGCCTCCACATAGGGCAGGGCGGCCTCATAGAGCCAGGTGAAACCTTCGCTCTTGGGGATGATCTCGAACAGCTCACCGCGAATGACCACGTGGTGGTAGATCGGCCGGCCCGCCACTGCGAAGATGCCGTTCACCAGAAAGTCCATGGCCTGGGGCACGGAGGTGAGCCTGCCCTCGTCGTAGAGGTCGCTCATCTCGAAGAACACCGGCGCCATCACCTCCCAGAACAGCCCCAGATTGCTGTAGTAGCTGAGCTGCCGCACCTTCTCGAGGAACAGATCCGGGAACAGGCGGTAGAGCCCCAGCATCAGGGGATTGCCCCGGAAGTAGGCCCGGATCGCCCGATCGGCATTGGCGCGGTAGGCGTCGCTGTCGAGGTAGTCGTTGAAGCGGCCTCCCATGCCCTGGTGCCAGAACATGGCCTGCATGCAGGCCTCGGCGAACTCCATGTTGACGCGGTCGTGCCAGAGGTGATGGAGCAGCTTCGGCAGGCGGCTGGTTTCGCCCTGCTCCATGAACGCCAGCAGCTCGGGATGGGCCTTCTCGCCGCCGCGCCAGATGCGCAGCTGCGACTGGTCGCCCGCGTAGCTGTTGGGGCGATCGAGATACTCCTTGGAGATGAAGTATTTGAACGCCGGCAGGGGCTCGAGGAACACCCGCTCGGCGATGTAGAGCAGGTCGCGCCAGTAGAAGTCCATCGGCACGGCATAGGCCTTGTAGATGCCGATGATCTGCATCAGATTCTCCGGCGTGTCGGGCAGCATCGAGCCGCCCGCCTCCAGCCGGTGGATCACCTCGGCGTAGCGGTGGGTGGAGGGGGGAATCAGGGGCGCCTGGGTGCGTTCAGGAGCACGGGTGGTGGCCATCAGGAGAGCGGCAAGGACGATGGGGCAGGCGCCAGGGCCACCAGCGCTGCCGGAGCGGCCGGCCGGAGGGCGAGGGCGGCGGTGTCGCGCTCACTCCAGCCGGTGAGGCTGGTGGGCCAGATGCCGCTGAGCAGCACCAGCAGGCTGAGCACCAGGGCCGGCAGGCGCTCCCCCCAGCCGGTGGCCTGCCAGTCGGCACGGCCGTTGTCGAGGCGGCCGAAGCCCACCCGGTTGAACAGGCGCACGGCATACACGGCCGTGAAACCCGAGGCCACCAGGCACACCAGGGTGGCGCGGGGGAACACGGTCCAGCTGCCCTCGAACACCAGCAGCTCGGCCGGGAAGCCGGCCAGGCCCGGGATCCCGGCAGCGGCCATCAGGGCCAGGAGCAGCAGGGCGGCGGTGAAGGGCAGGCCGCGGATCGGGTTGAGCAGGCCGGAGAGCTCGGCGATGGCGGTGGTGCCGGTCTTGCGTTCGATCAGTCCCACGCAGGCGAACAGCAGGGCCACGATCAGGCCGTGGGCGATCACCTGGGCCACCGCCCCCTGCAGGCTCATCGGCGTGGCGGCGGCGAGGGCCAGCACCAGCAGGCCCATGTGCCCGAGGGAGCTGTAGGCCATCAGCCGGCGGATGTCGGTGGCGGCGATGGCGTTCAGCGCCCCATACACCGCACTCACGGCCCCGGCGGCGGCGATCCAGGGCGACCAGGCCGCCCAGACATCCGGCAGCAGGCCCACGCCGAAGCGCAGCAGGCCGTAGGCCCCCAGCTTCGACACCGCACCGCCCAGCAGCATCACCACCGGAGTGGGTGCCTGGCCGTAGGTGAAGGGCTGCCAGCCGTGCAAAGGCACCACCGGCAACTTGAGCCCGAAGGCGAGCAGCAGCAGGGCCAGCACCCAGGCCTGGGCGGCGGCGGGCAGGGGATGGGCCGCCAGGGCGGCATAGCTGAACTCCACCCCGGCCCCAGGCCCTGCGACTGCGGGCCCCTGGCCCAGCCAGCCGAAGGCCAGCACCGCCCCCAGCAGGCTCAGCCCCGACACCGCCCCGAAAAGCAGGAAACGGATCGCGGCCCCGGCCCGGCGCACGCGGCCCCAGATCGCCACCAGCAGGGTGGTGGGGATCAGCACCAGCTCGAAGGCCAGCACGAACAGCAAGGCGTTGCGGGCCAGAAACGCCCCCACCACCCCCAGGTTGGTGGCCAGCAGCAGGGGGTAGTAGAGCCGCGGCCGCAGCTGCTCCAGCGGCGAGGCCAGCACCGCCATGGCGGTGAGCAGGGCGGTGAGCAGCACCAGGGGCAGGGACAGTCCATCAAGGCCCAGCTCCAGGCCCAGCCCCAGCCGCGGCAGCCAGCTGAGGCTGAGATCGGCGGGTGGCTGCCTCCAGGCCACCAGCCCCACCACCAGCTGGGCCAGGGCGGTGAGGGCGGCCAGTCCCCGACCCAGCTGCGGGCGTTCGGCCGGCAGCACGGTGAGCGCCAGGCCCGCCGCGAGGGGAATCAGCAGCAACAGCAGCAACGTCATGGCGGGACTCCTCAGGGCAGACCAGGCAGGGCAAGCCGGAATTCGCCGGCGATCAGCCAGGCCGCCATCAGCAGAATCCCCAGCACCAGGGTGAAGGCATAGGCCTGGGAGCGGCCCGAGGTGGTGAAGCTCAGTCGGCGCGCTCCGGCCAGGGCTGCTGCCCCGGTGCCGCCGCTGAAGGCATCCACCAGGCGCCTGTCGATCCAGGAGCCGGCGCGGGCCAGGGCCAGCACCAGGGCCACCACGGTGCGTTGGTAGAAGCGCTCCGTCTGCATGTCCTCCGCCAGCCAGTGCTGCAGACCCCCCAGGGAGGCTGGCAGCTCGGCCAGACCGTGCGGCCGCAGGTAGAAGAGTGCCGAGAGGCCTCCTCCCATCAGGGTGGAGGCCAGCAGCGGCCAGGCCAGGGGCCCCCAGCCCGGCAGGGGCGCGAGGGCGAACACACCATTCCCCACCAGCAGCTGGGGCAGGTGCAGCACCAGCCCCATCAGCACCATGGTGGGCATCACCATCAGCCAGAGCACCTCGGCCGAGCGGGTGGTGAAGGGGGTGGGCCGGCCACCCCAGATCTGGCCGAACACCCGGATCAGGCCAGCGCTGATCAGGGCGTTGGCCAGCAGCACCACCCCGCCGAGCAGCAGCGGATGGCCGCTGCGGGCGGTGAGGGCCAGGAGTTCCCGCAGGGCGGCAAAGCCGGTGAACGGCGGCAGGCCCATCAGGCTCACGGCGCCGGCCAGGAACGCCAGGCCCATCAGCGGGCGGCGGCTCCAGAGGCCGCCGAGCTGGGTGAGGTCCTGGGTGATGTTGCTGATCACCACCGTGCCCACGCTCATCAGCATCAGGGCCATCGGCAGCGGATACACCAGCAGCAGGTGATCGGCGGCGGCCCTGCCGCCCAGCCCCACCGCCACGAACAGCAGTCCCAGCCAGCTGCTCACCAGAAAGCTGAGGGCCCGTTTCACATCGATCTGGGCCAGGGCGATCAGGGAGGCCACCACCGCCGTGGAGCCGCCCACCACCACCAGCACGCTCTGCACGAAGGGGCTCAGCTCCAGCAGCGGCTCCAGCCGCAGCAGCACCCAGGCACCGCCGATCACCACCACCGAGTTGCGCAGGACCGTGGAGGGCAGGGGGCTCTCCATCGCCTCATCGAGCCAGAGGTGCAGCGGGATCTGGGCGCACTTGCCCATCGGTCCGGCGATGAGAGCCAGCAGGATCAGGGAGAAGCCCGGCGGCAGCGGCTGGCTGTTGTTGCTGAGATCAGCCGCCCAGGCCTGCAGGCCGTTGAAGTTCCAGGTGCCGGTCACGGGCAGCAGGGCGATCAGGCCGGCCAGCAGGATCAGGTCCCCCACCCGCTTGGTGAGGAAGGCGTCGCGGGCCCCCTTCACCACCAGGGGCTGATTGGTCCAGGTGCCCACGATCAGGTAGGTGCCCACGGTGAGCAGCTCCAGAAGCACATAGCTGAAGAACAGCGAGTCGGTGAGCACCAGGGCGCAGAGGCCGGCCTCGAACACGCTCAGCGAGCCGAAGAAGCGCGGCCAGCCCCAGTCCATCTCCATGTAACCGAAGGCATAGATCTGGACCAGCAGGTGCAGCCCTGTGATCACGGCCATGGCGATCAGGGCCGGTTCGGTCACCAGGCCGTCGAAGCCGATGCGCAGGCCGGCGGTGTCCAGCCAGGTCCAGCTGAAGCTCACCGGCCGGTAGAGGGCCTCCGCCCCGGCGCGGGCGTTGGTGTGCAGGGCTGTGAGGGCCACCAGGCTGTGGCCGAAGGCCACGGCCACCATCAGCATGTTGAGGTAGCCGCAGGGCCGGGGACCGGTGCGGGAGATCAGGCCGGGCGACCAGGCCAGCGACGCGATCGCCGCCAGCAGCGGATAGAGGGGAATCAGCCAGGCCGCCTGGAGCGCAGCGACGGTCATCGGCAGAGAGCAGGAGCGGGCAAGGGAGAAACGGGGCCGGATGGCCGGCTGACCGTAGTCAGACGGGGGTGCCGCTGGGTTCGGCCAGCCAGGCGGCAAGGCTGCGCGAGGGCTGCTCGGCGCTGCTGGTGATCTCGATGATCCGGCCCACCGCAGCCGGATCGGCCAGGGCCTCCACGCACACCCGGGCCACCAGCCGTCGGGGGATGCTGGAGCTGTCCTGCTGGTCGGGGCCGCTGAACACCACCCCCTCACGCTCCTGGCCGGGCTCGAGGCCCTCCTCCCGTTCGCTCAGTCCGCCGGGGCGGATCACCGTCCAGTCGAGGCCGCTCTGCTCCAGCCAGCGCTCGCCCACCCGCTTCCACACCAGGATCAGGCCGAACAGGTTGAGGGGATGGATCCAGCGGCCGGCGCACAGGGAGCTCACCAGCACCACGCGCTTCAGCCCCACCGCCCGGCAGGCCTCGATCTGGTTGCGCACGCCGAAGGCATCCACCTGCAGAGGACCGGTGAGATCCACCGACGGGCGGGCACCGGTGGCGATCACCAGGGCCTCACAGCCGTTCAGTGCCTCCTGCAGGGCCTCGCTGCTGCCCAGCTCCAGGCGGATCACCTCGGCCCCCGCCAGCCCTTCCGGTAACTCGGATCCGGGCCGCACCAGGGCGCGCACCGTGTGGCCCTGGCGCAGGGCCTCCTGCACCACTCGCCAGCCGGTCTTGCCGCTGGCTCCGCTCACCGCAATCGTGCTCATGGGCTGCCGGCGTCGCATGGGTTGAACCTACCCACGATGCCGGGCCCGCTGGCGCGCCATCATCCGGCCAGGCACTCCCAGCGCATGGCCCTCTCCAGCACGGCTCCTGTCCAGCAGCCCCCCGCCACCGACCCCCGGCTCCAGGAGGAGCGCTGGCGCCGGCAGTGGCAGCAGCAGTGGTACGCGGTGGCCTGCCTCAAGGATCTCGATCCCCGCCGCCCCTTCGCCTTCACCCTGCTGGATCAGGACCTGGTGCTGTGGTGGGACGCCACCACCGAGCACTGGCGGGCCTTCGCCGATGTGTGCCCCCACCGGCTCGTGCCCCTCAGCGAAGGCCGGATCAACGACCGTGGCGAGCTGGAGTGCCCTTATCACGGCTGGAGCTTCGATGGCGAGGGCCACTGCACCGCCATCCCCCAGGCCCACGAGGCGGTGGCCGCCACGGCCTGCACCAGTGGCCGCGCCCAGTGCCGCGCCTACGCCACCGCCACCGCCCAGGGCCTGCTGTTCGTGTTCGCCGGGGAGGCCGCCGGCGCCGAGGCGGTGCCGCTGCCGCTGGTGCCGCTGCTGGAGGAGCCGGGCTGGCTGGTGCAGGACACCTTCCGCGACCTGCCCATGGATGCCCTCACCCTGCTGGAGAACGTGCTCGACGTGAGCCACGTGCCCTTCACCCACCACCGCACCGTGGGCCGCCGCGACAACGCCGCGCCGGTGGAGGCCGAGCTCACCGGCTCCGGGCCCGGGGGCTTCACCGCCGCCTGGGCGGAGGGGCCGCGCCGGGGCAAGCTCGGCAGCCAGTTCACCACCTTCATGGCGCCAGGCCTGATGTGGCACGACCTGGACGCCAAGGGTTTTGCCCGCTTCCTCACGGTGGTCTACGCCACCCCCACCCATCGGGGCCAGTGCCGCCTGATCGCCCGCTTCCCGTTCCTGTTCCGCTCCCGGCTGCCGCGGCTGCTGCTGGGGCTCACCCCGCGCTGGCTGCAGCACATCGGCAACCACACGGTGCTGGAGGACGACCAGGTGTTCCTGCACTGGCAGGAGCGGGCCCTGGCCAGTCGCGGCGGCAGTGGTCAGCTCAGTCGCGCCTGCTATCTGCCCACCAGCGCCGATGTCTATGTGAAGGCCCTGCACGACTGGATCGTGACCCACGGCGGCGAGCCCTTCCCCGGCCAGCCCCTGCCGCCCCGCCAGGGCCCGGCGGCGCTGATGGACCGCTACGAGGCCCACACCCGCCACTGCCGCAGCTGTTCTGTGGCCCATGCCCGCATCCGCCGTTGGCGGCCCGTGCTGCAGGCTCTGGTGGCGCTGGTGCCGCTGCTGCTGCTGCTGGCGGTGGTGTGGCTGGGGGGCCTGGCGCCTTCCACCGTGCTGGTGGGCTCGGGTCTGGCGGTGACGGCCCTGCTGCTGGCCGCAGAGCGCCGGCTGGCCCGCTGGCAGCGGGGCCTGGAGCGGGGCAGCGGTGAGCCGCCGCGCAATGCGCTCAAGGCCTGATTGGGTGCTTTGCACCGTTGGCAGCGGCGGCGGGCGTGTCTAGGTGTGGATCAGGTGGACGATCGCCGAGGCTGTGCCATGGCCCAACAGCACGCAGGCGGCGCCGATGAGACGCCGATCACGCCCCATGCAGCGCCGGTTGTCGATGGGGCCGGTCGCCTCACCTACGTGGGTGACGACGGCCGCCGCTATGTGGTGGGACTGCCGCCGGAGGTGGATGAGCTGGGGCTGGAGCGGGTGATGGCCAGCGTCAGCCGCGGCGGGCCCCTGTTCGATCAGATCCTGGCCCTCTGCCACAGCTGGATCGCCTCGGTGAACTGCCCGCCGGATCTGGAGGCGCGGGCCGCCCTGGCCCTGCTGCTCACCACCCTGGAAACGGCCCTGGAGGACTGCTATGGCGAGGTCTGAGCGGTGAGGGCGGCGAGCACCTCGAGAATCCGCTCGCTGTCCACGTCGTCGCGGATCTCCACCGCGCCGATGCGGGTGGGCAGCACGAAGCGCACACGGCCGTCCTTCACCTTCTTGTCGGCCTGGAGGCAGTGCAGCACCGCCGCCGGATCGAGCCGGGGCCAGGCCAGGGGCAGGCCGGCGGCGGCGATCAGGGCCTTCTGGCGCGCCTGCTCCTCGGCGCTCCAGAGGCGCTTGACCAGGGCGATCTCGCCGGCAGCCACCATGCCGATGGCCACCGCCTCGCCGTGCAGCCAGGTGCCGTAGCCGCAGAGGGTCTCCACGGCGTGGCCGAGGGTGTGGCCGTAGTTGAGGATTGCCCGCAGGCCGCCCTCGCGCTCGTCGGCCGCCACCACCCGGGCCTTGGCGGCGGCGGAGCGCTCCAGCAGGGTCTGCAGCAGCGCCGGCCCCACGGCCGCCATCGAGCTGATGTCGCCGGCGGCCTCCAGTTCGCTGAACAGGGCGGGATCGCCGATCACGCTGTACTTGATCACCTCGGCCATGCCGGCGCGGAATTCGCGCTCCGGCAGGGTGGCGAGGGTGGTGGGATCGATCAGCACCAGCCGCGGCTGGTGGAAGGCGCCGATCAGGTTCTTGCCGCCGGGGTGGTTCACGCCGGTCTTGCCGCCGATGGCGGCATCCACCATGGCCAGCAGGGTGGTGGGCACCTGCACCACGGCGATGCCGCGCAGCCAGGTGGCGGCGGCGAAGCCGGCCATGTCGCCCACCACGCCGCCGCCGAGGGCCACGATCAGCGAGCCGCGCTCCAGCCGCTGCGCGAAGGCGGCGTCGTGGATGCGGGCCACGGTGGCAGGCGTCTTCTGGTCTTCACCGGCCTCCACCACCAGCACGCTGGCCTCATAGCCCGCCTGGCGCAGGCTCTCGAGGGCGGTGGCGCCGTAGTGCTCGTGCACCACCGGGTTGGTCACCACCAGCACCCGGGTGCCCTGGCGGAAGCCGCGGTCGCCGATCTGCTCTCCCAGCCGGGCCAGGCAGCCGGCGCCGATCACCACCGGGTAGGGATCGGCGCTGAGCGGCACGCGGATCGTGCGCGGGCTGAACGCGGCGGGGGCGGCGGTCATGGGCGCTGGCGGGGATGGCCTGAGGCTAGGGGTGGACCGGCCGCCGGACGCCCCTAGCCTGCAGGCACCAGGACCATGGGCTGCCATGAGCCGTGAGCGAGCCGCCACTGACGCGCTGACCTTCACCGCCGGCGGCTGCCTGTTCGGTGCGGGCGTGTTCCTGTTCCTCAACCAGGTGATGGTGCACTCGGGCTTCGAGCGCGGCGGCGGCGGCTGGGGCTGGCGCGGTGGTTTCGGCGGCTGGGGCGCGGCGCTGCCCTTCGGCACACCGGGGATGGGTCTGCTGATGATTCCCCTGGGGATCGGTGTGTGCCTGCTGTTCACCGGCAGTCTCCAGCGCTGGGCGCGGCTGCTGGTGTGGGGATCCCTGGCCGCCCTGGCCGTGGGGGTGCTGAACAGCGTGCGCATCAGCTTCAGGCCCGCCACCCTCTGGCAACTGATGGTGTATGTGGTGATGATCGCCAGCGGTGGCGGGCTGATGTTCCGCAGCCTCACCGCCTACGAGGAGCAGGAGCGCACCACCCGTGGCGACCAGCCGGAGCCGCGCCATGACCAGCGCTCGGATGACGACGAGCTGCGCCGGGAGCTGGCAGAGCTCAGAAAGCGGGTCGACGAGCTCAGGGGCTGAGCGCGGCGTTGGCGGTGGCCAGCTGCATGCCCGGATCCGGGGGTCGTGTGTTCTGGAATGCCAAGCCGCGGGTGCTGTTCGTGAAGGAATGGCCTGTGACCCTGCCGAGCTGCACAGCAGCGCCCACGGCTCTGCCGCTGGGCGAAGCGCCTGCCACGCCCCGCCATGAACCGCCGCACCCTGTTGATCGAGCTGCTGGGCGTGGGGGCCGCCGCGCCCGCGCTCGCCGCCCGTGCACGGCCCCGCGCCGCTGCCGCCCGCTCAGATGTCCTGGCGGGGGAGGCTTCAGGCGCCCTGTCCAGCGCCTTGCCCTTCGAGCCGCTGCCAGGGCCGATGCCCCTGCCCGGAGACGGACGCACGGCGGCGCAGCAGCGTGAGCTTTACGGCCGCATCGCCCTCGACGACCGGTTGGTGCTGCCGGAGGGCTACCGCAGTGATCTGTTGCTCAGCTGGGGTGAGCCGCTGGCCGATGGCCGCTTCGGGTTCAACAACGACTACCTGGCGTTCACGCCGCTAGGGGATGGACGGGCGCTGCTGACGGTGAACTTCGAGTACATCAGCCCCCGGCCCTGGGCGGAGGGTTACGCCGAGGTCACCGGCACCACGCTTCCCTTCGAGGAGTTGCGCCAGGCGCTGGCGCCGCGCGGCGGCCGGGTGGATGCGTCCGCGCTGGCGGCGGATGACCCGCTGCGGGAGCCCCTGCTGGCGGTGGCCACCGCCGCCATGGCCGACCTGGGCATCGGCGTGGCGGAGATCGCCCGCGATGCCGATGGCGCCTGGCGTGCTGCCCCGGGCCGCTACGACCGGCGCATCACCGGCCTCAGCGGCTTGCAGAACCCGGAGCAGCGGCTGCGCTGCAGCGGTCCGGCGGCGGCCGTGTTCCGGCGGCGCCGGCGGCTGGGCTACGACGACGGCCTGGGTGATCGGGTGATCGGCAGCTTCGCCAACTGCGCCGGCGGCCAGACCCCCTGGGGCACGGTGCTCTCGGCCGAGGAGAATTTTCAGAGCCAGGTGGTGGAGCGGGTGTACGCCGACGGCTCCTCGCCGCCGCCGGCGGAGCGTCCCTTCCGCTTCGATGGCAGCCGGCTCGACGGCCTGGGCAACCCCTTCGGCCTGGCGGGCAACAAGTACGGCTGGATGGTGGAGCTGGATCCGCGCCGCCCCGAGCAGCCGGCGGTGAAGCACAGCTGGCTGGGCCGCTTCCGCCACGAGGCGGTGGCGGTGCAGGCCAGGGCCGGCCTGCCCCTGGTGGTGTTCTCCGGCTGCGACCGCCACGGCGGCCACCTCTACCGGTTCGTGAGTGAGCAGCTGGTTCGCGATCCGGCCGATCCCGCCAACTCCCGGCTGCTGGAGCGGGGGCGGCTCGAGGCGGCGGTGTTCGACGCCGACGGCACGGGGCGGTGGGTGGCCCTGGCGCCCGAGACGCCGCTGGCGCCGCTGCGCCCCAGCCACTACGAGCGCTTCGAGCTCAGCCAGCCCACCCTGCTGCCCCACCGCGACCGCCGCCAGCCCGGGGCTGAGGCCCTGGCCAGCGACACCGAGGTGGCGGCCTACCTCAAGCGGCACCGCCGCCTGGCCGACCTCTACCCGGGCAGCGGCGAGGAGCGGCAGGGGGCGATCCTGATCGACGCCCACCTGGCCGCCAACGCCGTGGGCGCCACGGCGGCGGCCCGCCCCGAGGACACCGACATCGACCCGCGCAACGGCGATCTGCTGATCGCCTTCACCGCCGGCGGCAGCGATGGCGAGGGGCGGGCCGATCCGGAGATCTTCCGCGGCCCTCGGGGGGAGGCGAGCTGGCCCTACGGCTGGGTGATGCGCCTGCAGGACGGCCTGCAACGGGGCGACGCCAGCGGCTTCCGCTGGCGCATGGTGGCCACCGGCGGCACCCCCTGGCAGGGGGGCATGGGCTTCGCCATGCCCGACAACCTGGCGATCGACCGCGCCGGCAACGTCTGGATGGTCACCGACCGCTCCAGCGGCAGCAGCCTGGACATGTTCGGCAACAACGCCTGCTGGCTGTTCCCCGCCAGCGGTCCGCGCGCCGGTGAGGCGCTGCTGTTCGCCACCGGCCCGATGGAGTGTGAGCTGTGCGGGCCGTGCTTCGACCTGGAGGAGTCCACCCTGTTCCTGGCTGTGCAGCATCCGGGCGAGATCCACGGCACCCGCCAGCGCGGCGGCGAGGAGTTCCAGGCCCACACCCTGGAAGATCGCGACGGCGGCCGCTTCGAGCAGCTGCGCCAGGTGCCGCTGGGCTCCAACTGGCCCTCACCGGTGCCGGGGCGGCCGCCCCGGCCGGGGGTGGTGGCGATCCGCCGCCGCGACGGCCGGCCGCTGCTCTGACCACGGCAGCCCCCGCCAGTCCCGGTGTGATCACCAGCAGGCTCAGCGCGGCTGATCCCTCTAGGGTTCGGCATTGGCCACGCCCCCATGCAGTCTCCGCTTCGCTCCGCCAGCCCTGATGGACCGGGGGCGGGCCTGAGTCTGATCCTGGGCGGGGTGCTGGC
>SLIG01000101.1 GCA_007135755.1 Cyanobium sp.
CCCCATCCCCCGCCTCCCTGTGACCTCACCGCCGCCACGCCTCCCGGCGCTGCGTCCGCTTGTGGCCGTTGTCGCCAGCCTGCTGCTGCTCATCAGCGGCCTGGGCTCCTGGCCCACCGTGGCCTTGGCCGCCGAGCCGCTCCCCGCTGCCCAGGAGGAGTTGGTGCTGGCCGGCGGCTGTTTCTGGTGCCTGGAGCACGATCTGGAATCCCTCCCGGGCGTGCTCGATGTGGAGAGTGGCTACAGCGGCGGCACCCTGGCGCGCCCCACCTACCGCCAGGTGTCGGCCGGCGGCACCGGCCACCAGGAGAGTGTGCGCGTGCGTTTTGATTCCCGCCGCACCGCTCCAGAGGACCTGCTGCGGGCCTACTGGCGCAACATCGATCCACTGGATGGGGCGGGCCAGTTCTGTGATCGCGGCGACTCCTACCGCCCCGTGATCTTCACCGAAGGCCCAGACCAGCAGCGTCTGGCCCTGGCCAGCCGCCTTCAGGCGGCCCGGGAACTGGGCCTGCCCCTGGCGGCGCTGAAGGTGGAGATCAAATCCTTCAGCCGATTCTGGCCGGCTGAGGATTACCACCAGAACTATGCCGAGCGCAATCCGCTGCGCTACGGCTACTACCGCTGGGCCTGCGGGCGGGATCGACGCCTCGATGCCGTCTGGGGCTCCAGGGCCCGTACGCTTGAGCCCTGGGGAGAGGCCCTTGGTTCTGCCCCGTCCCGCAGTTAGCGTGAACCACGCGCGCTGCGGAGATCGGGTTGTATCTGCTGACCATCCGCGATGGCCTTCACACCAGGCACGTGGGCCCCTATCCCAGCCCCAAGCAGGCCGCTGACGACCTGGACCGCTTGTTGCCGCTCTGCAGTGAGCGCGCCCGGTGGCAGATCCATGCCCTGGAGGATCCGGAGCAGCTCATCGCAGCGCTCCAGTCGGCGGGCAGCGTGGCTGGCGGGCGCGACACCGGCGCTGGCCGGTTCAGCCATGTGGCCTGAGCTCAACCATGGGCCCTGAGCACTGCTGTCTCGCGTCTCGGCGCCGCCGGGGTCAGCTGCGGCGCGGGTAGCCCCGCAGCAACCCGCTTTCCACCATCAGCCCCACGCCGGCGTTGATCAGGATCAATCCGAGGGTGCCGTACCAGAACCAGGGACCTGGGGCCTGAAGCAGTTTCAAGGGCAGGCTTTCGCCCGCTGCCGAGGCCACTTCAGTTCGCTTGACCAACTCCTCGAGACCCTTGCGGATCACTGCCTCTCCGAACAGGCACAGCCCCGCCGGCAGCAGCAGCACCCCGAGCTGGGCCTTCACATACCAGCGGATCTTCTGGATGGCCATGGGCGGCGGGGCAGCGGGGAGGCCAGGCAAACCTAGGTCTGCTGCGCCACCGGGGCCCCACTGCAGATCCAGTTCACCAGGGTGCGCACGCCGAAGCCTGTGGCCCCGGCCGGATCCAGGCCCCGGCCCTTGTCGCTCCACACCGTGCCGGCGATGTCCAGGTGGGCCCAGGCCAGCTCCTTGCTCACGAAGTCCTGAAGGAACAGAGCGGCCGTGATGGCGCCTCCGGGGCGCGGGCCGGTGTTCTTGAGATCGGCCACGGGGCTCTTGAGGCCAGCCTTGTAGGAGCTGCGCAGGGGCATCGGCCAGAGGGCTTCCCCCCCGGCGGCGGCGGCGGCCTGAAGGGACTGGCTGAGCCCGTCGCTGCTCGACCACAACCCCGCGATCTCGGAGCCCAGGGCGATCACGCAGGCCCCGGTGAGGGTGGCCAGGTCGACCACGGCATCGGGCTCGAGCTTGCAGGCGTAGACCAGGGCGTCCGCCAGCGTGAGACGGCCTTCGGCATCGGTGTTGTTGATCTCGATGGTCTTGCCGTTGGAGGCGGTGAGGATGTCGCCAGGGTGCACGGCTCCGCCGCTGATCATGTTTTCGCAGGCGGCCACGATCACATGCACCTCCACCCCGGCGGGCTTGATCTCGCCGATGGCCCGGGCCGCCCCCAGGACGGCCGCGCTGCCGCCCATGTCGTACTTCATCATCTCGATCTGGGAGCCGGCGGTCTTGAGGTTGTAACCGCCGGAATCAAAGGTGAGGCCCTTGCCCACCAGCGCCACACGCCGCTGGGCGCCGCCAGCGGGGTGGTAGGTGAGATGGATGAATTTGGGGGGCAGGTCGGAGCCCTGAGCCACCCCCAGATAGGCGCCCATGCCCAGGGCTTCACAGGCGTCCCGCTCCAGAATCTGCAACTCCAGGCCGTGGTCCCGGGCCAGGGCGGCGGCCGTGTCGGCCAGGTGCTGGGGGGTGACCACATTGGGGGGCGCCGCCACCAGCTGGCGCGCCAGCTCCACGCCGGCGCAGGTGCCGCTCACTGCCTCCAGGGCCTGGGCGCAGCTGGAGGGAAGGCCGATCAGGGACACCATGGCCGGCAGGGGCCGGGGCTCCTGTTCGCTCTTGAAGCGCTGGTCGTTGTAGAGGCTCAGCCGCACCGCCTCGGCAATGGCCCTGCCGGCGGCGTCGTTCTCAAAGCCCTCGCAGGGCAGGGCCACTGCCAGGTCCTCGGCGCCCGCGGCCGCAGCGGCCTGGGCAACGCTGGCGGCTGCGGCGCGCAGGCCGTCGAGATCGAAGCCGGCCGGCTCTCCCAGCCCCACCACGATCAGCGTGCGGGGCGTGCCTTCAAGCTGCTCGAAACTCAGGCATTCCCCGGGTTTCCCCTTGAAGCGTCGCTGCTCCAGCCGTTGCTGAAGGCCGGCGCCGACAGCCGTCAGCAGTTCGCCCCGCAGAGGGTGCTCCGGCCGTTCCTCGCTGCCAGCGAACAGCCCCACCGCCAATGTGTCCCCGCTCCACAGGCCGAGGGCGGCAGAGAGCGCGTCGGGGAGGCAGCGAAACTGCATGGGGGAGGCCTGTCGTGGCCGCGATCGTAGCCAGCGGCTTCAGTCGCCATCAGCGGTGAAGGGGGTGGCCCAGCGCCCACGCGTTTCCTTGTTGAACGGCGGCAGCCAGCGCTGGATCAGCGACCGTTCCAGGACCCGGCGCTGACGTGCTGATTCAGGGGCGTCGAGCCAGAAGTGGATGCTCAGCCTGGCGGCCAGCTTCAGCCGCGCCAAGGCCTCGCAGTAGGCCGCCAGATACTGCTTGCAGTCGTGCGCGCCCTTCCAGCGCCGATCAGCCCGGCCGGTTTCGCCCACGTAGAGGAGCAGTGGCTGGGTCTGTTGACCTGCGCTGACCGGCGCTTGGTCGAGCACGAAGTAGAGCGCCGCGCCCCGCTGGGGCGGTTCCGGCCAGCGCCAGAAACTCAGGGGCTGGGCCCGCAGCTGCAGAGGATTGAGGGCAAGATGGGGCTGGCCGCTGCCGGCAGCGGGTTGCGGGTCATCGAACAGACCCACCTGCTGCACTGCCGCGTTGCTGCCCATGAACAGCGGGGACTGGTGGCGTGCCAGGGCCTGCTGCCAGGCCAGCAGCTGATGGCGGAGCAGGGGCAGTTCGGGGTCGAGTTCCGTTCCTGCCAGGTCTGCCGCCGTGCTGAACAGGTCTCCCTGCCGTGCTCCTCCCATGGCTGCCGGCCTGCCTCAGGCGCCGCGCCGCGCGGGCGGCAGCTCCGGACCAGCCTGGCCGGCGCTGAACCTCACTTTGCCGATCCAGTTCTCCACCAGATCGGGGGGGAGATGCAGCCGCTGCTGCAGGTCGGCCAGATCGCGGAATGGCCCGCGGGCCCGTTCCCGCAGCAGCCGCTGGCGGCGCTCGCTGGACAGGCCCAGGCGCTCGAGCTGGGTGGGGCCGGCCCGGTTGAGATCGATCCGGATCTCGGCCGGCGATGGGGTGGCGGGTTGGCCGTACCAGCGGAACAGCAGTACCGGCAGCCAGCACTCCAGCTGGGCCGAGGGCAGATCCAGGAGCCGTTGCAGGTCCTCCGCACCACTCAGCTGCACCCCACCGGCCTGGAGGCGCAGCAGCAGATCCACCTGCCCGCTATCGATTCCGGGCAGCCGTTTCCAGTCGCCGGCGCTGGCCCGGTTCACATCCAGCCGCCAGCCCAGGGCAGCGGCGTGTCGCACCTCCTCAGCCGTGCGCAGGGGGCGGGCCGGCTCCTGTCGCAGTTTCAGGGCCAGCAACTCACGCTCCACCTCACACTGTTGGTCCGCCGGGGCCGAATCCCGGCAGGGGCTGGCAGGGGCTGTGGGGGGTGTGGTTCTGATCGCCGGAAGCTGGCCGCTGGCCAACAGCAGCCGACGCGCCAGGGGGTCCAGCCAGTGCCGCCTGGCCATGGTGCGCTGTCCCGGTACTGCTGGAGCCGAAGTTAGCGGCAGGGTTCAGCCTCGGGCCAGTCGATCAGGCCCCAGCGCAGACCCAGCACGGCAGCATGGGTGCGATCCCGGGCCGGCAGCTTGTCGAGCAGATTGCTGAGGTGGGTCTTCACCGTGTCCGGCGAGAGAAACAGCATCTTGCCGATCTCGACGTTGGTCTCCCCGGCGGCCACCAGGGCCAGCACCTGCAGTTCCCGCTCACTGAGGCTCTGCCGCGGTCCAGCGTGTTCGTGGCCCCGCCGGAATTCCCGGCGCAGGGGCTTGTCCACGAAGATGCCGCCACCACTCACCACGCGCAGGGCGGCCAGCAGGGCACCGGAGCCGAAGCTCGACTCCAGCACCAGCCCATCGCAATCGCCGGCGATGGCCCGGCGCAGAGCATGCAGACGGTGCTGGCGGTTGATCAGCAGCAGCACCCGCAGCTGAGGATGGCTGGCCTTGAGGGCGATCGCGGTCTCGATGCCGTCCCCCTGCTCCAGCACATCGCTGATCACCAGCATGTCGGGCTTCTCGGACGCCACCGCGGCGCTGGCCTCCCGGGCGGTGGTGTTGGCCGCCAGCACCCGGGCCGATTGCCTGGCCTGCTGGGCCAGCAGGCTGAGCAGCGCCCGGTTCCCCAGGCAGAGCACCAGCCGCCCATCCCGCAGCAGCTCCCGGCTGTGCTGGGTATAGGCCTCCAACTCGTCGAGAAGCGGCGTGAAATCCATCGCTCACCACCCTGCGCACGCTGCCGTCAGCCTGGGGAGTGGGGACGGGGCTGTCCGTCGCCGCTTAAGAATCGTTACGTCTTTCCGCACTCGTCGTCGGCTCGCCTGCGGCCCCGGCGGTGTTCAGAATCGACCTCTGAGCCACCGAGGCGGATCCGCAATGGCCTTTTTCGACTCCGACATCGTGCAGGACGAGGCCAGGCGCCTGTTCAGTGACTACCAGCAGCTGATGCAACTGGGCAGCGATTACGGAAAGTTCGACCGTGAGGGCAAGAAGCTGTACATCGCCCGCA
>SLIG01000177.1 GCA_007135755.1 Cyanobium sp.
GGGGCTCCAGTGTCTCACCGGCGTGAGGGGATTGGGGGCCTGCCGGCTTGGCTGACGGTGAAGCGGGCCGCGGGGTGCCGCGACTGGCATGGGGAGGACATGAATCACGCTTGATAGCGTGATAGCAGCACTTGTTTTGAACTTCAGCAGCTGTTTTGCGCGTCACCATTTGCGTGCGCGTCACCAGTTTTTTGGCGCGTCAGCAGCTGTTTTGAGGGCGTTATTGCTGTTCTGTGGATCTGCGATGCGCTCCGTTCCTGAGGCCTCCATGGCGCGGCGGGCAGCGCGGCCTGCAGCGCCGCGGGCATGGCTCGACGCCCCTGGCTCAGCCGGTTGAATGGACAGCCGCGATGATCTGAGCCCATGACCTCCGAGCCTTCCCCCCAGCCGCGCCCGCGCTGGCCCTATGTGCTGGGCTGCGGCCTGGCGATGGGCTCGGCCGACGTGGTGCCGGGGGTGAGCGGCGGCACCATGGCCTTCATCCTCGGGGTGTACGGCCAGCTGCTGGAGGCGGTGGCGGGCTTCGATCTGGAGCTGCTGGCGCTCCTGCGGCGCGCTGCCGGGGGTGAGGCGGGGGCCTGGAGCGCGGCCGCGGCGCGGGTGCACCTGGGCTTTCTGGTGCCGCTGGTGAGCGGGCTGCTGGCCGCGGTGCTGATCCTGGTGCGGCCGATCACCTGGCTGTACGCCAACCAGCCGGTGCTGCTGTTCGCCTTCTTCTTCGGGCTGATCGTGGGCTCGATCCTGCTGATCATGCGCCATGCCCACTGGGGCGGCAGCGGTCTGGTGGCGATGACCGTGGGGGTGGTGGGCGCCCTGCTGCTGGTCACCCAGGTGCCCGTGACCATGCCCCACGACCCCTTCACCATCTTCTGGAGCGGGGCGGTGGCGATCATGGCGATGATCCTGCCGGGGGTGTCGGGGTCGTTTCTGCTGCTGGTGCTGGGCCAGTACCAGCACGTGATGGAGGCGGTGAAAGCGCTGGATCTGGGCACCCTGGTGCCCTTTGCCGCTGGCTGCCTGGTGGGACTGGCGGTGTTCGTGCGCCTGCTGCGCTGGCTGCTGCACCGCTGGCACGGACAGACCGTGGCCCTGCTGGTGGGCTTCATGGCCGGTTCGCTGTGGAAGATCTGGCCCTTCCGGGTGGTGCTCGAATCCACCGTGAACAGCAAGGGCAACGTGATCGTGCTGCGCGACGCCCTGGCCCGCCCCCCCAGCATCGGGGCCCTGGCGACTGTGCTGCTGCTGATGGGCCTGGGGATAGCCCTGGTGGCCAGCCTCGAGCGGCTCCAGGACCGCGCCGGCGGCGCCGCGATGGGCAGCTGAGGCGCCGGGGGAGCGTGTGGCGACGTCGGGGTCTTGCCAGGGCACGGAAACTGGTGCGACCCCAGCGCCGCTGCGATGCCCCCGTCCCTGGACGCCCCGCGTCTGTTTTCCCGCGGCCGCCCGCCTGAGCACTGGGGCTCGTCGCTGGGGTTCGTGCTGGCGGCGGCTGGCAGTGCCGTGGGCCTGGGCAACCTCTGGGGCTTCGCCTACCGCGCCTCCCAGGGGGGCGGCGGCGCCTTCGTGCTGCTCTATCTGCTGATCGTGGCGGTGGTGTGCCTGCCGGTGCTGGTGGCGGAGATGGTGCTGGGCCGCAGCACCGGTCATGCCCCGCTGATCGCGCCGGTCACCGCCGGCGGCCGCCGCTGGCGGCCGCTGGGCTGGATGTTCCTGGCCTCGGCGGTGGGGATCCTCTCCTATTACTCCGTGCTGATGGGCTGGACGGGCCGCAGCCTGCTCCATGCCCTCACTGGGCCCCTGCCGGCCGACATCGCCGGCGCTGAGGCCTACTTCAACGGCATCAGCAGCGGCGGCGACGCCGTGCTCGGCCACCTGCTCAGCCTCGGCCTCACCGGCCTGGTGGTGGCGGCCGGGGTGCGGGCGGGCATCGAGCGCCTCACCCAGGTGGCCATGCCGCTGCTGTTTGTGATGCTGCTGGCACTGCTGGTGTGGGCCGCCTTCCTGCCCGGGGCGTGGGAGGGCTACAGCACCTTCCTGCTGCGCTGGGATCCGGCCAAGCTCAGCGATCCGGCCACAATCCGCAACGCCTTCACCCAGGCCTTCTTCTCGATCGGCACCGGCATCGGCGCGATCCTGGCCTACGCCACCTACCTCAACCGCCACAGTCCGATCTCCGGCGAGGCGGTGGCGGTGGTGGGCATGGACACGGCCGTGGGCCTGATGGCCGGCTGCGTCACCTTCCCGGTGGTGGCCAGCTTCGGGCTGGGGGATGTGGTGAGCGGCAGCACGGTGGGGGCCCTGTTCATCGCCCTGCCCACCGGCCTGGCCTCCCTGGGGGTGGCGGGCCGGGTGGTGGCCGTGGCGTTCTTCCTGCTGGCCTACCTGGCGGCGATCACCTCAGCGCTGTCGCTGCTGGAGGTGCCGGCCAGCTCGCTGATGGACCGCCTGGGCTGGAGCCGCCGCCGGGCCGTGTGGCTGTGCGTGGCCGCGATTGCCGTGCTGGGCCTGCCCTCGGCCCTGGATGTGGGCGTGCTGGAGCGCATGGACGCCGTGTTCGGCGGCGTGTTCCTGATCGCCGGCGGCCTGGCCCTGGCCCTGCTGCTGGGCTGGAGGGCGCCGCTGCGCTACCGCACCGATCTGGAGGGCTCGGGCACCCCTGCGGGCCTGGTGACGGCCCTGCTGTTCGCCCTGCGCTGGGTGTCGCCACCGGCGATCGCCCTGGGCCTGGTGGTGTCGATCGCCGACCTGGCCCGCAGCTGGGCGGGGTGAGCGATGCTGGGCTGATGACTTTTCTGCAGCGCTGGAACTTCATCGAGCGGGCCCGGCTGGAGCGCCAGCTCTGGGACGCCTTTGAGCGGGGCGACGACCTGGAGGCCCTGGTGGCCAGCTGCAGCAGCGCCGTGGAGGCGGGGGATCAGGGCCGGGCCTTCCAGCTGGAGGTGTGGACCACCACCCTCAAACGCATCCGCAAGATTGAGACACTCATGCGTGATCAGCAGCGACCGGGCACGTAAGCGACCGGGCGGGCAAGAAGCAGGGCATGGAAGCGTGATATCAGCCGTTTGTTGTGAGTGCAATGGACTCCAGATCAGTCCCGGCTCGCTCGAAGCGTCTGTCGTTGCTGATCAGGGCCCTGCAGCCGTGCTGGAGGGCCGTGGCCAGGTGGAGGGCATCCGGTGTTTTGAGGCTGTGGCGAGCCCGCAGCTCAGTGGCCAGGGAACAAGTGGTGTCGTTGATGCCCAGCCAGTGAAAGTGGCGCAGCCAGTCCTGATAGCGCAGCAGCAGCTCGCTCTGCTGGCGAGCCAGAGGGCGCACCAGGCATTCCAGTTGCACCAGCGGGGAGATCGCCAGGACCTGGTTCCGCGCCACCACAGCGGCCAACCCTTGCCTTGCCGCCATTCCGAAGCATGGATCCTCCTCGAGCGCATAGATCAGCACGCAGCTGTCCACATACACCAGATCCATCAATCCCAGCTGTCACGCTCGGCCTGGATCTGGGCCTCGATCTCGGCGTGGCTGCGCTTGAGGTGGGCCGGCAGGGGGTTGGACTCCAGCCAGCGGATCGGGTCAGGTGCGGTGGGCGGGCCGTCGATGGGCACCAGCTTCACGGCAGGGATGCCCCGCTGGGCGATCACCACCTCCTCGCCGGCCTGAGCCGCCCGTACCAGGCGGGAGAGCTGGTTTTTGGCCTCGAGGATGTTGACCTGCATGACCAGCGCCGACTGTCGTCGTCCAACAAGCTAGCCAGGTTGTTGCTGACCTGGCCAGGACGCGCGCCGCGGCAGCGCCTCACCCCCGCAGCCACTCAGTGACGCCGCCGGGCTTGTCGATCAGCTCGATGCCCTGCTGCTTCAGCTCGGCGCGGATGCGGTCGGCGCTGGCGAAGTCGCGGCTGGCCTTGGCGTCGCGGCGCTGCTCGATCAGGGCCTCGATCTCGGCGTCGCTGGGGGAGGCGGCCCCAGCGGCGCCCGCCGCGCCGCCGCCGTCGCCGAGGGCCTCGGCCTTGAGCCCGAGCACGGCGGCCAGCTCATCGAGCAGCGCACCGCGCTGACGCAGCCCGGGGCTGGCGGCTTCGGAGGCGGCGGCGGTATCGCCGCGCTCCAGGCGGTGGGCCAGGGCGCGCAGGGGCCGGGCCAGCTCGAACAGCACCGCCAGGGCGGCGGAGGTGTTGAGGTCGTCGTCCATGGCCGCGGCGAAGCGCTGGCGGGCGGTGGCCAGATCGCTCGGCAGGCCGGCCGGATCGCTGGCGGGCCGGGCGGGCGTGATGGCGGCGGTGATGGCGGCGGCGGGATCCGTCCAGGTTGCGGAGGCGTGGCTCTCCGCGTTCGGCGACAGCCCGAGGGCGGCGTTGAGCCCCTTCCAGCCGGTGGCGGCGGCGTCGAGGGCGGCGGCGGTGAAATCCAGGGGCTTGCGGTAGTGGGCCTGGAGCACGAACAGCCGCAGCGTCATCGGCGACACGCCCGAATCGAGCAGGGCGCGGATGGTGGTGAAGTTGCCGAGCGACTTGCTCATCTTCTCGCCGCCCACGTTCACCATGCCGTTGTGCAGCCAGTAGCGGGCCAGCTCGTGGCCCGTGGCGGCCTCCGACTGGGCGATCTCGTTCTCGTGGTGGGGAAAGATCAGGTCGGCGCCGCCCAGGTGGATGTCGATGGTGTCGCCGAGCTCCTCGCGCACCATGGCCGAGCACTCGATGTGCCAGCCCGGCCGACCCTCACCCCAGGGCGAGGGGAAGCTGGGCTCGCCCGGCTTGGCGCCCTTCCAGAGAGCGAAATCGAACGGGTGCTGCTTGCGGGCCTCCTCCGCCTCGGCCGTGCGGCCGCTGGCGCCCTCCTGCTGCGCCGCCAGGTCGCGGCCGGAGAGCTTGCCGTAGCCGGCGTGCCTCATCACGGCGAAGTACACGTCGCCATCGGCCGAGTAGGCGGCTCCTCTGGCCTCCAGCTCCTCGATCAGCCGCCGGATCGCCGCCAGAGAGCTGGTGGCGCGGGGCATGCGGTCGGCCGGGAGGATGTTGAGGCGGCCCATGTCGGCCACGAAGGCCTCGATGTTGCGCTCACTCACCGCCTGCATCGAGCTGCCCTCCTCGGCGGCCCTGTTGAGGATCTTGTCGTCGATGTCGGTGTAGTTCTGCACGTAGGTGACGCCGTAGCCGCTCCAGATCAGGTAGCGGCGCAGCACATCCCACACGATGTAGCTGCGGGCGTGGCCCAGGTGGCAGAGGTCGTAGACGGTGACCCCGCAGCAGTAGATGCTCACCCGGCCGGGCACCAGGGGCTCGAAGGCCTCGAGCCGGCGGGTGAGGGTGTTGGTGAGCCGCAGGGTCAAGGGCGGACGGGAGCAGCGGACGGGCCCGCAGGGTAGGGCGGAGCCACTGGTCCCCCTGCGGAGCGCCTCAGGCCAGCTTCACTGCGAGGACGGATTGCGGCCGCCACCGCCGCCACCGCTGCTGCCGGCCACCACGGCGGCGCCCACGCCCACCACCACGATGCCGATCAGGGCTGGCACCAGCCAGCCGGCGGTGCCGGCCGCCGCGGCTCCGGTGGCCCCGGCGGCAGCGGCCTGGGCTCCTGGGAGCGGCACATAGGGACAGGGCGAGGCCTTGCGCTCCATGGCCACCGCCGGCTGGGCCAGGGCGAAGCGCACCGGCGTCGTCGGCTCCGGCACCACCCGCGGGCCCAGCTCGAACAGCACCGTGGTGATCTGGCCGGGTTCGCGTGCGCTCTGCGGTTCGATCGCCATGAACGTGCGGTCCTCGGAGAGGAACACCCGCTCGGAGGGGAAGGGCACGCGCTCCACCTCGCTGCCGGGTTCGCCGGGCCCCCGCAGGCCATCGGCCGCCGCCGGTGCCACCCGCAGCACGAGGGTGCCGCTGGCGTTGGCGGGCAGGGCCCGGCGGAAGCTGATCTCCAGCTCATCGCGGGGCGAGAGCAGCCAGGTGAGATCCCGGGGCAGGGCCTCCTGCGCAGAGGCTGCTGGCGAGGCGGTTGGAGCGGGAGCCTGGGCTTGGGCCTGCGCCTCACTGAGCAGCCGGGTTACATCCGGCAGGGGCTTCACCCCTTCGGAGTCGATGCGCACCAGGTTCACGCTGGGGCCGGGATAGGCCCGCACCGGCAGGGTGTGGACGGAGAAGGCCGCGGCGGTGGCCAGGGCGAGGGGAACGGCAAGGCGCATCGTCGACCGGCCCTCGCCAGATGTATGGGTTGAATCTAGGGGGATCCACCGGGATCAGCTGTCAGCCCGGAGCACCCACCCGTACCCCCGCCCCACCGCCGCTCAGAACGACATCGAGAAGCGGGCGTAGAGACGCGGTTCGCAGGGATCGCTGGTGCAGAGCTCCTCGATACCGCTGGGCACGTTGCCGAGGAAATCGGTGAGGTAGAAGCTCATCGTGAACGGCACCCGCGGCACCGGCCGCACCGACACGCCGGCGCCGATGCCGAAGCCGAACCACTCCAGGCCCACCGCCACCTGGGGTCCCATCTGCACGCTGAGGGACCCGATTGGGCCCCAGTAGCAGTCGGTGCCGCTGGGGTAGTTGCGGCTGCTGATGTTGTTGCCGCTGAGGCAGTCGGTGGAGCCGAGGATGCCGTTGCTGCCGTAGCCGTAGAAGTCGGAGCCGATGCCGGCGGTGGCCACCAGCAGCCAGGGGTCGGGCCGCTGGTTGAGGGGAATCGCCTGGGAGAGCACCAGATAGAAGTTGCGGCCCAGGTCGGTGTTCTCGTCGAGCTGGAGCACGTGCTCGCCGCCGAAGGCCAGGCCGGTGGTGGGGCTGAGGTTGATGGCGGTGCGGAAGCCCAGGCTCTGGGCGGCGAACTGGCTGGTGCCCTGGTTGCGACCCGAGAGGCTTTGCACCGTCCACTGGAAGCCGAGGCTGGCGTTTTCCCACCGGAACGGGATCAGGTCGATGTAGGCCTCGGCATCGGCGCAGTCTTTCCAGTCGCCGCCCTTCGGCACCTCGCAGCTGCGGGTGCGGCTTGTGGCCGTGATGGCCGTGCTCACGGTGTACTCGGGATCGGCGGCGAAGGCGTTGGGCACCTTCAGGCCCGTATCGGGGTAGGCCTCGCCGTTCACGGTGATGCCGCGGGCGAGGTTGCGGATCACCGGCTGGGCTGGAGGCTCGGGTTCCGGCAACTCGGGTGGCTCGGGAGGGCCGCTGGCGCGCACCATCTCAGGGGTGATCACCTCGCTGGCGGGCACCAGGCTCCAGCGCAGGGGCTGGCGCTCGCCCAGCGGTTGCCACTGCAGCTCCTGATGTGGGGGCGGGGCGGGCCCGCTGCCGGTGGGCAGGGGTTGCCAGTTGATCGGGGGCGGGGACGCGGGTGCCTGTGTTGCGGGTGCCGGTGGGAATGGCTTGGAGGCCAGGGGCTGGCTTCGGCCCGGGGCAGCCGCCAGCTGGGGGGTGAGCAGGGCCAGAAGGGCCAGAGGCGCCACGCTTCTGATGCACAGCCCTCTGATGCACAGCCCTCTGTTGGGCATCGCTCTGTCGGGCACCCGAATGAGGACCAACGGAGCCGCGGAAGGTGACCAACCTTATCGGCGGGTCCTGGGCTCTGCGGGACCTATCGCTACCGCTTCAGGGCAGGAATCGTGGGACCATGGCAACTCTGCTTCCCCGTCTCCCCCTGGCCGCGCCCTCGATGCCCCGCCCTCGCCAGCAGTGGAGCCGCCCTCGCCAGCAGTGGAGCCGCCCCTGGATCGCCGGTCCGGCCGCTCTGCTGGTCGTCGCTCCCCTGTGGGGCTCGCTGGCAGCTCCCTCCCGGGCGCAACTGCAGATCGTCGAGCCGCCCCTCAGCCCTGCTGGCCGGCAGGGCCCCGCCGCACCGGCGACGGGCCCCGGAATGGGGCCTGCTCAGCCGCCCGCCCAGGACCAGCTGCTGGGTGAGGACGCCTACATCCTGGGCGCCGGTGATGGGCTGAACCTGCGCTTTCTGGCCGTGCCGGAATTCTCGGGCCCGCTGGAGATCCTCAACGACGGCACCGCCTCGCTGCCGCTGCTGGGCAACGTGATGCTCAGCGGCCTCACCCTGTCGCAGGCCAGCCAATGGCTGGAAACCCTCTATCGCGCCCAGCTGCAGCGCCCCAACCTGCAGCTCAGCGTCGCGCGGCCGCGGCCGCTGCGGGTGGCCGTGGTGGGCGAGGTGGAGCGCCCCGGCCTCTACACCCTCACCACCGCCGAGGCGTCGCGCACCGAGGCGGCGGTGGCCATCAGCGGCCCGCCCACCCTGGTGGATGCGATCCAGAAGGCCGGCGGTCTCACCTCCACCGCCAACCTGCGCCGGGTGTGGCTGCAGCGGCGCCTGCCCGGCAACGACCGCCGCTTCAAGCAGGCGCCGGTGGACCTGCTGGCGCTGGTGCGGCTCGGGGATCAGTTCCAGAATCCGCTGCTGTTCGACGGCGACACGATCCGCATCGAACGGGTGGAGGAATCGGCCGAGCTGAGTGCTGAGCTGGCCTCCACCACCCTCTCGCCCACCGCCATCACCGTGAACATCGTGGGAGAGGTGCAGTCGCCGGGGCGGTTGCAGGTGCCGGCGAACACGCCGCTGATGAAGGCCATCCTGGCCGCGGGCGGCCCCCAGACCTGGCGGGCGAACACGTCGAAGGTGGAGGTGGTGCGCATCTTCCGCAACGGCAGCGCTCAGCGGCGCACCTATGCGTACGATCCCAGCCAGGACGTGTCGATGGACAAGAATCCACCGCTGGTGGAGGGCGACACGGTGATCGTGAACCGCACCCGTTATGCGGTGAGTGCAGATGCCATCGGTGCCGTGAGTCAGCCCCTCACCGGTCTGGTGAACGTGCTCACCCTGTTCCGCCTGCTCGACGACTGATGCCCAAAACAGCCCTGATCACCGGCATCACGGGGCAGGACGGCAGCTATCTGGCTGAACTGCTGCTGGAGAAGGGCTACGTGGTGCACGGCATCAAGCGCCGGGCCAGCAGCTTCAACACCAGCCGCATCGATCACCTCTACCAGGACCCCCACGAGCGCGGGCCGGGCGGGGAGCTGCCCCATTTCCAGCTGCACTACGGCGATTTAACGGACAGCACCAACCTGATCCGCATCGTGCAGGATGTGAAGCCCGATGAGATCTACAACCTCGGCGCCCAGAGCCACGTGGCGGTGAGCTTCGAGGCGCCGGAATACACGGCCAACAGCGACGCTTTGGGCACGCTGCGGATCCTGGAGGCGGTGCGGATCCTGGGGCTGACGCAGAAGACGCGCATCTACCAGGCCAGCACCAGCGAGCTCTACGGCCTGGTGCAGGAGATCCCCCAGACGGAGACCACACCGTTCTATCCGCGCAGCCCCTACGGGGTGGCCAAGCTCTACGCCTACTGGATCACGGTGAATTACCGCGAGTCCTATGGGATGTATGCCTGCAACGGGATTCTGTTCAACCACGAATCGCCGCGGCGGGGCGAAACGTTTGTGACCCGCAAGATCACCCGGGGCCTGGCGCGCATCGATGCCGGGCTGGATGACTGCCTGTTCATGGGCAACCTCGATTCCTTGCGCGACTGGGGCCACGCCCGGGATTATGTGGAGATGCAGTGGCGGATGCTGCAGCAGGAGCATCCGGAGGATTTCGTGATCGCCACCGGCCGCCAGGAGAGCGTGCGCCGCTTCATCGAGCTGGCCGCTGCCGAGCTGGGCTGGGCCGGCACCGGGGCCCTGGCGGGGGGGGACGGGCCGGCGATCGTGTGGGAGGGCGAGGGGCTGCACGAGTTCGGCCGCCGCGCCGACACCGGTGAGACGGTGGTGCGCATCGACCCGCGCTACTTCCGCCCCGCCGAGGTGGACACGCTGCTGGGGGATCCCAGCAAGGCCCACCTGAAGCTGGGCTGGACCCCCACCACCACCCTCGAGGAGCTGGTGGCCGAGATGGTGGCGGCCGACAAGGAGGAGGCGCGTAAGGAGGCGCTGCTGCGGCTCAAGGGCTTCCAGGTGGTGGGCAGCCGTGAGTGAGGCGCTGCGTGAGGCCGTGGTGCCGGCGCCCCTGATCACCCCGGCCGACCGGATCTTCGTGGCCGGCCACCGCGGCATGGCCGGCGGGGCCATCTGCCGGGCGCTGGCGCGGGCCGGCTACGGCGATGGTGAGGCGGCCCGCGCGGCCGGCGGCGAGCTGCTCACCGCCGCCAGCAGCACGCTCGACCTGCGCGACGCCACGGCGGTTGAGAACTGGTTTGCCGAGCACCGGCCCACGGTGGTGGTGCTGGCGGCGGCGAAGGTGGGCGGCATCCTTGCCAACGCCACCTACCCGGCCGATTTCCTGCTCGACAACCTCAAGATCGAGACCCAGGTGATCGAGAACGCCTGGCGCCATGGGGCCCGCCGGCTGCTGTTTCTGGGCAGCAGCTGCATCTACCCCAAGTTCGCCCGGCAGCCGATCCGCGAAGAGGCGCTGCTCACGGGCGAGCTGGAGCCCACGAATGCGTGGTATGCGATCGCCAAGATCGCCGGCATCAAGCTCTGCGAGGCGCTGCGGCTCCAGCACGGCTTCGATGCCATCAGCCTGATGCCCACCAATCTCTATGGGCCAGGCGACAACTACCACCCCACCAACAGCCACGTGCTGCCGGCGCTGATCCGCCGCTTCCACGAGGCCTCGCTGCGCCCTGAGCGAGGGGCGGGTACCAGCGTGAGCTGCTGGGGCACCGGAACGCCGCTGCGCGAGTTTCTGCACGTGGATGATCTGGGCGAGGCCTGCGTGTTCGCCCTGGAGCACTGGCAGCCGAGGCCTGAGGATCTGCAGTTTCTGAATGTGGGCACCGGGCTGGATCTCAGCATCCGCGAGCTGGCCGAGGCGGTGGCGGAGGCCACCGGCTTTGCCGGCACGATCACCTGGGACACCAGCAAGCCCGACGGCACCCCCAGGAAGCAGCTGGACGTGAGCCGGCTGGCGGCCCTGGGCTGGAGCGCCCGGATCCCCCTGGCCGAGGGCCTTGCCGCCACCGTGGCCGACTTCCGCGCGCGTCTGGCGGCGGGCGAGCTGCGGGCGGTGTGAGCGGCCGCAGCTGATCGGCGGGGACCTGATCTCCGGCAGCTGATCGGCAGGGACCTGAACCCCTGCACGAACGTGTCGAGCGACTGGGCGAAAACGACACCACATCTGGTGTGCAAGATCGGCTTTGGCTGGACACGTGCGAACAAGGGCCTGGGCATGGCCCGCCCGGCATCAAGAATGCGCTGATGAACCGTTCCGCCGACTGGCTGCACCAGGCGTACGCCGATCTGGATCAGGCCCTGGTGAGCGCCAGGGCGGAGCACCATGAGTGGGCTTGCTTCGCTTGCCACCAGGCTGTGGAGAAGGCCCTGAAGGCCTTGCACCTCAGCCTTGGCCAGAAGGTGTGGGGTCATGGCCTGGGCCGATCCTTCCGCGATCTGCCTCCTACGGTCGCTGCCCAGCTGGGGACTGCCGTGACGGATCTGGAGGATCGTCTGCGCATTCTCGATGCTCTCTACATCCCCACCCGCTATCCGGATAGCCTTCCGGATGGAGCACCCACCGACCATTTCGGTCGCCTGCAAAGCGACGACGCTCTGTGCCATGCCCGTGCGCTTGCTGACGCAATCCGTGATGCGCTGGCCTGAGCCCGACCAGGTGATGCGCCAGGTGTCCACCTGGGCGGACGAGCAGGCTGAGCGTGTCCCGTCCCTGGAAAGGGTGGCGGTGTTCGGCAGTTATGGCCGGGGCACCGCTGGAGTGGGCAGCGACCTGGATCTGCTGCTGCTCGACGCGGCCGCCAGTGGCCCCCAGCACGAGCGACTGCGACGCTGGCCCCTGGAGCTGCTGCCCCTGAGCTGCGATGCGCTCGTGCTCACCCCCGGCGAGCATGAGGCGCTGATGGCTGAGGGATCCCGCTTCGCCGCCGAGCTGGAGCGTGATGCCCGCTGGGTGTGGTGCCGGCCGCTCAGCTCATAGCCGATCACAGCCAGGTGCGTTACGGGCGGTAGCAAACGATCATCGCCGGCAACGGCGGCCTGCACCGCCATCGGCCTACGGTGCGCGGCCCCCTGAACGGATGGCGGCGTGAGGCTGTGGAGGCTCTGCCCAGCCGCGTGTTCATGAACGGCAACAGCCAGGCCGTGCGCATTCCCGCGGAGTTCCGCCTCAGCAGCGATCGGGTGCAGATCAGCCGCACTCCGGAGGGTGACCTGCTCATTCATCCCTGCCCAAGCCAGCGGGGGCAGGCCCTGCTGCAGGCGCTCAGCGGATTTGATCCCGACTTCCTGGAAGCACTGGAGCAAGAACTGGCTGACAAGCTGCCGGTGCAGGGCCGGGAAGCCCTGTGATCTATCTGCTCGATACGAACATCCTGATCTACCTGATCAAGAACCATCCGCCCCAGGTGGCCGAGCGTATAGAGGTGCTCACCCGACTGGTGCCGGTGCTCTATCCCCAGGGACCGGGAATCTGCGAGCATTACGCCGTTCAGGCCACCGCCTTGAAGCGCCGTGCCACACCGATCGGCGCCAACGGCCTCTGGATTGCCTGTCATACCCTGGCCATCGGCGCCGTCGTGGTGAGCCACAACGTCAGCGAGTTCAGTCGGGTGGATGGGCTGCAGCTGGCGGACTGGGCCGCCTGAATTCGGCCTGACGCCGCTTACCCCACACGCCGCTCCAGCAGGGTGAACGGCTCGAAGCTCACGCTGTAGCCGCTGGCTTCTCGCGAAGCGAGTTGCCGAACTCCTCCGTAGGGGATCGCGTAGAGGGCGAGCCGATCGGCGGCCAGGGCCCAGGAGCTGCCGTTGGAGTCGAGCTCCACCGCCAGGGTTTCGCCGCCGGCGCTGATGGTGGTGGCGCGGCGGAAGGCCAGGCGCTCGGGCGTGCTGGTGCTCCCCGGCGTGGCGGTGCTCCCCGGCGTCGCGGTGACCCCGGGCTTTCCATCGGTGCTTTTGGGCGTGAGGCCTGCCGGCAGCTCCGGCTGTACCAGAAAGCGCCGGATCCGCGCCCGCAGCTCGACGCCGCCTCGGTGTGGGTCATCACCCGCAGGATGGTGATGTCGGCTTCGCGCCAGCCCCAGCTGCGGGCCACCTGGGCCGCCTCGCGGCACATCACCTCGAGCTGCGGCTGGGTGGGCGGGATGGTTCAGGGGTCGGGGCGGCCGCCCATGCAGGCGCAGGAGAGGGCCACGGCGTTGCTGTTGTGCTCCCGTGGGCCGGCAGGTCGATGCTGTAGGCGTGCAGGCGGTGGAGGGTGCCATCGCCGCCGATGATCGTGGGATACAGCCCAGAGCGCGCCCAGGAATAGGGGGTGGCGGCCCAGTGCAGGTCGATGGTGGCCGGCATCGACGGGACGCAGGTGGCGGCGGGCTTGCCGGGCCGTAGGGATCACTGCTGTATCCGGCCGCTATCGTGATAGCAAGGGGCTTCAGCGCTGAAAACCACTGGGTCGGTGGCTCAACCCTCCTGTCCCACTCCCCCGCACCCTGCACCCCGCACCCTGCCGCCTTCTCTGAACCATGGCCCAGCTGCTGGTGCGCAATCTGGATCTGGCGGTGAAGGAGGCGCTGCAGCGCCGGGCGAAGCGCAACCAGCGCAGCATGGAGGAGGAGGTGCGGGTGATCCTGCGCCGGGCGGTGGAGAGCGACGACCTCTCGCCCCTGACCAAGGGGCTGGGCAGCCGCATCGCCGCCCTGTTCGCCGAGGTCGACCTGGAGCCGCCGGAGCGCCTGTGACCCTGCTCGACACCTCCGTGATCACGGCGCTGATGCGCCGGCGGCCCGATCCGGCCGTGGTGCGCTGGCTCGACCGTCAGCCCCTGCACACGGTGTGGCTGCCGATCCTGGTGGTGTTCGAGCTGCGCTACGCCGCGGCCAGCCATCCCGATGCCAGCTGCCACGGGCGCTTGGATTCCGCCCTCGACACCCTGCTGGAGCAGCTGATCCAGGAGCGCATCGCCCCGTTGGATGGGGTGGCGGTGCAGCATGCCGCCCTGCTGGCGGCGCAGCGCCGGGCCCTGGGCCGTCCGGTGAACCTGCGCGACACCCTGATCGCTGGCATCGCCCTGGCCCGCGGCGCGCAGCTGGCCACGGCGACCCCCGACGCCTTCCGCGGCGCCTGCATCGGCCTGATCGATCCGTTCGCATTCTGAAACCGTCACCACCACTTCGCTGCGGGCGGCGCCCCAAATCCAGGCACTGCTGCTTGAATCAACCAGTCCTGAGACGCTGGAGCTCTGCTCGTGTCCGGGCCACCTGACACAGAGATTGTGTGCCCGGACGCGCACCGCTGCCCGCCACCCCCCTGCATGCCCGCCTCGATCACCCGCAACCTGGTCACCGGCGGAGCGGGGTTCCTGGGTTCGCACCTGGTGGACCGGCTGATGGAGGCCGGCGAGGAGGTGATCTGCCTCGATAACTACTTCACCGGCCGCAAGCAGAACATCGCCCAGTGGATCGGCCACCCGCGCTTCGAGCTGATCCGCCACGACGTCACCGAACCGCTCCGGCTGGAGGTGGACCGCATCTGGCACCTGGCCTGCCCGGCCTCGCCGGTGCACTACCAGTTCAACCCGATCAAAACAGCCAAAACCAGTTTCCTGGGCACCTACAACATGCTCGGCCTGGCGCGGCGGGTGGGGGCGCGGCTGCTGCTGGCCAGCACCAGTGAGGTGTATGGCGATCCGGAGGTGCATCCCCAGCCCGAGAGCTACCGGGGCTGCGTGAACACCATCGGCATCCGCAGCTGCTACGACGAGGGCAAGCGCATCGCCGAAACGCTGTGTTTCGACTATCAACGCATGCACGGCACCGAGATCCGGGTGATGCGCATCTTCAACACCTACGGCCCGCGGATGCTGCCCGACGACGGCCGGGTGGTGAGCAACTTCATCGTGCAGGCCCTGCGCGGTGAGCCGCTCACCCTCTATGGCGATGGCAGCCAGACGCGCAGCTTCTGCTATGTGGATGACCTGATCGAGGGCATGATCCGGCTGATGAATGGGTCGCACAGCGGTCCGATGAACATCGGCAACCCCGGGGAGTTCACGATCCGCGAGCTGGCCGAACGGGTGCGGGCGCGCATCAACCCCCAGCTGGAGCTGATCGAGAAGCCGCTGCCGGCCGACGACCCCACCCAGCGCCAGCCGCTGATCGATCTGGCCCGCGCCGAGCTGGGCTGGGAGCCCAAGGTGAGCCTGGAGGAGGGCCTGGAGCCCACGATCGCCTGGTTCCGCGAGGCGATCGGCTGAGCGGGCCACTGAGCGGCCCACTGAGCGGGTAGCGGTGTTGATGACCCCCACCGAGAAGGCTGCCTGTGTCCACGAGGCTGGCCGTCTGGGCCTGTCCCTCGGGCAGTTTTTCCGGCTGAACCGGCCAGCCGGCGGATCCCCACGCCTTGGTGGGCAGGGATGAGCCCTGCACCCCGGAGTCCCTATCCGTGCTCAGTGGCGATGCCGATTTTTGCCCTGTCGCCGGTCTGCAGCTCCCGCTCCTTGATGGATCACCCGATTCACCCCACCGCCTGGAACGATCCGGATATGGCCAAACTGCCCGTGTACGAGCCGGGCCTCGATGCGGTGGTGGGTCGGGCCCGTCGGGAAGCGGCCGCGTTGCTCACGGTTGATCAGCGCCTGCAGCACCTGGCTGCGCAGGTGTTGCCCTGAATCGTTTATGAATCCGCCCATTGCAGGCCGATGGTGGCGTCACGCCCCGGGTGCAACGCGCTGATGCCCAGGCCCAAGGCGACGTTCCAGGTGGACTGGGTGCTGCGCGGGGAGGTGGCGCTGGGCCCGGCCCCGCGGCGGGCGGAGCACCTGCAGCGGCTGGAGGAGGAGGGCATCCGGGCGGTGCTGAGCCTCTGCGATGACAGCGAGTGGCCGCTGCCCGCCGGCCTGGATGACCGTTTCCTCCGGGGCCGGCTGGTGCTGCCGGAGCACCGCAGCGGCCGCGATCCCAGCCGCGCCGAACTGGAGGCCGCCCTGGTCGAGCTGGAGCGGCTGCGGGAGCAGGCCGGCGGGCCTGTGTTCGTGCACTGCGTGGCCGGGATCGAGCGCTCGCCGCTGGTGTGCATGGCCTGGCTGATGCGCCGCAAGGGCCTCAGCCGCCTCGAAGCCCTCGACTATCTGATGCAGGTGCATCCGGCCACCAGCCCGCTGCCGGGCCAGCTGCGGGTGCTGGAGTGAACCGCCCTCAACCCTCGGCGATCGACGCTGCCTGGCCATGGCGACGCCCCTCACCACATCCCTCACGGTGACCAGCAAGGGCCAGGTGGCCCTGCGGAAAGAGCCGCTGCCTGGAGCCCGGCTGGAGCTTCATGCCGAGCAGGCCAGGACAGCGAGTGCTCTGCTGGAGCAGGCGCAGGGTCTTGATCACCCAGGCGCCGGTGTCTGTGGTGTCGATCAGCACGGTGCGGCCCGCGAACTCCTTGCCCGGCTGGTTGCCCTGAGGTCAGCACCCTCGAACAGACGCGCTATCGCGATATCACCTTGAAGGGCGCAGGCGGTGGCCCGTGAAGAAGCCGCCTGCACGAGCAGCCTGAGGAATCCCTTCTCCCCCATGGCTCAGCCAAACCAGAGGGGCTTCCCCCTGAGCCGCCAGGCGTCCAAGCCCGAACGAACCGCTCAGCCTCCTGCCACCCACGAGGCCCCAGACCCACCGGCCCCGCACGGGCTGCAGCCCAGTGGCAGCTTTCTGGGTTATCTGAATGCATACCCGGACCATTGGACGCAGGGTGATGATCTGGAAGACCTCAAGGATCAGCTGCTTGATCTATACCAAGAATTCCCCAAAAACGAGCTGACCTGATCAGAGAACTGGAGCAAGCCGGTTGCGTTCTCCTGCGACACGGAGAGCTGCATGACTCCACCGCTTCAGGAGCGGCGATGGCTGGGCAATCATCCCAGCGGGCATGAGCGTCATGGAACGCCTCCTCTCGGAGCTCGCCACCGCGATCCGCCTGGAAGCGGCGCTGGAGCAATGGCGTCTCCTGGTGCTGGACTGAAGCCATGACCGACCCCACCTGCCGCCATTGGCGGAGGTGACGAAGCTGCTGGAGGGGGTGTGGGAACGGCACGCTGGCGCTGCTGGTGGCGCTGAAGGCGCCGCAGGTGCAGGGGGAGGTGATCACCACGCCGTTCTCGTTCGTGGCCACCAGCGAGGCGCTGAGCTGGAACGGCCTGGAGCCGGTGTTCGCCGACGACTACAACCTGCGCGTGATCTACGACGCCGCCCATGCCTTCGGGGTGGACTGCCACTGCGGTTCGCTGCTGCGGCACGGCGATCTCTCGATCCTCAGCTTCCATGCCACCAAGTTGTTCACCACCTTGGCCGCCAATGGCATCAACGCCGAGATGAGTGAGCTGCACGCGGCGGTGGGGCTGGCCCAGCTGCCGGTGATCGAGGCGGCGATGGCTGGGCGCCGGGCGGTGGCCGCGGCCGACGTGGAACGCATCTGCGGCGCCATCAGGGCAGCTTTCCATGGCTGAACACAGTTCCATGATCCCCGCTGATCCTCAATGCCCGCGCCTGGTTCACCGAGGAGCCAACCCAGCTGCCGGCCTTACACTGGTAAGACGTTCGAGGGGTGTGACATGGACGCGCTGCTCACCCTCTCATCCAAGGGGCAGCTGGTGATCCCGGCACGGTTGCGTCAGCTGTTGGGGCTCCAGCCCGGAGACCGGCTGGCCTTGAGCCTGGAGGCCGATGGCCTTCGCCTGGTTCCCCAGGATCGCGCGAAAACCCGCACCGCCCGCGCCTTGATCGGCTGCGCTGGATACCAGGGGCCGCCCCTGAGCCTGGAACAGATGGATCCGGCGCTCTTTGCCAAGCCGTGAGTCTGCCAGTGGCGCTCGACACCAACGTGCTGGTGCGGCTGCTGGTGAACGACGATCCGGTCCAGGCCGAGCAGGCGGCCGTGCTGATCGATGCCAGTGCCGCCTGTTTTGTGCCGATCACCGTGGCACTGGAGCTGGAATGGGTGCTGCGTGGGGCTTACAGGTTGCCGCGTGAGGCAGTGATCACGGCCTTTGAGGGGTTGCTGGCCATGCGCCACCTCCATCTGGAACAGGAAGAGCTGGTGAGGCGGGCCCTGGAGTGGCACCGGTAGGGCATGGACTTTGCCGATGCGCTGCACCTCTCCCGCAGCGAGGGTTGTGGGGCGCTGATCAGCTTCGATCGGCA
>SLIG01000116.1 GCA_007135755.1 Cyanobium sp.
TCGAACTGGATCCCCTCACACCCTTCGCCACCGTGCACCTCAAGCATGAGCTGGAGGAGCTGCTGCAGCGCCCCGTCGATCTGGTGCGCCTGCGTGAGCGCATGAACCCGGCCCTGCGCCACGCGATCCTCCAGGAAGGCATCAGCGCGTGAGCAGCGATCAGGCCGATACTGGGCACATCGGACTGGCGTCATGAGCCTCCCCCTCCCCCAGAGCCAGCTCGATGCCATCACCGCTGCCTGCCAGCGGCACCACGTGGCGCGACTGCATGCCTTCGGGTCGGTGCTGCGATCCGACTACCGGCCCGGGGAGAGCGACATCGACCTGCTGGTGGAGTTTTCAGCCCCTTGATGCCTCCAGCCTCTACAGAGCCTGTTTCGCTCTGCTCAACGACCTCCGCCAGGGTCTGGCTTCCCGCGTCGATCTGGTGATGGCGGATGCCGTGCGCAATCCGGTCATCAAGCGAACGATCGAGGCGAGCAAGCAGGAGATCTATGCAACGTGAGCGACCGTGTGGTCTGGGGTGCGATCCAGACGGATCTGCCGGTGCTCGTTGAGCATTGCGGCCAGCTGCTCACTCAGCTCCAGGGAGGCGGCGCCTGAGGCCTGGGCACCTCCGCCGTGATCCGACCGCATCGCATCCACTGGCCCCTACCGATCCGGCAGATCGGGCCTGAGCTTGCGGTGCCGCCCGCGGGCCTTGGCCCACCACCACAGGGCCGTGTTCACCGCCCGACGATCGAAGCGCTCGGGATCGACGTCGCCGCCCCACTCCAGCATCTGGGCGTGATCCTCATGGCCAGGATCGGCGATCGCCTCCAGGAACTCTGCGTAGCCGCCGGTGCCGCCCACGTCCTCAGGCGGTGCGGCGCGGCGGCCGTCGAGGCACCAGGGCAGCCACTGCTCCAGCGGGTCCACCAGCACCACCCGCTCCAGCAGCAGGGTGTGCTCCCAGCTGTCGCCCAGGTCGTACTCGTAGAGGGCCGAATCGCCCACCAGCGGCAGCAAGGTGCGGGCCTTCACGCGGGTTTCATCCCGCTGGCGGGCCATGAACGCCGGGTCCCCGAAGCCGTCATCCCAGGGCGGCGTGTAGAACACCCGATCCTCGAATCGCTCGCCGGTGATGAACTGGTGCAGATGGTAACTCTCCCAGCCCATCACGATCTGCAGCACCTCATGAAGGCGGCCCAGGGTGATCGTGTCCTCCACCCAGAAGCGGCGCCAGATCGGCGGCTCGATGCCGTTGAGGCTCACGTGCAGCTGCAGGGCCGCAACGTCCTCGGGGGGCTGCTTGAGAGCGGAGGGTGGCATGGCTGGTGGCACCAGGGGCCTTCCCCAGGATCACCCAGCCAGCACCGGCTCCACCCACTCCAGCGGCGCCGCCAGCGGATCCCCCAGCGGTGAGAGCGGCCGCCAGCAGCCCCGCTGCCAGCTGCCGGCCGGGTGATCCGGCAGCTCGGCCGGCTGGCGCTGCAGCTGGTAGTCCTTCCCCAGCCACACCGGCCTGGGCACTTCGCCTCCCTTGCCGGCTGCGCCGCCGGCGGGCTTGCCGCCGAAGCCCTTGCCGCCGGCCCCGGCCGCCGGAGGCACCTCGCCTTCGCTCACCAGTTCCGGCGCATAGAGCTGCACCAGCAGGGCATGGACGCAGAGCTGCTCCATCCGGGCCGCGGTGCCCTTCACACCATCGGCGTCCCACTCCCAGTGGGGGGCGCTGAAGTCGGTGTGCTCCGGCTGCTGGGCCTTGGCGGAGGGGTCCAGCAGGCAGCTGGCCAGATACGTGGCGCCGTCTTCCCCCAGCCCCACGCAGGCCAGGCCGCCGCCGGCCAGGCGGAAGTTCTCCGGCAGCCAGCCCTCCATCGCCCGCACATCGGCCACCAGCACCGAGCGGATCTCCGGGCCCTCCTCGCTGAACAGGGTGGCCCTGGGCAGAAACAGCCGGAAGCAGCTCAGCTCCCGCGGCAGGGAGGGGGTGAGCAGTGGCCGCTCGCTCTGCAGGAATGCCTGGGCCAGGGCTGGGGAGAGAAACCGCGGTTCGGCGTCCTGCTCCCGGGCCCAGCGGCACACCATCGCCCCCCAGATGCCCACGTGGTCGTGGTGGTTCTCCGATTCCTCCAGCGCCAGCTCCACCGCCACCGTCTTGGTCCAGTGCTCCGCCCAGCTGCCGAACCCCGCCGGTGAGCGGTAGCGGTGCTCAGCGGCCATCAGGTCGGGCCGCAGCTCGCGCAGCACCCGGGCCACATCCCGCATCATCCGCTCCCGGTCGCGGGAGTCGTTGAGATTGAAGGGCCGGGCCATCTCGGGGCAATCGCGGTGTCTGTGCCGCAGGAAAAGGTCCAACGCTGGTGGGCGCATCGTGGTCAGTGGCCTACGGGTGTCGTTGCAGGCCTCACGAGCCTGGCCAGGATCGACAGCCCACGCCGATACGGTGTGCGATGACAAAACTGCCGTTCCCATCTGGGAATGTCCTACCCATGCGCTGCTGCTGGCTGTGATGCGCGTTCTCGAGAAGGTGGAGATGGAGAGGATCCGCCGGCTGCAACGTCTCTCGCGGCAGGGCTGGCTGGAGGACATCCCCTCAGCCCTGCTGGCCGGCGTCCAAGGGGAGGCCGCCTGAACCATGGCCATCCGTAAATCCGAGCTGTATTCGAGCCTCTGGGCCAGCTGCGACGCCCTTCGCGGCGGCATGGATGCCAGCCAATACAAGGACTATGTGCTGGTGCTCCTCTTCCTCAAATACATCAGCGACAAGTACGCAGGCCAGCCCTATGCGCCGCTGGTGATTCCCGAGGGCTCCAGCTTTGCCGACATGGTGGCCCTCAAGGGCAAGGCCGAGATCGGCGATCGCATCAACAAGCAGATCATCGCCCCGCTGGTGGCCGCCAACCAGCAACTGAGCCAGAGCGACTTTCCCGATTTCAACGCCCAGGACAAGCTGGGCAGCGGCAAGGAGCTGGTAGACCGCCTCACCGATCTGATCGCGATCTTTGAGGCACCGGCGCTCAACTTCTCCCGCAACCGTGCCGACGATGACGACATCCTGGGCGATGCGTACGAATATCTGATGCGCCACTTCGCCGTGGAGAGCGGCAAGAGCAAAGGGCAATTCCTCACGCCGGCGGAGGTGAGCCGCGTGAAGGCCCAGGTGCTGCAGATCGACAGCGAAGCCATCGCGGCCTCCACAACGGTGTGCGATCCGTTCTGCGGCTCAGGGTCGTTGCTGCTCAAGGTGGCCGCCCAGGCCGGCCGGCCGGTGACGCTCTACGGCCAGGAGAAAGACGCCGCCACCAGCGGCCTGGCACGGATGAACATGATCCTGCACGGCAACCCCACCGCGATCATCTGGCAGGGCAACACCCTTGCCGATCCCAAGCTCAAGGAAGCCGAGCAGCTCAAGCAGTTCGACTACGTGGTGGCCAACCCACCCTTTTCGGACAAGCGGTGGAGCACAGGGCTGGATGCGGCCAAGGATCCCTACAGCCGCTTCGAGGGCTTCGGCGTCCCGCCGGCCAAGCAGGGCGACTATGCCTACCTGCTGCACATCGTGCGCACGCTCAAGAGCACGGGCCGGGGCAGCTGCATCCTTCCCCACGGCGTGCTGTTCCGCGGCAACGCCGAAGCCGAGATCCGCAAGAACCTGATCCAGCGGGGATTGATCCAGGGCATCATCGGCCTGCCGGCCAACCTCTTCTATGGCACGGGTATTCCCGCCTGCATCCTGGTGATCGACAAGCGCGACGCCGGCAGCCGTGAGGGCCTTTTCCTGGTGGATGCCAGCAAGGGCTTCATCAAAGACGGCCCCAAGAACCGCCTGCGCGAGCGGGACATCCACAAGATCGTGGATGTGTTCACCCGCCAGTTGGAGGTGCCCGGCTATTCGCGCTTCGTGCCCAACGAGGAGATCGCCGGGCACGACTACAACCTCAATCTGCCCCGCTACATCGACAGTTCAGAAGCCGAAGACCTGCAGGACATTGAGGCCCACCTGCGCGGCGGCATCCCCGAGCGCGACATCGACACCCTGGAGGCCTATTGGCAGGTGTGCCCGCAGCTGCGCGAGGTCCTGTTCCAGCCGCTGCGGCCCGGCTATCTGGAGCTGGCGGTGCCGCCGGCGGAGCTGAAGGCCACGATCATGGCCCATCCCCAGTTCGCCGGCTTCCTGGCGGGGATGGCCCAGCACTTCGCGGCCTGGCGCCAGCAGGCCGCAAGCCAGCTGATCGCCCTGGAGCCGGGCTGCCACCCCAAGGCGGTGATCCGCGAGCTGAGCGAGGGACTGCTTGCCCATTACCAAGGCCAGCCACTGATCGATGCCTACGCCGTGTACCAGCTGCTGCTCGACCAGTGGGCCGAATCGATGCAGGACGACGTGTATGCGATCAGCGCCGAGGGCTGGCGCGCCGAGCCCTACCGGATGCTGGAGACCAACAAGAAGGGCAAGACCAAGGACAAGGGCTGGGCCTGCGATCTGGTGCCCAAGGAGCTGCTGGTGCGGCAGCTGTTCGCCGGTGATCTGGAGATGATCGAAGCGCTCCGCACCCAATTGGAGGAGACCAGCGGCCGCCTGGCCGAGCTGGAGGAGGAGCACGGCGGCGAAGAGGGCGCCTTCAGCGAGCTGGACAAGGTGAACAAGGCAGCCGTGAACGCTCGGATCAAAGAGATCAAGAAGGATCCCGAAGCCGCTGAGGAGTTGGCCGTGCTCAGGGAGTGGCTGGAGCTGAGCGACGAGGAGGCCGCAACCAAAAAGGCCCTCAAGGCCGCCGAAGCCGAGCTCGACGACCAAGCCTACGGCCGCTACGACAGCCTCACGGATGCCGAGGTGCGCGAGCTGGTGGTGGGCAAGTGGCTAACCACCCTGGAGCAGGCGGTGGCCGCCGAGGTGGAACGGGTGAGCCAGGCCCTCACCAGCCGCCTCAAAGAGCTGGGAGAGCGCTACGGCGAGGCCCTACCGGCGATCAGCCAGCGCGTAGAGGAGCTGGAGGCGCGAGTGGCCGGCCATCTGGGGCGGATGGGGTTCGCATGGAACTGAAGCCGGGCTACAAGCAGACAGAAGTGGGCGTGATCCCGGAGGATTGGAGCGTTGTCCCGTTGGGGAGGCTCTACAAATTCTCCAATGGCGTGAATGCCGATAAAGCGGCATACGGGAAAGGCTTGCGTTTCATCAACGTTCTCGAGCCAATCAGCTACTCACATATTCGAGGGCCTGAAATCCCGGGCCTAGTAGAA
>SLIG01000068.1 GCA_007135755.1 Cyanobium sp.
GGTCGGCCAGGGCCGCCGCCAGCGCCGCCGCCAGCGCCGGCCCCCGGCGCAGCAGGGCCCCCACCAGATAACCGGAGGCCGGATGCACCATCGCCGCCGCGCCGCCGAAGGCCAGCAGGGGCTGGTCCAGGTTCGGCAACGGCAGGTTCATCGGAAACAGGCACAACTCCTCGTGCTCCACCGCCTCGATCGCCACACCCCGGTGGGCCAGACGCCGCTCCAGGCGTTGCCGCAGGGTGTCGTAGGGCAGCGGCGGCGCCAGGGCCAGGGAGGTTTCCTCAACGAAGAAGCGGCCCTCCCCCAGATCCATGGCGTAGAGGAAGGTGGGCGGCTCCCGGCGCTCGGCCGGACTGAGGTGGTCGCAGCGGAAGTCCATCAGCACAAACTGGCCTGGGTCCACAGGCGGCGCACTGAACCGACCCACCACCCCATAGGCCGCCTGGCCCGCCACCGGCCCCCGGTCGGGCCGCCGCACCAGGGCCGCCCGGTGCCCGGAGGCGTCCACCACCAGCCGGGCCCGCAGCTCCCGACCATCGGCGCAGCGCACCAGGCTGGGGGCGGCGCTGTGGTCAACGCTCAGGGTCTGCGCCTCCCCCCGCTCCCAGCGCACCCCGCCGGCAACGCACTGATCGAGCCAATGGCGCTGCAGCAGGGTCTTGTCGAACAGGCCATAGTCGCGGCCATGGGGGGTGGGGGCATCGCCCGCAGAGCCACCGCCCGGCCCGAAATAGCTGCAGGTGCGGCTCCAGCGGTGCTCCAGCAGGTGGGACAGCCCCAGGGCATCCACCTCCTCACCCCAGATGCCGTAGGTGTTGGGCCAGGGCGCCGCCGGGTCACTGGCACTGAGCACCATCACCCGCACCTGCTCGCTGGCAAGGGCCGCGGCGATGCACAGGGCCGCCGGGCCGCCGCCCACCACCAGCACATCCACCACGGGGCTATCCACCTCAGCGCGGGGATCGCTCAGCTGCCGCTCTCCTCAGCAGCAACGTCTTCTGCAGCAACGTCTTCAGCGCCACCCTCAGCAGGGCCCGCGCCCTCGACGGTCTCGGCCACAGCTGCGGTGTCGGGCCCGGCGTCGGGAACAGCGTCCTGCTCCTCGTCCTCCTCCTCGAGGGCCGGTGGCACCAGCACCACCTCGGCCAGGCGGTCGCCGGCATCGAGGCGCTGCAGGCGTACCCCCGTGGCGGCCCGCGACTGCTGGGGCACCGCATCGGCCTGGGTGCGCACAATCACGCCCCGCTCGCTCACCAACAGCAGCTCCTCACCGGAGCCCAGCACCCGCAGTCCCACCAGGGTGTCGTCGGCCTGGCGGAACTTGATCGCCCGCAGGCCCATGCCGGCGCGCTTCTGCAGCCGGAACTGGTCCACCGGCACCCGTTTGCCGAGGCCCCTGGCGGTGGTCACCAGCACCCAGGGCCCCTCGCTCACCGCCACAGCGGCTGCCTCATCGGCATCGCCATCGACCTCGGTGTCAGCGTCCACCTCGCCCTCAGCCTGCTCATCGGCAGAGGCGGACACCTGGGCCACCCGGTCGGCCAGTTCAGCCGGCAGCACGTCCATGCTCACGAGCTGGTCGCCGGAGCGCAGGTTCATGGCCCGCACGCCCCGGGCGGTGCGGCCCAGGGGGCGCAACTCTTCGTCGCTGAGCCGGAAATGGATCGTCATCCCCTTGCGGGAGCCGATCAGCACACTGTCGCCGGGGAGAGCCAGCCGCACCCAGCGCAGGGAATCGCCCTGCACCAGATCGATGGCAATCAGGCCGTTGGAGCGAATGTTGGCGAAGGCCGAGAGCCGGGTACGCTTGATCGTGCCGCCGCTGGTGAGCATCACCAGCACGCCGTCGTCGGTGAATTCGCTCACCGCCAGCAGCGAGGTGATCTGCTCCTCGCGCGGGATCGGCAGCAACTGCACGATCGGCGTGCCCTTGGCGGCGCGGCTGCCCACCGGTACGCGGTAGGTGGGCACGGTGTACACCACGCCGCGATCACTGAACAGCAGCAGGTGATCGTGGTCGTTGCAGCTGATGAACAGCTTCACGGCCTCCTCCCCCTGGCTGCGGGTGCCGGCCTTGCCGCGGGTGCCGCGGCTGGTGGCCTCGAACTCGCTCACCGGCATGCGCTTCAGGTAGCCGGTTTCGGTGAGCAGCACCACCGAGCGCTCATTGGCAATCAGATCGATGTCATCGAGGCCGCCCTCCACATCCAGGATCTCGGTGCGGCGCGGGGAGTGGTAGCGGCTGCGGATCGTGGCCAGCTCGCTCTGGATGATGTCCAGAACCCGCTCGCGGCGGGACAGAATGTCCTTGTAGTCGGTGATCTTGGCGAGCAGATCCTCGTGCTCCAGCCGGATCTTGTCGGCCTCCAGAGCCGTGAGCCGGCGCAACTGCATCTGCAGGATGGCGTCAGCCTGGACTTCGGTGAGTCCGAACTGCTCGATCAGTCCGCTCCGTGCCGTGGCGGTGTCAGCGGCGGCGCGGATCAGGGCGATGATCGCGTCGAGGTTGTCGAGGGCAATCAGCAGACCGAGCAGGATGTGATCGCGCTCCTCGGCCTTGCGCAGCAGGAAGCGGGTACGCCGCTCGATCGTCTCGATGCGGTAGTCGAGGAACACCTCCAGCATGCGCCGCAGGTTGAGCAGGATCGGCTCATTGCCCACCAGCGCCAGCATGTAGGCGTTGAAGTTGCTCTGCAGGGGCGTGAGCTTGAACAGGTTGTTCAGCACCACCTGGGGATAGGCGTCGCGCCGCAGTTCGATCACCACGCGCATGCCGTCGCGGTCGGATTCGTCGCGGATGTCGCTGATGCCCTCGAGTTTCTTATCGTTCACCAGCTCGGCGATGCGCTCGATCATCGCCGCCTTGTTGGTTTGATACGGCAGCTCGGTGATGATCACCGCGTCACGGTCGGGCCGGCCCTTGGCCTCGATCGTCTCGATGCCGGCCACGCCGCGCATGGTCACCGACCCCCTGCCGGTGGCATAGATCTCGCGGATGCCGCGGCGGCCGAGGATCTGGCCCCCGGTGGGGAAGTCAGGCCCGGGGATCAGGGCCTGCAGCTCCCGGTCGCTGATCTCCGGGTTGGCGATCAGGGCCTGGAGGCCATCCAACAGCTCGCCTAGGTTGTGGGGCGGGATGTTGGTGGCCATGCCCACGGCGATGCCGGAGGAGCCGTTGAGCAGCAGCTGGGGGATGCGCGCCGGCATCACCGTGGGCTCCTGCTGGCTGCCGTCGAAGTTGTCGACGAAATCAACCGTCTCGCACTCGATGTCCTCCAGCAGGGCATCGGTGGTCAGCGCCTGCAGCCGCGATTCGGTGTAGCGCATGGCCGCCGGCGGGTCGTTGTCCACCGAGCCGAAGTTGCCGTGGCCATCGATCAGCGGCATGCGCAGGGAGAAGTCCTGCGCCATGCGCACCAGGGCGTCGTACACGGCCGTGTCGCCGTGGGGGTGGTACTTACCAAGCACCTCCCCCACCACACGGGCGCACTTGCGGTAAGGCCGGTCGCTGGTGAGACCAAGCTCATACATCGCGTAGAGGATGCGGCGATGCACGGGCTTGAGGCCGTCGCGGGCATCGGGCAGGGCCCGGCCCACGATCACGCTCATCGCATACTCCAGGTAGGAGCGCGACATCTCGTTGCGGAGGTCGGTCTGGATGACCCGTGAATCCCCGTCCGACCCGGAATCGCCCGGGTTGATCGGTCCCGTGGGATCCGCCATGCACAACCAACCTCAATCGGTCCATTCTATCGAGGCCGGCGCCAGTGCTTCCCGCAGCGAATCTCAGCTGCGGGAGCGCCAGCGGCGGGGCGAGCTGCGGGTGCGCTCGGCTGCCGCGTTCCGGACCCTGGTGGACGAGCGGGGGTTGGAGCAGGCCTACGCCGCCACCGATCTGGTTGTGGCCGCCGACGCCGGCTTCACCGACCAGGCCAGCCTGCACCTCTCCCTGGGCCCCAGCGACCCGCCGATCCGGCTGCGGGAGGCCCAGCTCGGTGGGGTGACAGGGCTGGCCACCGGCGGCCCCGGCGAACTGGTGCTGCCGGTGGGCGGCGGGCTGGGGGAAGCGGGCCGCCGCAGCGGAGCCCAGCTGCTCGGGGCCCTGCTGACCGGCGAGGCGCTGGCCTTCGACGCCAGCGGCGAGGCCACGGCAGCCCATCCCCGCCGCGACCTGCACACCGAACTCAGCCGGGAGCGGATCGGCGGCGGCCGGCTGCTGTTGCACCGGGCCATCGGCGAAAACGGCGTGGTGGCGGTGAGCAGTGCCGCCGGGCTCTGCGCCAGCCCCTGGGGCCCGCTGCTGGGCCCCTGCGGCACGGCCCTGTGGAGTTGCGGCGGCGCCGGCAGCATCGGCCTCACCATGCCGGGCCTCAGCCTGCTGGGCCCCGGCTCCCCGGTGCTGGTGGGCGGTGGCATCGGCTGGGTGCTGGGTGCCGGCAGCGGCCACCAGCCCGCCCCCCGGCGCCAGCCCAGTGGCCATGCCCTCACCCCCGGAGCCACGGTGGCGGTGAGCGTGGATCTGCACGGCCTTGAGGCCCGCTGGCTGCGGCCCTGTTTCATCGCCGGCCACGGCTGCGCCCTGCTGGTGGCGATCGCCGCACCAGTACCGCTCCTGGACCTGGAGGTGGCCCGGCAGGCGGCAGCGGGCCCCGAGGCTCTGGAGGCTCCGGTGCTGGATATGGCCATCCCACGGCGGATCAAGCCGGCCCTGGGCTCGGTGAGCTATGCCCAGCTGGCCCGCGGCCGCTTCGTGCTGGGCGAACGGGAGCTGCGCTGCGCCCCTGCCCACAGCCCCCGCCTGGCGGCCGAGATCACCGCCGAGCTGATGAGCCGGCTGGAGCAGAACCGCTTCCCGATCCGGCTGCCGGTGCTGCCGCTCTCGGAGCGGGCCAGCCTGCTGCCGCTCGACAGCTGATCCAGGTGGCAGCCGGGCCGATGGAAAGGCTTGCACCGGAGATGAACCGGCCGGCGTTGATACGCCGGCTGAAGATTGCGCGAATCAGCAATGATTTCGCTCCTGATCAAGCGCAATCGGAGTGGTGCCTGATTGCGGTGACTCACCATCAATTAGGATGTTTCCATCATCACCTCTGCGGAGGATTTCCGGTCCATGTCGATGTCCCCGTCCATGCCCCTGCTGCTCGCAGCCATGGCCCTGGGCCTTGTGCTCCCCTCCGCCCAGGCCCGCGCAGAGGCCACAGAAACCCTGTACAGCCTGGAAACGCGCTGCTCGGTGGCCGGTGGCGAACCCGAACCCTGCGTGGTGGAGGCCACAAAGGATGCGGAGGGCACCACCTATCGCCACACGATCGGGGAGCGCCCGGACACCGTGAGCATCACCGTGCGCATCACTGATGCGCCGGTGCGGATGCGTGTGTGGGATGCGGCCAAGAACACCTGGACCCCCCTCAGCAGCGCTGCGGCACGATTTTCCACCAACACGATCTGCTTCAACGGTCGCGATCTGTGTGCGGTGAATGCCAACTACCTCAACAGTGTGCGCGAAGAGCGTCCCGAAGCCACCGCAGGCCGCGACCTGGTGCAGGTGCGCTTCGATGAGAGCGGTCGCGTGGACCTCACCTGCTACGACGACGGCTGCAAGGAGGTGCGCTGATGAACCGCACGGCACAAAGCGTCAGCCTGCTGCTCACCGGCGTTCTGGCGCTGCCCAGCTCGGTCACGCCGGCCCTCGCCCTCACTGGCGGCGCTGGCGGAGCCAGGCCATCGGCAGCAGCCCCTCTGCTCGCCCGTGGCGGCGGCGGCATGGGCAGCGGAGGAGGGGGCAGCCGACTGGGCAGCGGTGGACGTGGAAGCGGCAGCCGGCTGGGGAGCAGTGGCGGCAGCAGTGGCTTCAAGAACGCTGGCCCGGGCCTCAGCAGCGGCTCCAACAAGCCCAGTAGCGGCTGGAGCAGCAAGTCGAAGGGCAGCAGTGGTCCGTCGCTGGAGCGGCCCAAAGCGGTGGCCCAACCTCAGGGCAGCAGCAGTGGTCTGGGCAACCGCGACGTCAATCGCAACCAACGCAGCGGCGATCGCCAGGGCGTTCGCAGCGACAATCTCAGCCAACGCTCCGAAGTGCGCATGGAGCGCATCGACCAACGGGGTGACGTGCGCACAACCCGCATCGACAACCGCACGGATCGGGTGCACGACCGCTCCAAGGTGCGCCGTGACCGCGTGGACAACCGTGGGCGCAACTACTGGGACTCCTATCCCGGCTGGGCTCGACCCGGCTGGGGCTACGCCCGGCCCTGGAACACCGGCTGGTACGGCGGATGGTCCAGCCCCAGCTGGGGCTGGTGGGGCCCGCGGGCCGCAGCCTGGGGCGTGGCCTCCCTCACCACAGCCGCGGTGATCAATGCCGCGGTGAATGATGCCGTGAACGACCACGTGAGCTACATCGTGGTTCCCAACAGCAACTACGACCTGATGTACGGAACCATCGCACCGGTGGGTACGGATGTGGTGAGCTTTGAGGCCTACAGCGGAGACACCAGCATCACCATGAAGGCCGACTGCCGCCGAGGCACCCTCAACGGCAGCACCCCCAACACGATCGGCGAGGCGGAGTTGATGAATGCGGCCTGCCAGGTGGCCTATGGCAGCGCTTGAACCCCAGTTTGAAACTCCGGAACCCATCACCGGAACTCCCCACACGTCACCGCGTGAAAACAATCTTCTGGAGTGCTCTGTTGACTCGGATCCCCTATCTCATCATGGCCCTTGGTGGCCTGCTGCTGGCGCCAGCCTCGGGGCGCGCCGAAACGCTGGAGGGCGACAATCCAGCGGTCGAACATCTCACCGCCGGCAGCCTGGATCTCGAATCTGTGCCCGTTGAATCCGGGGCCGTCGACATCGCCGATGCGCAACCGCTGGAGGTGCAACCGCTGGGTGGCGAACCACTGGGAGGCGAACACCCTGGGGTCGAAGCAGCCCCTTTGCCCTCCTGGCGCGCCACCCTGGAGCTGTATGGATTCGCTCCCCTGAGAACCACCGGCACCACCCGGGTGCGGGGCTTCGAAGCGGATGTGGATCTCGATCTGGGCGATGTGCTCTCCGCCCTGGACTGGGCCACCTATGTGCGCGGCAGTGTGGAACGCGACCGCTGGGGACTGCTCACCGATCTCAGTTACGTGAGGCTCGGTGGCTCCTCAGCCAGCACCGGACCGGGTGGCCGGTTCACGGGCAAGGCGGAGGTGGGCAGTTCCCTGGGCATCTACGACCTGGCGGTGCGCTACCGCCTCGGCGAGCCGGAGGCCGCCATCGGGGAAACGGGCTCCTTCAGCCTCATCCCCTATGCGGGGGTGCGGGTGATTGCCGCGGATCTGGATGTGGACGCTCAGGTTCAGGGCACCGGGCCGCTGGGGCTGACGCTGGAGCGCAAGGGCAGTTTCGGACGCACCTGGGCCCAGCCCCTGGTGGGCCTTCAGGGCAGCGTGTTTCTTGCTCCCCGTCTGCGCGCCTTCGCCAGGGCGGACATCGGCGGCTTCGGCCTCAGTGGCGACCAGGACATCTCCGGCAATGCCCAGGTGGGCCTGGGTTACGCCATCGGCAACAACACAGATCTGAATCTCTCCTGGCGCTACCTGGGGGTGAAGTACCGCAACGACCGCAATCCCAGCAGCGGCTTCAGCAACTATGAGAACGGCATCGAACTGGGGCTGAAGTTCTTTTTCTGAACGGGAAAGATCGTTCCCGCTCAGCCGTCCTGCTGTTCGCGTTTGCGGCGTCGGTCGGCCCGCAGCAGATGGCTGGCCCAGGCCGGTGCCGCCAGGGACACCACCAGGATGGTGAGGGCGGTGCTGAGCCGGCTGGAGAAGGTGCGTGCCACATCGAGGCCGGAGTGCACGTAGGTGAGGGTGACGATGGCGGCGAAGACGCCGGTGGTGAGGGCGCTGGCGGAGCGGATCAGGTCGCGCGGTTGCTGGTCGGGGTTGATGTTGGTGGCATTGCCGAAGTGCTGGCCCACCACGGCGCCGGCCACCACCAGCGCCAGCACCACGAGCCCCCGTTCACTGGCGTGGTCGGCCGGGTCGGCGGTCTTCAGCTTGTCGGCCAGCACCGTGCCGGTGCCCACCAGGGCGCCGCAGGCCAGGCCGATCACCCCCCACCACGACCCCGGCTCGCGCAGGCGGTTGCAGTAGCCCGCCCCGGCCGCCAGCACCAGGGCGCTCACCAGGGTGGCGGGCACCAGGGGGAGGCGTTGCACCACGGCGTAGCCCGCCGCCAGGCCGATCAGGGTGGAGAGCAGGCGGTTGCGCAGCAGCATGTCCGGGCAGGGGGATGGGCTGAAGGGCTCATGGCGTCGGCCGCACGATGCAGCGGAAGCCCATGTGGCAGGTGGAGGTGTCGATTCCCTGGGCCAGACGCGCCGCCGGCCGGTAGCGGCGGCAATAGCTGGGAGCGCACAGGAACGAGCCGCCCTTCACCACCTTGCGGGGAATCTCACCATGCTGGGAGCTGGGATCAATGCTGGCCGCCGCGGTGGCGCAGCAGCCCGAGGGCTGAGGGTGATGGGGGCCAAACCAGCTGTCCGTCCACTCCCACACATTGCCGATCATGTCCACCAGGCCGTAGCCGTTGGCCGGGTAGGCACCCACCGGTGAGGTGCGCTCGTAGCCATCGAGGCGGCTGTTGTGGTGGGGGAAGTCGCCCTGAAAGGTGTTCGCCACCGGAATCCCGCGGGGATGGAGCTCATCCCCCCAGGCAAACTCACAGCCCTCGCGCCCGCCCCAGGCGGCCCGCTCCCACTCGATTTCCGTGGGCAGCCGTTTGCCGCACCAGTGGGCGTAGGCCAGGGCGTCGGCGTGGGTGATGTGCACCACCGGATGCTGCTCGCGGCCCTTGATCGAACTGCCGGACCCCTCGGGATGGCGCCAGTCGGCACCCGGCAGATACTGCCACCAGCGGTAGTGATCCTGCTGACCCACCGGGCCGGCGGGAGGCACAAACACGATCGATGCGGGTTGCAGGCGCTGCGGATGGGCACCCGGATAGAGCCGGGGATCAACAGGCAACTCAGCCTGGGTGCGATAGCCCGTGGCCTTCACAAACTTGAGGAACTGGGCATTGGTGACCGGCGTGCGATCGATCCAGAAGCCCGCCACCGTGACTTGATGGGCGGGCGCCTCTTCCGGGTAGTGGTGATCGGAGCCCATCACAAACTCCCCCCCCGGCACCCAGACCATGCCGGGGGCCGGCGGGCGCCCCGGCGGACGCCCCGACTCCACAACGCGCACCGCTGGACGCTGAACCCGCACCGGGCTACGACTGCCCCATGGTGGCTTCCATCTTGTCGAGCACCTGCTGCACCGAGAAGCTGGCCGCCTTCTGGCGTGGCGGGTACTCCACGAAGGTCTGCAGGAACTGGGCCACGTAGGTCTGGGCCGGCACCAGCAGGAAGATGTGATCGAACATCCAGTCCCAGTAGGTGTTGGAGGTGATGTCGGCCCGCTCGTAGGGATCGGTGAGCAGGTTGAAGATCTTCGGCACCCGCAGCTGAATGAAGGGCTCGGCCCAGATCTGGCAGGTGCCCTGCGCGCGCTGCTCGGCGAACACGAACTTCCAGTTGTCGTAGCGCAGACCGGTGAGATCGCCGTCGTCTGAGAAGTAGAAGAACTCCCGCCGTGGGCTGGTCTCGCTCTGGCCCGTCCAGTAGTCGAGCATGTTGTAGCCGTCGAGGTGCACCTTGAAGGTCTTGGCACCCACCTGATGGCCGGTCTTGAGCTTCTCCTTCACATCCGGCTCCCCGGCGGCCGCCACCAGCGTGGGCAGCCAGTCGAGATGGCTCACGATGCCGGTGAAGGTGGTGCCCGGCGCAATCTTGCCGGGCCAGCGCACCAGGGCCGGCACCCGGTAGGCCCCTTCCCAGTTGCTGTTCTTCTCGCTGCGGAAGGGGGTCATGCCGGCATCGGGCCAGCTGTTCATATGCGGCCCGTTGTCGGTGCTGTACATCACGATCGTGTCGTCGGTGACGCCCAGCTCATCGAGCAGATCCAGCATCTCGCCGATGCACTCGTCGTGATAGATCATCACGTCGTGGTATTCCGACTGCCAGCGCCCGCTGCGGCCCACGTCCTGGGGCCGGGCGTAGGTGCGGAAGTGCATGTGGGTGGTGTTGAACCACACGAAGAAGGGCTCACCGGAGGCCACCGCATCACGGATGAAGCGCTTGGCCTCGGCCATGAATTCATCGTCGGCCGTTTCCATCCGCTTGCGGGTGAGCGGCCCGGTGTTCTCGATCCGCTGCGTGCCATCGCCATTGGCCCAGCAGTGCAGCACGCCGCGGGGCGCGAAGCGCTTGCGGAAGTTGGGAAACTCGGGATCGTCTTCCTTCGGGTAGTCGCGCAGTTCGGGCTCCTCTTCCGCGTTCAGGTGGTAGAGGTTGCCGAGAAACTCGTCGAACCCGTGCATGGTGGGCAGGTGTTCGTCGCGGTCACCGAAGTGGTTCTTGCCGAACTGGCCGGTGCGGTAACCGTGGGGCTTGAGCAGCTCGGCGATGGTGGGATCCTCAGCGCGGTAGCCCGCCTCCGCACCCGGCAGCCCAACCTTGCTGAGACCGGTGCGGAACACGCTCTGGCCACTGATGAAGGCGGCGCGGCCGGCGGTGCAGCTCTGCTCGGCGTAGTAGTGGATGAACTTGCCACCCTCCTTGGCCACCCGGTCGATGTTGGGGGTCTGATACCCCATCAGGCCATCGCTGTAGCAGCTCAGGTTGCTCTGGCCGATGTCATCGCCCCAGAGGATCAGGATGTTGGGCTTGCCGTTGGGCATGGAGGGAGTAAAGCAACCTCCAAACTGAAGGGCCGTGGGGCGCACTGGCAACCATGGCGCCCAGGTTGCGGGGATTTCGCAATGGCGTGTTCTGCAAACTTCAGCGCCCGTGGCGTCCGTGGGGCTGGAGGGTGCTGCGCTGCCAGCGCAGCACCGGCAGCGACACCAGCACCGTGACCAACACGTAGACGATGATGCCGAGCTTCACCGCGGGCATCTCGGGGGCATAGGTGGCGGCCAGCAGCAGGGCCAGCCCCGGGTTGCGCATCGAGGTCACCAGCGCCACGGTGACGCGCTGACTCGATCGGGCGTTCTGATCAACGGCCCCCTCATCGCCGGCCCCCTGCTCGCCGGCCAACCCGTAGCCGAGCATCAGGCTGGCCAGCACCAGCAGCACCATCACGGCGATGGCGCCGAGGTTGGCGCTGGAGAACTGCAGCAACAGCGGCGCGGTGCGCACCAGCACCGCCAGCACCAGCAGCATCAGCAGGCCATTGGCGAGCCGATCGAGCGCCAGCCGCAGCTCGGGCCTGCGCTCGCCCAGCAGCTGGCCGAGCGCCAGGCCCAGCAGCAGCGGCAGCAACTGCACCTGGCCCACCTGCAGCGCCACCTGGCGTGGAAGCAGGAGATCCCAGCCCTGCACCGCGAACACCGGCCTGCTGAGGTCGGCCAGCAGGGGCAGCGTCACGATCGCCAGCACGGCGGCGCACACCTGGAGCAGGGCGGCCAGGGAGGCATCGCCGCCGCTTTTTCCCGCCTTGCGCAGGATCAGCGGGGCGCTCGGGCAGGCGGCCATCAGGGCAATGGCATGGCGCGCCTCGATGGAGAGGCTGCGGGCCGGGGGCAGGCTGAGCAGCAGCCAGCCCACCAGGGGCACCAGCAGGCAGGTGGCCAACTCGGCCCGCAGGATCAGCGGCCAGTGGCGGCGCCAGTGCTGAAAGGCCTGCAGCGGCAGGTTCACCCCCAGCGCCAGCATCACGGTGAAGAGCGTGAGTGGCACCAACAGGGCCACGGTGGCTTGCGCGGTCAAAGCACCAGTGCGGAGGAAAGAGAGGATGAAAGAGCGGAGGAACGGATGGCCATCGATCTGGGTGCGACTTAAGTTGCCTGCGGCTTCCGATCTGGAGGGGCCATCCTGCACGCCGATGGGCCCCGCTCCCCAGCCTCTGGCCTTCCCCCATCGCGTCACCCACGTGGATCGGGATCCCCAGGCCCTGGCCGCGCGACTGGCACAGCATTATTCCGTGCTGGACTTCGGGCCCCGGCCAGGATTCGAGGCCGATTTCCTGCATCGCACCACCACCTGTGCGGTGGGTGATCTGCTGATTTCCGGGGGCTACACCAGACCGATCTTCGGCACCATGGGCGAACGCCCCGGGATCGGTTCGGTGAACTTCATCTTCGACGGCAGCATCAACTACGAAACCGGCGGGCTGAAGCTGGCGCTCAACACGAGCTGCCCGCTGTTCTTTTCGCCCGGCCAGGAGTATCGCTACATCGCCAACCATTACAACGGTGTGGCCTTTCACATCGACCTGGAGCGTCTCGGGCACACCGCCGCTGCCATCGCCGGGCTGGGGGTGTCCGAGCGACGCTTCAGCCATGATCTGTCGTTCACCAGGGTGGTGCGCGATGTGGACCCGCGCCGGCAACGCCTGCTTGAGATCCTGCGCGGAGCGATTCGCTTTCTCGATCATCCGGAACAAGACCTGGATAGCGCGCTGCAGGTGCTGCAGATCGACGATCTGATCTATCGCACCATGGCGCTGCTGCTCTGTCCGAATCTGGAGCAACCCACGCATCGCCAGCCAGCGCAGAGCGGGGGGCGGGAGCTGATCTTCGAGGAGCTGCTGGAGTGGGTGCGGGCCCATCTGCACACCCCGATCAACCTCACCCAGCTGGAGCGGCGCAGTGGCTACTCACGCCGCACCCTGCAACTGGTGTTCCGGCAACGCTTCGGCTGCGGTCCGATTCAGTGGATCCGCCAGCAGCGGCTGGAGCAGGCCCGCCGGGAGCTGCTGCGGGCTGACCCCAGCGACACGGTGAGCAGCATCGCCGCGCGCTACAGCTTCAGCAGCCCGGCTGTGTTCAGCCGCGACTTCCACAGCCGCTACGGGCTGACCCCCTCCACACTCCTGCGCGAAGGGCGCCGGCATCAGCTCTTCTGATCCAGAGGTGAGGCGGTTCGGCAACCACCCTTAAGCTCCAGCGCGATGCACCTTTGTTGTTGTTCTCTTCGCCCATCCCTGCCATGGCCGACACCCAGCGCGACGATCCCACCACTGAGGCCGCCGCAAGCGAGGTCGCTTCAAGTGAGGTGGCTGCCAACGCGGTAGCCGCGAGCGAGGCTGCTGCGAGCGCGGTGGGCGTGAGCGAGGTGGGCGTGAGCCAGACGCCAGCCACCGAACCCAGTGTGGAAACCAGCACGACCGTGCCTCCCCTCGGCGCCGACCCCACAGGTGACGCCGCCCCGGCCAGCGATGGTGACGGCGAAGGCGGTGAATGGGCCCTGCTGGTGGAGAAGATGCAGGCCTGGTGGAGCAGTGGCGAACTGCAGAAGCTCTGGCAGCAGAGCCGCACGCCCCTCACCGTCGGCCTGGCCCTGATCGCCGTGCTGCTGGTGCTGCAGGTGTATGCCGGCCTGCTGGGGGCCATCAACAGCCTGCCGCTGGTGCCGGGGCTGCTGGAGCTGGTGGGCCTGATCTGGGCCGTGCGCTACGGCCTGCCCAGGCTGCTGCGGCGCAGCGAGCGGGAGCAGCTGCTGGGTGGCCTGCAGCAGCGCTGGAGCAGCTTTCGCGGTCAGCGTTGACGGCACATGGGGCGGTGCAGTCGCTCCATGGCCGCTGCAGGGGAGCTGCCGCATCAGTTGATACCGTGGCCCGAATACGCGCACTCCCGGTGGACATCCAGCTCGGCCGCTCCCGCACTGTCCGCCGTGCCTACGGCATCGACGAGATCGCCCTGGTGCCGGGCGGCCGCACGGTGGATCCCGCCGTCACCGACAGCCGCTGGACCCTGGGGGGCATCGAGCGGGAGATCCCGATCATCGCCAGCGCCATGGACGGCGTTGTGGACGTGGGCATGGCCGTGGAGCTCAGCCGCCAGGGTGCCCTGGGCGTGCTGAACCTGGAGGGGGTGCAGTGCCGCTACGACGACCCCAATCCGGTGCTCGATCGCATCGCTGCCGTGGGCAGAGACGAGTTCGTGGCGCTGATGCAGGAGCTCTACAGCCAACCGGTGCGCGAAGACCTGATCCGTTCCCGCATCGCTGAAATCAAGCAGAAGGGCGGCATCGCCGCGGTGAGCGCCACCCCAGTGGCCGCCCTCAGGTTCGGCAAGGCGATCGCCGAGGCCGGCGCCGACCTTTTCTTCGTGCAGGCCACGGTGGTGAGCACCGAGCACATCGGCCCGGAAGGGCAGGAGAGCCTTGATCTCGAGGCTCTCTGCCGCGACTTCGGCGTGCCGGTGGTGATCGGCAACTGCGTCACCTATGAGGTGGCCCTGAAGCTGATGCGAGCCGGTGCCGCCGGCGTGCTGGTGGGCATCGGCCCCGGTGCCGCCTGCACCAGCCGCGGGGTGCTGGGCGTCGGCATCCCCCAGGCCACCGCCGTGGCCGACTGTGCCGCCGCCCGGGACGACTACGCCGCCGAGAGCGGCCGCCGCGTACCCGTGATCGCCGATGGCGGCATCGTTACCGGCGGCGACATCTGCAAGTGCCTGGCCTGCGGCGCCGACGCCGTGATGATCGGTTCACCGATCGCCCGCGCCGCCGAGGCCCCCGGCCGCGGCTTCCACTGGGGCATGGCCACCCCCAGCCCGGTGCTGCCCCGCGGCACCCGCATCAAGGTGGGCACCACCGGCAGCCTGGAGCGCATCCTGCGTGGTCCCGCCGGCCTCGACGACGGCACCCAGAACCTGCTTGGCTGCATCCGCACCTCCATGGGCACCCTGGGGGCCCGCACCCTCCAGGAGATGCAGCAGGTGGAGGTGGTCGTGGCCCCGTCGCTGCTCACCGAGGGCAAGGTGTATCAGAAGGCACAACAACTGGGCATGGGCAAATAGGGCAGCGGGAAACCGCCTCAGAAGGCCCAGAGGGGCCAGCCCTGGAGGTCTATCTTGAAGCTGTGGGGGCTTCACAGCTCGCACACTCCTCACACCCTCCGGCCCGGCTCGTCCGGGCCTTTTCGCTTCGGTGGGGCCACCCTGCAACGGCCACCCTGCAACGCTTGATGTGGGGCAGGGGGAGCAGCCTGGCCCCCTTGCTACATTCCTGAAATCCCGATCCCAACAAGGATGTCCAGCGCAGCAGCTGTCACCGACGCCTCCTTCGAGCAGGACGTGCTCAAGAGTGATGTGCCTGTGCTTGTCGACTTCTGGGCCCCCTGGTGCGGCCCCTGCCGGATGGTGGCGCCGATCGTCGATGAGATCGCCAAGGAATTCGAGGGCCAGATCAAGGTGTTCAAGCTGAACACCGACGAAAACCCCAATGTGGCCAGCCAGTACGGCATCCGCAGCATCCCCACCCTGATGGTGTTCAAGGGCGGTCAGAAGGTGGACACCGTGGTCGGTGCCGTGCCCAAGACCACCCTCTCGGGCACGATCAGCAAGTACCTCTGACAGCCCCCTGACAGACCTCCGGTCCAGCTTCTCACCGGCCCAGCGCGACGGCGGGATCAGCCCGCTGCAGGCCATTGCCAGTGCCGTTGAGCACCACCCCCAGCGCCGCACAATCCAACGCGCTCTGGTGTCTTTGCTGGACATCTGCCGGAATGAAACCGATCCCGACGCCTGGCGGATCATCAGCGGCACCCTGGCCGACATCAGTGAGGCCCTTGAGGTGTTCCGGCCACACCGCAGGGTGCGCAAGGTGGCGGTGTTCGGTTCCGCCCGCACCACCAGCGACGATCCCGCCTTCGCAATGGCGGAGGAACTGGCCGTGCAGTCGGTGAACGCCGGCTTCGAGGTGATCACCGGCGCGGGTGGGGGAATCATGGAGGCCGCCAACCGCGGGGCGGGCAGCCAGTCCAGCTTCGGCCTCAACGTCGACCTGCCGTTCGAGCAGCATCCCAATCCGATCGTGAGCAGCTCGGAAGCCAGGCTGCTCGGCTTCCGCTATTTCTTCACCCGCAAGCTGTTCTTCCTGCGCGAGAGCGACGCTGTGGTGGTGCTGCCCGGCGGCTTCGGCACCCTCGATGAGCTGTTCGAGGCCCTCACCCTGATCCAGACCGGCCGCACCCAGCCCATCCCCCTGGTGCTGCTGGCGCCCCCAGGCGATCCCTTCTGGAGCAGCTGGCAGGTGGAGGTGCAGCGTCTGATGACCAAGCGGGGCCTGATCTCCCCGGAGGATCGCTCCCTGGTGTGGCAGACCGACAGCGCCAGCGAGGCGATTTCGCGCATCTGCCGCTTCTACCGGGTGTTCCACGCCGCCGAACTGCTCAGTGATCGGCTGGAACTGCAGCTCAACGCGCCGATCCCGCCCCAGGCCCTGATGCAGCTCAACCGGGAGTTCGACGACCTGGTGGAGGAGGGGGTCATCCACGCCGCCGAAACGAGTGACGAAGATGGCTTTCTTCGGCCCTGCCTGCGCTTCCGCTTCAACATGCGCCGCATGGGCAGGCTGTACCAGCTGATCGATGTGCTCAACGGTCTCGATCTGCCCGCTGGTCCGGCCCTGGAGCAACCTGAGCAGCGCTGTGGCGAGCCGTCATGAGGCGACTGGGTCTGATCGACTACGGCATGGGCAACCTGCACTCGGTGCGGCGGGCCTTCGAGCGGCTGGGCGCCGAGGTGGTGACCGTGGCCGATCCGGCAGCCGATGCCGACCTGATCGACAGCTGCCAGGGGCTGCTGCTGCCGGGTGTGGGGGCCTTCGATCCGGCCATGGAACGGCTGCGGGCCAGCGGACTGGACACCATGCTGCGCGCCTGGTGCACAGCGGAGCGGCCGCTGCTGGGGATCTGCCTGGGGTTGCAGCTCCTGTTCGAAACCAGCGACGAGGGCGAGAGCCGGGGCCTGGCCCTGCTGCCAGGGCGGGTGCGGGCGCTGCCACGGCGCCCTGGCCACCCGATTCCGCACATGGGCTGGGAACCCCTGATCCCGCTCACCCCCAGTCCCCTGCTGCCGGCGGGAGCGCCGCAGGCCTGGGTGTACTTCGTGCACTCCTTCGCCGCCGAACCCACCGATCCGGCCCTCAGCACCGCCGGCGTCGCCTTCGCAGGCGACACCGTGACGGCGGCGGTGTGGCACGGCTCCATCGGCGCCTGCCAGTTTCATCCGGAGAAATCAGGCCGGGCCGGTGCCGCGATCCTGCAGCGCTGGCTGCAGTGGTTGCCGGCATGAGCGCGGGGCGGCCATGAGCCTGCGCCTGAGCGGCGGCCGCCGGCTGCAGAGCCCTCCCGGCGCCCTGGCACGCCCCACCCCAGCCCGGGTCCGGCTGGCGGTGATCAACCTGCTGGCGGCTGAGCTTCCCGGCTGCCATTGGCTTGATCTCTGCTCAGGCAGCGGCGCCATGGCCTGCGAAGCGCTGCAACGGGGCGCCGGCCGGGTGGTGGCGGTGGAGCGCGACCGGCGGCTGGCGGCCGTGACCCGCAGCAACCTCGAGGCCGTGCAGCAGGGCCTGGGACGCCCCAGCCAGGTGCAGGTTCACGCCGCCGATGTGCTGCGCTGGCTGCGGCGTGGCGGATGCGCGGGCGGCAGTGGTGCGGGCGGCAGTGCGGACCACGACGACCAGAGCGGCTTTGATCTGATCTATGCCGACCCGCCCTACGCCGCAGGCTTGTACGGACCGATCGCCGAAGCGGTGGTCGGCGGCCACTGGCTTGCGGAGGGCGGAACCCTGATCTGGGAGTGTGGCACTGGAGCGGTAGGCGAACCGCCGCCCGGATGGGGGCTACGGGACCGTCGTCGCTATGGATCAACCACCGTCGTGCTGCTGCAGCAGGGGTGAAGATTCAGAGTTGAACGGCCGGCCGTCCGGCGGCCCTCAGCTGTCGAGCATGGAACCACGACGGTACTGGCTCCAGGCCGCCACGAACAGGCCCAGCAGTGTCACGGGGATCAGCCCCAGCACGATCCCGCAGAGCAGTGGTTCGATCATGGCGAAACCGGTGGTGCGATCAGGTGACAATTGTTCCATGCCGGTGTTCCATGCCCGTGTTCCATGCCGGGGCGATGACGACACCCCAACCGTTGCTCGCGCCGCTGGCCTGCCGCCCGTCAGGCTGGTGACAGCGCAGCGATCGACGCCGCCTCAGCCCGCACCAGCTCCTTCCCTCCCCGCGTGATCAGCCCCGTGCGATCGAGCCCTCCCCCCTCGTCAGCAGCCGATTCCGCCGCCCAGATCGCCCCCGGCGCTGGGATCGGTCGTGGGCTGGTCACTGTCCTGGTGGGGGCAGCGGCCGTGGCCTGTGTGCTGCTGGCGCTGCTGGTGCTGCCGGGGGCCGGCAGCGACCCGTACACCCGCCAGACCCTGGCGCTCAAGGGCTCCGCGGAGCATGGAGCCCTGCTGTTTCGCCTCAACTGCGCCGGCTGCCATGGCATCGCCGCCCAGGGCCTGGTGGGACCCAACCTGCACGGCGTGGCGGAACGCAAGAACCAGCGCCAGCTGATCAGCCAGGTGGTGAGCGGCCGCACACCGCCGATGCCCAGCTTCCAGCCCGAACCCCAGGCCATGGCTGACCTGCTCGCTTACCTCAACGGACTGGTGTGAGCCAGGGCCCGCCCGTGGCCGCCGGATTACGGCCCGCCGAATCCCTGGCGGTGGTGCTGGTGGAGCCGGCCGGCCCGCTCAACGTGGGCAGCGTGGCCCGTCTCTGCGCCAACTTCGGGATCAGCGACCTGCGACTGGTGGCGCCACGCTGCTCCCACACCGGTGAGGAGGCCCGGCGCATGGCCGTGCACGCTGGAGCGGTGCTGGAGGGAGCGCGGGTCTTCCCGACCCTGGAGGCGGCCCTGGCCGATTGCCGCCGGGTGGTGGCCACCAGCGGGCGAGGCTGCGGCGAACCCCTGCCACCGCTAGACCTCGACGGCGCCCTGGGCTGGCTGGAGGAAGACCCGGGAGACCCGGAACTGGCAGCCCCGCGAGCCCTGGTGTTCGGCCGCGAGGACCGGGGCCTGAGCAAGGCCGAGCTGCTCCAGGCCGGCCGCCTGCTGCACATCCACACGGCGGGCAGCTACGGCTCCCTCAACCTGGCCCAGGCCGCTGCCGTGGTGCTGCACCACTGGCACCGCCTTCGGAGCAGCGGCCGGCCAGGGACCGCTGCCGGCCCGGGCTCTGAGACGCCCGCAGGGGAGGCGGCCCCATGCCAGCGGGGCGCGCTGGAGGCCATGCTCCGCGACGCTGAAGGGCTGCTGCTGGAGGTGGGATTCCTCTACCCCCACACGGCCGCTGCCCGGATGGCCAAGGTGCGCACCCTGCTGCAGCGGGCCCAGGTGAACACCGAGGAGGTGGCCCTGCTGCGGGGCATGGTGCGCCAACTGCGCTGGGCCACGACCCGCGGCGACACTGGCACCACGGCGGGCACCGATCCCGCCTCCACCCCTTAACTTCAGCCGACACAGGTCCAGCTGCCTTGAGCGCCGCTCAATCCCCCAGGAGTCCCCGCAGCCGCTGGCGGCACACCCTGCTGCTGCTGCTGCGGCTGGCCGTGATGGGCGTGGGCCTGGGGGTGCTCACCGCCACCGGGCTGCGGCTGCTGGCACCGCGACTGGCCGGGGGCAGCCTGCCCGGCCTCGGTCAGCTGGCCGAAGCCACGGGGCAGCAGGGCCTGGCCCCGGGGCGCTTCCAGCCCAGGCAGGAACTCACCCAGCTCAACCAGCGCTGGCAGCAGCTTGCCGCCGCCCAGAAGGACCTCAAGGCCAGCGGCTTCCTGCTGGTGCTCGATGACGGCCGTTTCGCCCAGCTGAACCCCGAGCAGCCGATGCCGGCGGCCAGCTCGATCAAGACACCGATCCTGGTGGTGGCCCTGGAGGACCTGGACACGGGCAAGCTCAGCTGGAACGACCCGCTGACGCTCACCCAGGAGCTGGTGGGCGGCGGGGCCGGCTGGATGGCCACCCGTCCGATCGGCACCCGCTTCCGCTTCTTCGAGGCGGCCACCGAGATGATCCGGATCAGCGACAACAGCGCCACCAACCTGCTGATCCAGAAGCTGGGCGGTCAGGCCGCCGTCAACACCCGTTTCCAGGCCATGGGCCTGCCGGCCACCAAGCTCAACAACTGGCTGCCCGACCTCGATGGCACCAACACCAGCAGCGCCCGCGACCTGGCCCGCTCCATTGCCCTGGTGGACACCGGCGAAACCCTCAGCCCCCGCGCCCGCGACCATTTCCGCGAGATCATGGCCAGCTCCCGCACCGACACGATGATTCCCCAGGGTCTGCTGCGGGGCCTGGGGAAGAACGCCGACCAGCCCGATCCCGAGCTGCTCAGCCTGGGCGTCAGCGCCCTCAACAAGACCGGCGACATCGGCACCGCCTACGCCGATGCCGCCCTGATCCAGCTGCCCACGGGCCAGCGGGCTGTGGCGGCCTTCATGGTCACCGGCCCCTTCAATGATCCCCGTTCCGCCGAACTGATCCGCTCCATGGCCGCGGCCGTGAGCCAGACCCTGGTGGGGCAGCCATGACCCAACCGCCGATGCAGTCGCGCCCCATGACTCCACACCCGCTCCGCCGCCGGATCCGGCTGCCCCTGCTGCTGGCAGCCGGCAGCCTGCTGCTGTGCCCTGCCCTGAGCCCGGCTCTGGCCCCTGCCCCGGCAGCCGCCCAGCAGCAGGGCAGCGAACCGCTGCTGCGCCGCCAGACCGTAGCCCCCCTGCCTGGCGCTCTGGATCAGGTGCTGATGGTCAACGACAACAATCCCGAGCTGATCAGAGGGCCGGGCATCCTGATCTCCACGTTCTCCGCCGCCGGCCGTTCGGTGCCGGAGGCCCACCTCGATGTGGCCCTCGATGGCCGCTTCGACCTGTTCAGCCACCACGTCTACGCCGGCAGGCCGGAAACCCTCAACTCCACCCTGTGGCTGGCGGTGGTCGCCCAGCCCCGCGGCGACCGTCCCGTGCAGCTGCGCCTGCTGGAGGGCTCCACCTCCCTGTCCCAGTCCCTGGATCCGGCCATGGCCGGGGCCCCCTTCCTGCCCCTGCCACCCCTGCTGGCGGAGAGCACCACGCCGGCCTGGGCCGGGCCGGGCAGTCGTGTGGCCAGCGAACTGCTGCGCCGTGACCGCAGCCCCGAAATCCCCCAGGCCTGGACCCTGGAGCCAGGCCAGCCCACCACTCTGGTGGTGCTGCCCCTGCCGGTGCGGGGGCTCGACCCGCTGCTCAACGGCCGGAACCTCCAGCTGCGCCTGCACAGCGACGGCCCCGTGAGCCTGGCCACCCTGGCCGCCTTCGGTCCGCTCGATCAGCCGCCAGCGGCCGACACCTGGGCAGCGTTGCTCGACGGCGGCCTCAGCCCCAAGGAGCACGAGCCCACCCCCCGTGGAGCCCCGGGGCGGATGATCTATTCGCGGGTGAGCGGTGTGCAGGTGGGCAGCGTCTGGCGCGGCACCATCACCAGCCCCGGCCAGGCCTGGCTGCGTGCCGACGCCGCCCCGATCTCCTGGCCGATCGCCTCGCTTGAGCGCGGCCGGCTGGGCACCGAGCAGGTGCAGACCGCCGAGCTGAAGGCCTTCTATCCCGGCACCGCCTGGGCCGCCCACGGCAACTACGGGGTGGAGTACGACCTCACCATCCCCCTGCGCAACACCGGAGCGGAGCCGGTGCAGCTGCAGCTGGCGTTCGAGTCGCCGATCAAGACCGATCCGCCCCTCGGCGGCCTGCGCTTCAACACCACCCCGGTGCGTTCGGTGATGTTCCGCGGCCCGATCGAAGTGGCCGGGCTGGATGGCATCGGCGGCCGGCCGGCGGGACGGCGCCGCTTTCACCTGGTGCAGCGGGCCGGGGACCAGAGCGAGCCCCTGGGCACGGTGAGCCTGGCGCCCGGGGCCACCCGCAACCTGCGGGTGCGGCTGATCTATCCGGCCGACGCCACCGCTCCCCAGGTGCTGAGCCTGCTGCCCGTGAGCGCCAGCACAGCTGTGAAACAATCGGCCCTTCAGCCTGCCAGCAGCACGCCGTGACGCCAGTCCGCCAGCGCCGGGTCTTCCCCTTCACCGCAATTGTGGGTCAGGAGGAGATGAAGCTGGCCCTCCTGCTCAACGTGATCGATCCGCGCATCGGCGGCGTGATGATCATGGGTGACAGGGGCACGGGCAAGAGCACCGCGATCCGCGCCCTGGCCGATCTGCTGCCCCAGATCGAGGTGGTGAGCGGTGACCCCTACAACAGCTCCCCCAGCGATCCCGACCTCCAGAGCGAGGAGGTGCGTCAGCGCCTGGAGCGGGGGGAGGAGCTGGTGGCGGAGCAGCGCCAGGTGCCGATGGTGGACCTGCCCCTGGGCGCCACGGAAGACCGCCTCTGCGGCACCATTGATATCGAAAAGGCCCTGAGCGAGGGCGTGCGGGCCTTTGAGCCGGGCCTGCTGGCCAAGGCCAACCGCGGCCTGCTCTACGTGGATGAGGTGAACCTGCTCGACGACCACCTGGTGGACGTGCTGCTGGATTCGGCGGCCTCGGGCTGGAACACGGTGGAACGGGAGGGCGTGAGCGTGCGCCACCCGGCCCGCTTCGTGCTGATCGGCTCCGGCAACCCGGAAGAAGGCGAACTGCGGCCCCAGCTGCTGGATCGCTTCGGCATGAGCGTGGAGGTGCGCACCGTGCGCGACCCCGAGCTGCGGGTGCAGGTGGTGGACCAGCGCACGGCGTTTGACAACGACCCCGACGGCTTCAACAGCGCCGTACAGCCCAACCAGGACGCCCTGCAGGCCCGGGTGGTGGAGGCCCAGGAGCGGCTGGGCCAGGTGCAGATCGACGACGACCTGCGCATCCGCATCTCCGCGATCTGCGGCGAGCTGGATGTGGACGGTCTGCGCGGCGACATCGTCACCAACCGGGCCGCCCGCGCCCTGGCGGCCTTCGAGGGCCGCAGTGAGGTGAGCGAAGACGACGTGGCCCGGGTGGTGGCCTGCTGCCTGCGCCACCGCCTGCGCAAGGATCCGCTGGAGCAGATCGACTCCGGCGACCGGGTGGTGAAGGTGTTCTGCAAGGTGTTCGAGCGGCCCGAAGCGGCCGACCGCAGCGCCTTCGAGCTGGCCCTCGCCGCCTGAGGCCCCGGGGGCTGATGGGGAGCCCCTGATGCGCATCCTTGGCATCGATCCCGGCCTGGCGCGGGTGGGCTACGGCGTGATCGAGATCGATCCCCGGCAGGGCCGCCAGAGCCTCCTCGACTGCGGCATCCTGCGCACCGACCCGGGCCGCAGCGAGGGGGACCGCATGGTGGAGATCAGCCGTGATCTGCGCCAGCTGGTGCGCAGCTGGCGGCCCCGGCTGGCGGTGGTGGAGAAGTTCTTCTTCTATCGCTCCAGCACCACCATCGCCGTGGTGCAGGCCCGGGGCGTGCTGCTGATGACCCTGGCCCGCCTGCAGGTGCCGGTGGTGGAGTTCCCGCCCATGCAGATCAAGCAGGCCCTCACCGGCAACGGCCACGCCGACAAGCAGGAGGTGCTGGAGGCGGTGATGCGCGAGCTGGAGCTGGCATGCCCGCCACGACCCGACGATGCCGCCGACGCCCTGGCCGCCGCCCTCACCGGCTGGTTCCAGCGCTGAGCGCCATGGACGGACCCCACACCCCTGCTGACCACGCCGGCGCCGCCACCAAGCCGGCCCTGCGGCGGCGGTTGCGGGCGTTGCGCGAGCAGCTGCTGCCAAACCTCGAGCCGGCGATCCGCAGCCAGGTGCAGCGGGTGCTGGAGAGGCACCTGACCGGGCCGGGCCGGGTGGGCCTCTACTGGCCCCTGGCCGGCGAGGTCGACCTGCGCCCCCTGGCCGATCAGCCGGCCCTGGCCGACCGGCTGGCCCTGCCCGCCATTGCCGGCAAACGCCTGCACTACCGCCCCTGGCAGCCGGCCCAGGCCCTGCAGGGCGACGCCTGCGGCATCCCCGCCCCACCGCCGGCGGCGGGCCAGCTGGCGGCCGGAGACCTGGCCGTGCTGCTGGTGCCGGCTCTGGCGATCGATCGCCGGGGACTGCGGCTCGGCTACGGCGGCGGCTGGTACGACCGCCTGCGCAGCGGCTCCGACTGGCGCCGGGTGCCGGCCCTGGCTGTGCTGCCCTCGGACTGCCTGCTGGAGCGACTGCCGGAGGATCCCTGGGATGTGCCCTTCGACGGCTGGATCAGCGAGCTGGGGCTGGGCCAGCCCCCATCACCATCCCAATCCGGTCCAGCCCAGAGCCCTCCATCACAATCTTGTTCACAAACCGGGCCTGATCCCCTCGGCCCCGGCGCACCTTTGCGAGGATCGCCGCCAGTGCACAGGCGGTCGCCGTGAATCTGTCCCCTCACCGTTCGGACACCTCTCTCAGCGCCGCCCCCACCAGCTCCTTCTCCGCCTCCAGCAGCTCCTTCTCTGCCCCCACCGCCGCCGAACGGGTGCTGGCCGCCGAGCTCCAGGCCCGCGAGGAGGCCCATGACGCCCTCTCGATGATGGTCAGCTCGATGGCGCGCATGGTGCAGGCCGGCAAGACGCGCGACAGTCGCTGGAAGGACAGCTGATCAACCCGCTCCCGATGACCCGATCCACCGCCCGGCAGCGGCCATGGCTGCCGATCCAGGTCCTGATCAAGCCCCTGATCGCCTCGGCTCCTCTGGCGCTGGGGGCCGTTCTGCTGGGGTGGAGCACCACCCCAGCTGTCCGGGCCCACGCGATTGAAAGCAGCCTGGAGCACCTCAGCCGGCAGACCGAGCGCTTCGCCAGCGAGCTGGAACTGAACAGCCGCTTCAGCACCGGTGAACCCGTCGATGCGGCCACCGTGCGGCTGCTCCCCCCCGAGGGCCCGGGGATCGAGCTGGGGCGCACCGATGCCGTGGGGCGCCTGCGCTTTGCCCTGCCCGATGACGCCGCAGCTGACTGGGAGCTGCAGGTGGACGCCGGACCGGGCCACCGCGACTACCTGGAACTGGCGGAGGCGGGCGCCGCGCCCCCCCTGGCGGCAAGACCCACGCCACCGGCGCCCTGGCGGCGCACAGCCCTCGGGCGGCTGCTGGCCCACCGGCCCGGCGGCGTTCAACAGCCCCTGGTGGGAAGCCTGGCCAAGGGTGGGGTGATGGTGGGGCTCGGCGCCGCCGGCGCCCTGCTGCTGGCCCGCCGCCGCCGGCACTGAATGGCTGCCCCCCGCCCCATCGCCACGGGCAGCGAAGCCCTTGATCGCATCGTCGAGCGCCTGGCCGGCAGCACCGACCCGCGTCGCCGCTACGAATACGTGCTCTGGCTGGCCAAGAAGCTGGAGCCCCTGCCGGAGGAGTTCCGCAACGACGCCTTCAAGGTGAAGGGCTGCGTGTCCCAGGTGTACGTGGTGGGGGAGCTGCAGAACGGCACCCTGCACTGGCAGGGCGATTCCGACGCTGCCATCACCAAGGGCCTGCTGGCCCTGCTGATCGAAGGGCTCGAAGGGCTCACCCCCGAGCAGGCCAGCGCCATCGATCCGGGCTTCATCGCCGCCACCGGCCTGCAGGCCAGCCTCACCCCGTCACGGGCCAACGGTTTCCTGAACATCCTGCGGATGATGCAGGGTCAGGCCAGGGCTCTGGCGGCCTGATTTCTAGGATCGGCCTTCTGCGCGTTCCCAGCCCATGACGATCGGCATCGGCCTGCTCGGCCTCGGCACGGTGGGAGCAGGGGTTGCCGAGATCCTCGCCAACCCGGAAGGACGCCATCCGCTGGTGGCGGAGCTGGCGCTGCGACGGGTGGCGGTGCGCAACCTGGAGCGGCCGCGGGCGGCGCCGGTGGCCGCGGAGCTGCTCACCACCCAGGCAGAGGCGGTGGTGGACGATCCGGCGGTGGACATCGTGGTGGAGGTTCTCGGGGGGCTGGAACCCGCCCGCTCCCTGATCCTGCGGGCCATCGCCGCCGGCAAGCCGGTGGTCACGGCCAACAAGGCGGTGATCGCCCGCCACGGGGAGGAGATCGCCGCCGCTGCCGCCGCCGCCGGGGTGTACGTGCTGCTGGAGGCGGCGGTGGGCGGCGGAATCCCGATCATCGAACCGCTGAAGCAGTCGCTCGGAGCCAACCGCATCGAGCGGGTGAGCGGCATCATCAACGGCACCACCAACTACATCCTCAGCCGCATGGCCGCGGAGGGTGCCGACTACGGGGCGGTGCTGGCCGACGCCCAGCGCCTTGGCTACGCCGAAGCCGATCCTGCCGCCGATGTGGAGGGCGCCGACGCCGCCGACAAGATCGCCATCCTCACGGGCCTGGCCTACGGGGGCTCGGTGCCGCGGCAGGCGATCCCCACCGAGGGCATCGACCGGCTCGATGCCCGCGATGTGGCCTATGCCGACAAGCTCGGCTACGTGGTGAAGCTGCTCGCCGTGGCTCAGCGCATCGACAGCGAGCCCGACGGCGACAAGGCCAGCGGCGATCCGGACGCGCTGCTGCTCGATGTGCGGGTGCATCCCACCCTGCTGCCACGCAGTCACCCGCTGGCGGGGGTGAACGGGGTGTTCAACGCCATCCTGGTGGAGGGCGATCCGGTGGGCCAGGTGATGTTCTACGGCCCGGGAGCCGGGGCGGGGCCCACCGCCTCAGCGGTGGTGGCCGACATCCTCAACATCGCCGGCATCCGGCAGGCCACCCTCCCTGCGGGCCCAGGGGGGGGGCCAGTGGGCCTCGACCCCCTGCTGGCCGCCGGCAGCTGGCGCCGCTGCCGCCTCATCGACGGCGCCCTCACCACCCACCGCAACTACGTGCGCCTGCGCACCAGCGATGAAGCTGGGGTGATCGGGCGTATCGGCACCTGCTTCGGGGAGGCGGGGGTGTCGATCCAGTCAATCGTGCAGTTCGAAGCCCACAACGAGGCCGCCGAGATCGTGGTGATCACCCACGAGGTGCTGGAGGAGCGGTTCCGGCAGGCCCTCGACGCCATCGCCGCCCTGCCCGAGGTGCAGGGGGTGGCCGCCTGTCTGCGCACGCTCTGAGCAGGAGCCGGGCCGGGCTGCCGCTCGGTGCGCAAACCGGCATCAGGGGGATGCGAGCCCACAGAGAGACGGCACCATGCCTTCAGTTCGATTCAAAAGGAATCCTTAAGCCGCGACTCCTCCAGCCGGGTCGCGCCGCCAACACCCGCACCGCTAGGACAGAACCAACCAGGCCTGTCCCCCATGCCGTCCCTCCGCTTCATGAAGCACTTCATGAGACGTTCATGACCAGCCTTTCCTGCAGCCATCCCCACACCGCCCTCAGCCAGGGCGACTGCGTGCGGATTCAGGCCGACGATCAGCTCTACCAGGTGATCGGCATCGACGACCACCACAACCGCTGCTGGTTGCGCCGCTGGCCCCTGGCCCGCCACGGCTCCCAGGTGTTTGAAATTTCCCTGCAGCAGGTGCGGCCTCTGAGGCCCCACCACTCTTGAATGGCGGCGCTCTGCTGACCCCTCGCCCTTGCTCCGGTCGTTGCGGCTGACTCCACCGTTGCGGCTGCTGCCACGGCTGTTGTCCACCCATGGGCTCCCGCTCCTGGCCGCCGCCCTGGTGCTTCCCGGCTGTCGCGGGGCGGGCGGCCCCCGTGCGGCCGCGCCTCCCCATCCCTCCCGCAGCGGGCCGGGCAGCGATCTGGTGGTGGCCACCAGTGCCAGGGTGGGTTCGGTGGACCCGGTGCGGGCGTCCACCTTCGGAGCGACCCAGCTGCTCAGCGCCCTCGGCGATCCTCTCTACCGCCTGGGGAATGACGGCAGCGTGCAGCCGGCCCTGGCCGCCGACGTTCCCCGCGTCAGTTCGGACGGTCTGACGGTGACCATCCCCCTGCGCCGCGATGTGCTGTTCCACGACGGCACCCGCTTCGATGCCGCCGCCATGGTGTTCAGCCTGGAGCGCTTCCTGGCGATCGGCACCCTCAGCTACCTGCTCGACGAGCGCATCGAGGCCGTGCGGGCCAGCGGCTCCCACGAGCTGGAGTTGCGGCTCAGGCGCCCCACCACGGTGCTGCCCCAGCTGCTCAGCACCATCAACCTCACCCCCGTCTCTCCCCAGGCCTACCGGGACCACGGCGATCGCGCCCTCAGTGACCGCTTCGTGGGCACCGGGCCGTACCGGCTGAGCTTCTTCAGCGACCAGCAGCAGCGCCTGGAGCCCTTCGAGGGCTACTGGGGCGAGCGGCCCCGCAACGACGGCATCGTGCTGGTGAGCCTGGGCAACTCCACAGCCCTGTTCGGCGCCATGGGCAGCGGCGAGGTGGATGTGCTGCTCTCCACCGGACTGCACGAAGACCACCAGCAGGCCCTGGAGCGCCGCGCCGCACAGGGGGACCTGCTCGAGGGCCAGGGTCCGGCCCTGGAGATCGGCTACATCACCCTGCACACCCAGCAGCCACCCTTCCGCGATCCAGCCCTGCGCCAGGCCCTGGCCCACAGCCTGGATCGTCAGCTGATCAGCGAACGGGTCAGCCAGGGCCTGCGCAGCCCCCTGCGCGACCTGGTGCCTCCGGCGGTGAGCGGCACGACCCGGCAGATCTGGCCCGCCTACAACCCCGACACGGCCAGGGGGCTATTCCGCCAGGCGGGCTATTGCGACGGCACGGTGCTGGAGTTGCCCCTCACCTTCCGCTCCAACATCCCCTCCGACCGCCTGATGGTGCTCACCTGGCAGGCCCAGCTGGCCCGCGATCTGGGCGACTGCATCGTGCTGCAGCCCAACGGCATGGAATCCACCACCGTGTACCGGCAGCTGGGCGAGGGGGCCTTCGCAGCGGTCATGCTCGACTGGCGCGGCGCGGTACGCGATCCGGAGGCCTACCTGTTTCCCCTGCTCAGCTGCAGCGAAGCCGAGGGCGAGCACTGCCTCAGGGGTGAAAGCGCCCTGAGCGGCAGTTTCTGGACCGCCCCTGGGCTGCAGGAGGAGCTGTTGCGCAGCGAGGCGCTTGCCGGCGCTGAACGCCTGGAGCTGCTGCAGCGCATCGAGGAGCGCACCGCCGCGGCAGCGCCTTACCTGCCCCTGTGGCTGGTGACGCCTCGGGCCTGGGCCCAGCCCGGCCTGGCCACGCCCCGCTTCGACGGCAACGGCCGGCTGCTGCTGCAGGATCTGCAGCGCCTGCCATGAGCCGTCGCCGCGCCCTGGTCCGCTACCTGGCGGCCCGCCTGGCCCTGGTGCCGGTGATGCTGTGGCTGATCGCCAGCCTGGTGTTTCTGCTGCTGCGGGTGGCCCCCGGCGATCCGGTGGATGCGGTGCTGGGCACCCGCGCGCCGGAAGCCACCCGGGCGGCCCTGCGCAGCCAGCTGGGGCTGGATCAGCCCCTGCCCCAGCAGTACGGCCAGTTTCTGGTGGATCTGCTGCGGGGCGATCTGGGCGAATCGCTCAACAGCCAGGAACCGGTGGGCCGGATCATCGGCCAGAGCCTGCCGGCGAGCATGGAACTGGGGCTCACGGCCCTGCTGCTGGCCGCCCTGCTGGGGCTGGCCGTGGGCTTTTCCGGCATCGCCCGGCCCGAGGGCAAGCTCGATCTCAGTGGCCGGCTCTACGGCATCGGCACCTATGCCCTGCCCCCGTTCTGGGCGGCGATGGTGGTGCAGCTGATCTTCGCGGTGTGGCTGGGCTGGCTGCCGGTGGGAGGCCGCTTCCCGCCCACCCTGCTGCCGCCCCAGGGCAGCGGCTTCTACCTGCTCGACAGCCTGCGCAGCGGCCTGGCCACGGGGCAGTGGCAGCAGCTCGGCGGCACAATCCGCCATCTGCTGCTGCCGGCCGGCACCCTGGCGCTGCTGCTGAGCGGCATCTTCACCAACGCCCTGCGCCTCAACCTACGCCGTGCCCTGGGCTCCGACTACGTGGAGGCAGCCCGCAGCCGCGGCCTGGGTGAAGCCCGGGTGGTGCTGCGCCATGCCCTGCCCAATGCCCTGCTGCCGGTGCTCACGATCACCGGCATCACGGTGGCCTCGCTGATCGGGGGTGCCCTGCTGATCGAGGTCACCTACTCCTGGCCCGGCATCGCCGCCCGCCTGCAGGAGGCGATCGCCCAGCGCGACTACCCGCTGGTGCAGGGGATCGTGGTGGTGGTGGCGGCCCTGGTGGTGCTGGTCACGGTGGTGGTGGATCTGCTGGTGGCCCTGCTGGATCCCAGGATCCGCTTCTGAGCGCCGGTTCGCCCCGGAACCCCGGTTCGCCCCGGAGCGCTGGCGCTCTGCCCACGCCCAGGGGGGCCGGCGGGGGTGCCAGCCGGCTCTGCCAGGCACGGGCAGCGTCGGCATCGAGCACGCTGGCCTCCACCCCGCCGTGGCGGCGGCGCTGCGGACTGAGCAGGCCGTCATGGCGGGCGGAGTCGAGAAATTCACTGGTGAGACGCAGCAACAGCTCCTGCACCAGCCGCGGGTCTTCACCCACAAACTCCTGTCCAAGCCGAAACAGGGCCTCGCTTTCGCCCTCCAGTCGCACCGGGGAGAAGTGGCTGCCCCCCTCCACGATCACCAGCCGGCTGCGGGGATGGCGACTGCTGCTCAGCAGGCTGAGCTGCTCCTGCACCGGCGGGGTGATCAGGTCCAGGCTGCCGCCGGCCATCAGCACCGGCACGGGCAGATCGGCCAGTCCCCGCTCGCTCCAGAGCAGGCTTCCGAACCCGTTGAAACTCACCACGGCCAGCAGCGGAGTGCCGTCCATCAGCGGGGGCTGGCGGAGAACGGCGCGCGCCTGGCGGGGGGAGCCGTCGCCGGTGATGGCCCCCAGCTGGCATTGCAGGAGCCGCGAGACATTGGTGAGCGGCAGCGAAGCCAGGGCCTGCCGGCAGCGCGCGGCGAGCCCCTCCTCCGGCACCAGCCCAGCCGCCATCAGGGCCACCAGTCCACCCAGGGAATGGCCCACCAGCACCACGCCGGCATCCCCGGCTCCGGGAGGACCGAGTGCCGGCAGGTGGCCTTCGGCGCGGGCATTGAGCACGGCCTGCACGTCGGCCAGGCGCTGGGGCACCGATTCCGCCCCCGGCGGCGGTCCCTGGCCGCTCAGCGAGGCCTGCACGGCCCGTTCATCACTGCCGGGGTGCTCGAGAACCAGCACCGGCCATCCCTGCTCGGCCAGGGCGGAGGCCAGCCAGTTGAGCTGACTGCTGCTGCCCCCCAGCCCCGGCATCAGCAGCAGCCAGGGCTCGGGCTCAGCGCGGGGGGAGCCCAGCGACACCCAGAGATCGATCGGCAGCGGCGCGGAGCGATGGGCCACCGGGAGTTCCAGCCGGCGGGGCAGGGCTGGCTGGCCGCTGCGCGGCCGCCCCACCAGCAGGGGTTGGGACTGACGCACGGGCAGGGGCAGGCGGCGGAGCTCCGCCATGGCACGCTTCTGGTGCTGCAACTGCCCGCGCCAGTGCTGCGCCAGGGCCAGCAGCCCATCCACCTCCAGCGTCACCTGCTGAACCGGCAGCTCACGCAGGAGATCCAGGGCCGTCACCGACGCCTGCCGCTCGAACAGCCGCTGCAGGCTGACCAGCAACAGAGGGCCCGTGCTCACGCCTTGCGGGCCGGTGAGCAGACCCCCCACCTGCCGCAGCACCTGTTCCCCACTCCAGCTGCCGAGCAACTCCGTGGCAAAGCTGCGGTCCTGGAGCAGGGGTGCCTGCAACAGGCGGATCAGACCGGAGCGGGAGCGGTCATCGAGCAGGTTCAGCCAGGTGTCCTGGTCGTCCCGGAGCCGGGCCGGATCCCGGCTCCAGGCCTCCAGCGCGTCGAGGTCGATGGGCAGCTCCAGGCCATCGAAGCGAACCACCAGCTCCTCCGCCGCCGGGGCCGGTGGCGGCCGCCAGGCGCACAGCAGCACCAGCAGACTGGCGATCAACCCGGACAGGCGACGGCAGTTTGACAAGGGCGTGTGAGCGGGAACGCGGTGGACTGACCTGGGCCGCGGGGATCTGGACCTGGTGCACCCAGTTTCCCCCCGCCCTGCGGGAGGTGGCCGTGCTGAGGCTGGTGGGCTCGGTGGGAGCCGGCGGTGTGCTCTATCTCACCCCCATGGTGTTTCACCAGGAGGCCTTCAGCGCCACCAGCGTGACCCAGGGACTGGCCCTGGCGGCCCTGGCCGGCACCGTGGGGCGCTTCCTCTGCGGCCTGCTGCTCGACTGGGGGCTGAACTGCTCGCTGCCGGTGCTGCTGGCGGCCCTGCTCTCATTGGCGGCCGATGCCACCCTGTTCGCCGCCCGGGCCTTTCCCGGCTACCTGCTCGGGCAGCTGCTGCTGGGAATCGCCATGGGCTTCTACTGGCCAGCGATCGAGCTGGCGGTTCCCCTGAGCTGCGCCCGTGGCCCGTCTCCCATCCCCTCGGGCCGGGGCTTTGCGCTGGTGCGCAGCGCCGACGCCACCGGAATCGCCACCGGGGCGCTGCTGGGGGCGGCTCTGGCCGCCCTGGGTCGCCTGCGGGGCGTGTACCTGCTGGACATCCTCTGCCTGATCGCCATGGTGGTGCTGCTGCTGCTGCGCCCCCTGCCCGATCCCCACCGCCGGCCGGCCAGTGCGGACGCCCGCCGCTGGGGGCCCTGGCTGGCGAGGCTGCTGCCGGTGCTGGCGATCGCGCTGCTGGCCACCTCCCTGCCGGCCCTGATGCAGAGCGCCCTGCCGCTGGATCTGGTGCGCGGCGGCCTGCGCCGCGGGGCCCTGCCCGAGAGCCTGGGAGCGCTGCTGATCGGCCTGCAGCTGGGGCTGCTGGTGCTGATCCAATGGCCGCTGGGCCAGGCCCTGGCGCGCCGGCCGGTGGCCGCGGGTCTGGGTCTCAGCCTGGTGAGCTTTGCCCTGGGCACAGCCCTGCTGTCGTTGTCGGCGCTGCTGGAGGGCGGGGTATGGGTGGTGGTGCTGGCCCAGGTGCCCCTGGCCGTGGGCCAGGCCGCCTTTCTGCCCATCGCCACCGAGGCGGTGATCGAGATCTCGCCGGAGGAGCACCAGGGCGTGGCGATGGCCCTGTTCTCCCAGTGTTTCGCCATCAGTGCGCTCACGGCTCCGCTGCTGGCGGGCCTGGCGCTGGATGGCCAGGGGCATGGCGCCGGCCTCTGGCTGGTGATGGCCGGGCTCTGCGTTGCCGGGCTGCTGCTGGTGCGGCGAATCAGGCCGCGGCAGATCCCCCTGAGCTGATCAGTCCGCTGAACCACCGCCGGGGCGATCGCCCGCCGAGCGCTTGACCCAGGCCTCATGGGGCAGCGGCTCGGTGCCGTACTCCCAGTCGTCGTAGTCGGGATCGTTGCGGATGCGGCGGTGCAGCTCCTTCTGCACGTCGAAGTCGTGGCCGTGCTCGGGATGGCTGGGGCCCGTGGCGGCCTCGGGGGCGTGGGGAGGCTGCTGGGCGGGCTGCGGTGAGGTCATCCCGGCGGTGGCGGCTGACTCCAGCATCACACGTTGAACAGGAACTCCATCACGTCGCCCTCGTCCACCACATACTCCTTGCCCTCGGCCCGCAGCCAGCCCCGGTTGCGCGCTTCGGCCAGGGAGCCCGCCTCCAGCAGCTGCTCGGTGCCGATCGTCTGAGCGCGAATGAAGCCCCGCTCGAAGTCGGTGTGAATCACGCCGGCGGCCTGCGGGGCGGTCATGCCGGCCCTGATCGTCCAGGCGCGGGTTTCCTTCTCGCCGGTGGTGAAGTAGGTGCGCAGGCCGAGCAGGCTGTAGGTGGCGCGGATCAGGCTCTGCAGCCCGCCCTCCTGCACCCCCAGGCCGGCCAGGAATTCAGCACGCTCCTCCTCGGGCAGCTCGATCAGTTCGGCCTCCACCTGGGCCGAGATCCGCACCGTGCCAGCCCCTTCCTTTTCAGCCAGGGCCACCACCTGCTCGCAGTGGGCATTGCCGGCAGCGAGATCATCCTCGCTGACGTTGGTGGCGTAGATGATCGGCTTGGCGGTGAGCAGCCCGAGGGGCTTCACCATCGCCGCCTCCTCATCGCTGAGGGTCACCGTGCGGGCCGCAGCACCGGCCTCCAGCACCGCCTGAATCCGCTCCAGGGCGGCATCCTCGGCCTGGGCCTCCTTGCTGGTGCGCACCAGCTTTCTAAGCCGCTCGCGCCGCTTCTCCACCTGGGCCAGATCGGCCAGAGCCAGCTCCAGGTTGATCACCTCGGCGTCGCGCACCGGATCCACCGACCCGGCCACATGGATCACGTCGTCGTTCTCGAAGCAGCGCACCACGTGCACGATCGCGTCCACTTCGCGGATGTTGGCCAGGAACTTGTTGCCCAGCCCCTCCCCCTGGCTGGCCCCCTTCACCAGCCCGGCGATGTCCACGAACTCCACCCGGGTGGGGATGATCTCCCTGCTGGAGCTGAGGGCCGCCAGCCGCACCAGGCGGGGATCGGGCACCGACACCACCCCCGAGTTGGGCTCGATGGTGCAGAAGGGATAGTTGGCGGCCTCCGCCTGGGCGTTGGCCACCAGGGCATTGAACAGGGTGGATTTGCCCACGTTGGGCAACCCGACGATTCCGGCTTTGAGCATCGCTGGAATCTACGGAGTGCCGAACCGGCGGGGGCGCAGCTCGCCGCCCCGGGAACGCAACCGCGAAACTGGGATCAGTCTCAACCAGCCCGATTCCCTCCCGCACCCCCCTGCCCGAGGTGGCGCCCAGCCCCAATCCCAGCGCCCCGCCCGCCAGCCCCGGCGCCAGCCCGCGTGCCGGCGAAGCGCCCCTGCGGCCGCCCCAGCCGCCGCCACCCTGGCGTCAGCGGCGCCTGTGGGCGGCTCTTGCCGCAGTGCTGGTGGTGGTGGCCGGGGTGGGGCTGTGGCAACGCCAGCGCAGCAGCCGCCAGGGTGACCTGGGCCCCTTCACCGTGCTGGCCAGCTCCGGCGAGCTGCCGGGCGTTGTGAACGCCTCGGGGGAGCTGGAGGCCGAACAGCGGGTGAATGTCAGTCCCCGGCGCCAGGGGGTGCTGGAGGAACTGTTCGTGGAGGAGGGTGACCTGGTGCGCAGCGGCCAGCCCCTGGCCCGCATGGATTCCGGCGATCTGGAACAACGCCTCAGCGAACTGCAGGCCCAGCTGCGCTCCACCGAAGCCCAGCTGATCCGCAGCCGCAGCGAGGTGGAGCGCAATGAGGGGCTGTTTCGTCAGGGCGCCATCAGCCTCAGCGACTTCAACGCCGTGCGCAGCAGCTTCGAGGTGGACCTGGCCGCGATGCAGGCGGCCCGCCAGCGGATCGAAGCCCTCCGGGTGGAGCAGGCCGATCTGGTGGTGCGCGCCCCCTTTGGCGGGGTGATCACCCAGCGCTTCGCCGATCCCGGTTCCTTCGTCACCCCCACCACCACGGCCGCCGCCGTGGCCGGCGCCACCAGTTCCTCGATCGTGGAGCTCTCCCAGGGCCTGGAAGTGGTGGCCAAGGTGCCCGAAAGCGACATCGCCCGGATCGCGGTGGGGCAGGAGGCCCAGGTGCGCGTGGATGCCTTTCCCGAACGCAGCTTCCCCGCCCGGGTGAAGCGGATCACACCGCGGGCCGTGAAGCTGAACAACGTCACCTCCTTTGATGTGTACCTCGATTTCCCGGAGCGCCCCGCGGAGCTGCGCATCGGCATGACGGCCGATGTGGGCTTCCAGACCGGGGCCGTGCAGGCCCAGACGCTGGTGCCAACCGTGGCGATCGTCACCGAAGACGGCCGGCCCGGCGTGCTGCTGGTGGATGCCGACCGCCAACCACGCTTCCAGCCCGTGGAGCTGGGCATCAGCAGCGGCCGCGACACCCAGATCCTCTCGGGCCTTGAGGCAGGCACACGGGTGTTCATCGATCTGCCGCCCTGGTCGCGGCGACAACGCTGAACCCTGCCCTGGAGGCCCAGGGCAGGGTTCAGGAGAGGGCCAGGAAACGCCGGGCCGCGGCCACGATGCGGCCACTGGCCTGGCCGTCGCCAAAGGGGTTGTGGGCACGGGCCATGGCCTCGTAGGCCTCGGGCTCGCTGAGCAGGCGGCTGGCCTCGGCGCAGATGTCGGCGGTGGCGGTGCCGATCAGCCTCGCCGTGCCCGCCTCCACCGCCTCGGGGCGCTCGGTGGTGCGGCGGAGCACCAGCACCGGCTTGCCCAGGGCCGGCGCCTCCTCCTGCAGGCCGCCGGAATCGGTGAGCACCAGGGTGCAACCGCGCATCGCAGCCACCAACTGGTCGTAGTCGAGTGGTTCGGTGAGGAAGGCGCGGGGGTGGCTGCCCAGCAGCGCCTGCAGGGGCTCGCGCACGGTGGGGTTGCGGTGCAGGGGCAGCAGCAGGGCCGTGTCGGGAAAGCGCTCCAGCAGCTGCAGAAATCCCTGGCCGATCTCCGCCAGCCGCTCGCCCCAGTTCTCCCTGCGGTGCACCGTGGCCAGGACAACGCGCTGGGCCTGCCAGTCGAGGCCGGGGAGGTCGTAGGCCGGGGCCCGCTCCGCCATCTGCAGCAGGGCGTCGATCACCGTGTTGCCGGTGACCAGCACCTCACCCACCACGCCGGAGGCGCGGCAGTTGGCCGCCGAGCGCTCGGTGGGGGCGAAGTGCAGCTGCGCCAGCTGGGAGATCAGCCGCCGGTTGGCCTCCTCCGGAAAGGGGTCGTGCAGGTTGTCGGTGCGCAGACCCGCCTCCACATGGCCCACGGGGATCTGCTCGTAGAAGGCGGCCAGGGCCGACGCGAAGGCGGTGCTGGTGTCCCCCTGCACCAGCACCAGGTCGGGCCGGTGAAGGCTGAACTCGTCCTTCAGACCCTGCAGGGCCGCACAGGTGATGTGGGTGAGGGTCTGCTTCGGCGCCATCAGCGCCAGGTCATGGTCGGCCGCCAGGTCGAACAGCTGCATCACCTGGCTCACCATCTCGCGGTGCTGGCCGGTGAGCACAACGCGGGTGCGGAAATCGCTCGCCGCCTGAAAGGCCCGGATCACGGGCGCCAGCTTGATCGCCTCCGGCCGGGTGCCGAGCACGATTGTGACCAGGGGCTCAGGCACCGTCAGCAAGCGGCAGCGGGTCGGCGGATCCTACGGAGCACATCAGAGCCGGAGCATCCCAGGCTGACAGAACAGGCCTGACTGGCGAAGCTGGATGCACCTTCGGTGACGCCCGATGACCACCGCGCCGCTGCCGCCCCCCTCGCCGATTCCCCACTCTCCCCCGCCGCCGCCGCCGCTGCCGGCCACGGCGGCGGCCTTCCCCGAGCAACCCGCCACGTTGGAAGCGCTCGTGCGCCTGGCCCATGAGCGCGAGTACTCCGACGTGCATCTGGGCGTGGGCGAGGAACCCCGCTACCGCTCCCAGGGCACCATGGTGCGCACCGGCTGGCCCCTCGCCGACGCTGAGCTGTTCCACCGCTGGCTGCGCGAGATCCTCAGCCCGGACGAGATCGAGGCCTTCTACCGGCAGAAGGAGTTCGATGGCTCCCACAGCTTTCCCTTCGCGCGGGTGCGGATCAACCTGCTCGACACCCACCGCGGACCGGCCATGGTGCTGCGCCTGATCCCGCACCACGTTCCCACCCTTGACGATCTGGGGATGCCGGCCGTGCTCCGGGAGCTCTGCACCCGGCCCAAGGGGATGGTGCTGGTGACAGGCCCCACCGGCTGCGGGAAAACCACCACCCTGGCGGCGATGATCAACTGGATCAACCGCAACATGTACCGGCATGTGGTCACGATCGAGGATCCGATCGAATACGTGCACACCAGCGCCGAGTCGCTGATCCGCCAGCGCCAGGTGGGCCAGCACACGCTGGAATTCCACAACGCGCTGCGCGCCTCGATGCGGGAAGACCCCGACGTGATCCTGATCGGCGAGATCCGCGACCGCCTCACCCTGGCCACCGCCATCGAGGCCTCCCAGACGGGCCAGCTGGTGTTCGGCACGCTGCACACCAATTCCGCCATCAAGACAGTGGAGCGAGTGCTCGGCATGCACTCCCCCAATGAGCAGGACAGCGTGCGTCAGGCCGTTTCGGAGTCGTTGCTGGCCGTGATCGCCCAGGGCCTGATCAGGACCACCGATGGAGATCGCACCGCTTACCAGGACATTCTGATCAACACCGACGCCTGCAAGGACTACATCCAGCGCGGCGAACTCGATGAGGTTGAGGAGATCATGCGGCGCAGCCGTTTCGATGGCATGGTGACCGCCAACCAGTCGCTCCTGGAGCTGGTGGAATCCGGCAGGGTGGATCAGGGCGAGGCCCTGGCCCAGAGCCTTCGCCCCAGCGAACTGCTCCAGGCCTTCCGGGGCCGCACCAGCTAGCGGGCCGCCAGCCTCGCGATCAGCAGCACGGTGAGGCCCACCGAGAGGCCGAGCATGGCCAGACGGCCATTCCAGATCTCGGCCTGAGGCGTGAAGCCGCGGCGCCAGGCGTTCAATTCGGTGCTGCTGACGGGTTCGGCCTCAGCGTCGAGAACGGAACCTGAGGGCTCGTCGATCACCCTCTCCTGGTCGATCACCCCACGCTCGCCTGCCTGGGGCGCAACGGTGGCCGGCCCAAGGGACCCATCCTGGTCGGCAGAGGCCATGGCGGCAGAGGCTTACACCCACAACTTAAAGGCTCAGAACGGTGGCGGGGTGCCGTACAGGCTGTCGGCCTGGGCCAGGGGCAGGCGCGCCGCCACCCCCAGGTCGATGGCACTCCGGCACCCCCTGGCCAGACGCTCGCAGGCCGCCACCCCCACCATGGCGGCGTTGTCGGTGCAATAGGCCAACGGCGCCACCCGCCACTGCAACCCGTCCCGGCGGCAGCGCTCGGCCAGCAGCGTGCGCAGCCGCTGGTTGGCCGCCACACCGCCCACCAGCACCAGCGTTGTGAGGCCCTCATCGAGCGCACAGCGGCAGCTGCGCTCCACCAGCACCTCCACCACCGCCTGCTCGAAGCTGGCCGCCAGATCCGCCACGGGCAGGGGCGTTGATCCCTCCGCCTCCAGGCTGCGCACAAGCCGCAACATGGCGGTCTTGAGGCCACTGAAGCTGAAGTCGTAGGGATGAAAGCCCCCCTCCGGCCGTGACACCCGCCCCCGGGGCAGCCGGAAGCGCTGGGGGTCACCGCCGCTGGCCGCCTCCTGAATCGCCGGCCCGCCGGGGTAGCCCAGCCCCAGCAGGCGCGCCACCTTGTCGAATGCTTCGCCGGCGGCATCGTCGTGACTGCGCCCCAGGCGCCGCACCTCACCCGGCCCCTCCACCCGCACCAGCTCGGTGTGGCCGCCGCTCACCAGCAGCACCAGGTGGGGACCGGGGGGCATGGCCTCGCCCAGGTGCACCGAGGCCAGATGGCCCTCGAGGTGATGCACTCCCAGAAAAGGCTTGCCATGCAGGCGGGCCAGGGTGCGGCCGGTGATCGAGGCCACCAGCAGCGCGCCCACCAATCCCGGGGCCACCGTCGCGGCCACGGCATCCACCTCAGCCAGCAACAGGCCACTCTCCCGGCACACCTGCGCGATCAGCTGGGGCAGGGCCTCCACATGGCGGCGCGAGGCGATCTCCGGCACCACCCCGCCCCAGCGGGCATGCTCCTCCACCTGGGAGGCCACCGCGCTGGCCAGCACCTGGCGATCGCGCACGATGGCGGCGGCCGACTCGTCACAACTTGTTTCGAGGGCGAGAACCGTTGGCATGGGGCTGCTGCTGCGCTCTTACCTTCTGCGAGTGACATCCTGCATCGCGATGCGCCACATCTTTTCCCGCCTGTGCATGACCCGCCTGTGCGCGGTTCTGCTCTCCGCCTTCCTCCTGTTCGGCCTGGCACCGGTTGCCCATGCCGATGCATCCGTTGCCGGTCTCACCCCCTGCGCCGAGAGCCCCCGCTTCCAGCAGCGGGCCGCCGCCGCCAGGAACGACCAGGCCAAGGCCCGCTTCAACGTGTACAGCCAGGCCCTCTGCGGCGATGACGGCCTGCCCCGCCTGATCGTGGACGGTCGCTGGAGCCATGCCGGTGATTTCCTGATCCCTGGCCTCCTCTTCCTGTACATCGCCGGCACGATCGGCTGGGCCGGCCGCAGCTACCTGATCGGCGTGCGCGGAGGCAAGGACGCCACCATGAAGGAGATCCAGATCGACATGCCCCTGGCGTTCAAATCCACCCTCTCCGCCGCCGTCTGGCCTCTGGCCGCCTTCAAGGAGTTCACCGGCGGAAAGATGATTGAAGCCGAATCCAAAATCACCGTATCTCCCCGCTGACCCCTTGAAATCATGAAGAAATTTCTCACCACTGCGCCCGTTGTCGCCGCCATCTGGTTCACCCTCACGGCCGGGATCACGATTGAGGTCTTCCGCTTCTTCCCCGACCTGATCCTGCGCCCGCTCTGAACAGCGGTTGGCGCTGACCTCCGCCAGGACCCGGCCAGACCAGCAAGACCCCGTTCAGTCCAGCTGACCGGCGGACGAAAGCCCTCCTCCGGGGGGCTTTTTGCTGTCCAGGTCCATCAGCCGCTCCAGTTGCTCGCAGGCCTCCCCCAGATCGGCGTTCACCAGCACCGCATCGAATTCCGCCTCAGCCGCCAGTTCAACCCGGGCCCGCTCCAGCCGGCAGCGGATGGCCCCCTCGCTGTCGCTGCCACGCCCGCGGATCCGGCGCTCCAGCTCCTCCAGGCTGGGGGGCTTGATGAACAGCTGACGGCCGGCCGGGAACGTGCGCCGCACCTGCCGGGCTCCTTCCAGCTCAATCTCCAGCAGCACCGGCCGGCCCTGGGCGAGCTGGCGCTCCACCGGCTGGCGGGGAGTGCCGTAGAGGTTGCCGGCGAACTCGGCCCACTCCAGAAAACCGCCGTCGCGGACCTGCCGCTCGAAGTCCTCCCGGCTGAGGAAGAAATAGCTCTCCCCCTCCACCTCGCCCGCCCGCGGTGCCCTCGTGGTGGCGGACACCGACAGCCAGATCTCGGGATGACGGTTCAGCAGCCGGCGCACCAGGGTGCCCTTGCCCACACCGCTGGGGCCGGTGATCACGGTGAGACGGGCCATCACTCCTGCACGGCGGGGCTGCAGAGTAGGGGCCGGTGTGGGGCTTGCCGGCACGGCGACCGGCGCAGGACATGGGCAGGCTGCAGCCGATGGATCTCACCAGCCTGCGGGCCGTGCTGGCGGAATGGCGGCCTCTGCTGCTGCCCAGCCGCTTCGAGAAGGCCCAGCAGGCCAGCCCCTGCAGCCTGCAGATCGGCCTGCGTCACCTGCAGGGGATCACCTGGCTGGAACTGAGCTGGCAGGCCGAGGCGGCACGGATGCACGCCATCGACCCGCCGCCGCGTCAGGGTGACGGCAGCACCCTGGCCCAGCAGCTGCAGCACGGGCTGCGCGGTCTGGCCCTGATCCAGCTCCGCCAGAGCGGCTGGGAGCGGGTGGTGGAGCTGGGCTTTGCCCGCCGCCCCGGGGAAGCGGTGCAGCGCTGGCTGGTGGTGGAACTGATGGGCCGCCACAGCAATTTGTTTCTGCTTGACGAGCAGCGGCAGGTGGTGGCCCTCGCACGGCAGGTGAAAGCCAGCCAGTCGCGGCTGCGGCCGATCGGCACCGGTGACCCCTACCTGCCGCCGCCGCCCCTGGCCGGCGATCCCCCCAGCCGCCAGGAAAGCTTCGAGAGTTGGCAGCGCCGCCTGCGGCTGCTGCCCGTGCCGCTGGCGCGGGCCCTGCGCGAGGCCTACCAGGGCATCAGTCCGGCCCTGGCCGGGCAGCTGGCACCGGCGGAGTGGCTGGAACAGCCGGTGACTGAGCTCAGCGACCGCCAGTGGCAGCAGCTCTGGGGGCACTGGTGCGCCTGGCTGGAGGCCCTGGCCCTCGACCGCTTCCGCTGGCAGCGCCGGGGCGACGGCTATGCCTGCTGGGAGCCGGGCGGCCCCGCTGGTGGTGAGCCGGCCGGCACCTCCGCCACCGCGCTGCCGATCAACAGAGCCCTGGCGACCTATTACGGCGACCACCTGGCGGCGGCCGCGCTGCAGCAACGGCGCCTGCAGCTGCTCCAGCAGCTGGAGCGCCTGCAACAGCGCAACCAGCGCCAGCGGCAGGAGCAGGAGGCCCTGCTGGCCGCCATTCCCGCCAGCGAGGGGCTCCAGCGCCGGGCCGATGCCCTGCTCAGCCAGCGTCAGCCCGAGCGCAGCTGCATCGACGAAGCCCAGAAGCTCTACCGCAAGGCCCGCAAGCTGCGCCGCTCCCAGGCGGCGATCGAGGCCCGGCTGGAGGTGCACCGCCAGCGCCAGGAGGCGATCGCGGCCAGCCTCACCTTTCTGGAGCAGGCTGACTCCCTGGAACATCTGGACCTGATCGCCGCGGAATTCCATCAGCTGCTGGGTGAGACGGCCGCCGCCGCCGGGCAGCGGCGGCCGGCGGCGGGCGGCAAGCCATCCACGGGACCCCAGCCCCTTGAGCTGCACACGGCCTCGGGCCTGCCCCTTCAGGTGGGCCGCAACCACCGCCAGAACGAGTGGATCGCCTTCCGCCAGGCCCGCCGCGGCGATCTCTGGTTCCACGCCCAGGAACTGCCCGGCAGCCACGTGGTGCTCAAGAGTTCCGCCGCCCCCGCCGGCGATAGCGATCTGCAGAGCGCCGCCGACCTGGCCGCCCATTTCAGCCGGGGCCGGGGCAGCGGCCGGGTGCCGGTGGTGATGGTGCCGGTGGAGCAGCTGCAGCGCATCCCCGGCGCAGCGCCGGGCACGGTGCGCCACCGTGGCGGCGAGGTGCTCTGGGGTGAACCCCAGCGCGCCCTCCGCCTGCTCCCCCCGCGGCAGCCATGACCAGCCCTCCCCCGACCCCCGCCGATCCCGGCGGCAGCACAGCTGCCGCCACCCCCCTGCCGGCCCCAGCCCCGATCCGGGTGGCGCCATCGGAGGAGTTTCCCGGCGAGGTGGAGATGAGCCTGGTGGATCACCTCGAGGAACTGCGCCGCCGCGTGCTGCGCAGCCTGCTGGCGGTGGTGGTGGCCGCGGCGGCCTGTCTGGTGGTGGTGAAGCCCCTGGTGCGGCTGCTGGAGATGCCGGCGGAGGGCATTCGCTTCCTGCAGCTGGCGCCGGGCGAGTTCCTGTTCGTGTCGCTCAAGGTGGCTGGCTACAGCGGCCTCACCCTGGCCCTGCCCTGGGTGCTCTACGAGATCCTTGCCTTCGTGCTTCCCGGCCTCAACCGGCGCGAGCGCCGCCTGGTGGCCCCGGCGGTGGCGGGCTCGGCACTGCTGTTCGCGGCCGGCCTGGCCTTCGCCTGGTGGGCACTGGTGCCGGCCGCCCTGCGCTTCCTGGTGAGCTACGGCGCCGATGTGGTGGAGCCGAGCTGGTCGATCGAGCGCTACCTCGACTTCGTGCTGCTGCTGATGGTGGCCACGGCGCTGGCCTTCCAGCTGCCCGTGCTGCAACTCATCCTCGGCGCCCTGGGCCTGATCCGGGCCCGGGCGATGCTGGCCGGCTGGCGCTGGGTGGTGCTGCTCTCCGCCGTCTCCGGTGCCGTGCTCACCCCCTCCACCGACCCGGTGACGATGCTGCTGCTGAGCGGAGCGATCACCGGCCTGTTCCTGGTGGGTGTTGCCCTGGTGGCCCTGGTGGAGCGCCTGCGGCCTGCTGCTCAGGGAAACAGCGGTGTGCCCTGATAGGGATCAATGGCGTCGTAGAGGATTGGCATTTCGGGCTGGGGATCCTGCAGCGTCGGCGATTCCGTCAGCCCCAGGGGTGGGGCGGCCATCGGCAGGGGGGCTGGCACCGGCGCTGGAGCCTGGGGGCGCCGGACTGCGGGTGTGGGCGTGCGTGCCGGAGCTGGGCGGGACGGCCGGGGTGCCGGGGGTTCGGGCGCGCTGATGGCCACCTCCCGTTGCTCCCCCATCTCCAGACCGGAGACCCTCGTGAGGGTCTCCACCAGATCCGGCACAGGTTCGGCGTTGATGAACCGGAAGGTCTCGGTGAGCTTCCGGCCGCTGGCGTCATAGCCCTCCACGGAAAACCGGTAGTCGGCCGTCTTTCCGGCGCGCGAGCCGGCGACACCGCCGATCACGGCACCCGCGAGGATCCCGAACGGGCAGGCAACCAGTGTCCAGCATGAGGCCAGGGCCCCCACGACCGTTCCGGTGACAGCGCCTCCTGTCGCCCCGAGGGACGAGACCAGCGCATTGTGGTTTTTCCAGCCCAGCGCATTCCACTGCGCGATGCGGTTGGCGGGGATGAGGCCGGCAGGCCCTGCAAAGCCGCTCTCGCTGATCTCGATCCTGCAGCGACTGTCACCGCAGATGGCCTCAAAGCGGGCAGCCTGCGCCGGCACGGCCATCAGCAGTGACAGGATCGCCAGGGCGGCCCCGGAGCTGCCGAGCCAGCCACTGGGGCCGCAGCTGGGATGACACCTGGTGTCGCTCATGGGGGCGCCGGAACAGGGGAAGGGCTGGGATCGGGAATGGACCCGGAACGCTTGGTAACACCTCCAGGACCGGCCCGCACCCCCTGTACTCCTCAACGAGGGTGCATCGAGCCCATCCCAGCCCTAGAGCAGAAATTCCGCGGAGCGGCCGGGAGGCAGCTCCAGGGCCAGGGTGAGGGCGCGGCCCAGCCGCGGCTTGCCTCTGGTGGTGCGCAGCCAGTGGCGCACCTGGGCGGCCGAGCCCATGCCGTTGAGCAGGACCGCCACCTCCTCCAGCCGCCGGGCGTAGTCGTCCGGGCTGAGCGGAAATGACTGCTGCTCCAGATAGGCCCACATCACCTGCAGGTAGAGACGCCCCCGGCGCTGCACCAGCTGGAGGTCGTAGGAGGCCTGCCAGCGCTCCCGCAGCACGGCGATCAGTTCCGAGCCGCTGAGGGGAACGGCGGCCTCGGCGGACGGGTCATCGCGGCGATCGCTGGCCACGGGCGGGGGCGGGGCGCGTCTTAAGGTGGCACGCACCTTGCCGTGGCTCCAAGGAGCAGCTCCGCATGACCCAGATTCCAGCGAGCGCCTCAAGTGGTGATGTGCCCGGGATGGGTCGTCGGCAGTTCATGAATCTGCTCACCTTCGGGTCCGTCACCGGTGTCGCCCTCGGCGCCCTCTACCCCGTGGTGAACTACTTCATTCCGCCCCGGGCCGCAGGCTCCGGCGGCGGCACCACCGCCAAGGACGAGCTGGGCAATCCCGTCACCGCCAGCGGCTGGCTGAGTGGTCATCCCGAGGGCGACCGCAGCCTGGTGCAGGGACTCAAGGGGGATCCCACCTACCTGATCGTGGAAGGCAGTGACGCCATCGGCAGCTACGGCATCAACGCCATCTGCACCCACCTGGGCTGTGTGGTGCCCTGGAGCAGCGGGGCCAACAAGTTCATCTGCCCCTGCCACGGCTCCCAGTACGACGCCACCGGCAAGGTGGTGCGCGGCCCCGCGCCTCTCTCCCTGGCCCTGGCCCACGTGACGGTGGAGAACGACAACGTGTTCCTCAGCCAGTGGACCGAAACCGATTTCCGCACCGGTGACAAGCCCTGGTGGGCCTGATCTCCCCCTGCTGATCCGCCCCTCCACTGCCCCCCTCCCGATGCGCGCCTCCCTTTCGTCCTTCCGGATGTCGTTCCCCCTTCCCCTGCTGCGGCCCCTGGCCGGTGCCGCCCTGGCCGTCGCTGTGCTGCTCGCCGCAGCCACCCCAACCTGGGCCTACCCCTTCTGGGCGCAGCAGAACTACGACAGCCCCCGTGAAGCCACCGGCAAGATCGTCTGCGCCAACTGTCACCTGGCCAAGATGGCCACCCGCGTGGAGGTTCCCCAGGCGGTGTTCCCCGACACCGTGTTCAAGGCGGTGGTGGAGATCCCCTACGACACCTCCGTGCAGCAGGTGGCCGGCGACGGCAGCCCCACCGGTCTGAATGTGGGAGCGGTGGTGATGCTCCCCGACGGCTTCACCCTCGCTCCCCAGGACCGCCTCAGCGAGGAGCTCAAGGAAGA